>NZ_JAAQWK010000012.1:0-245030 GCF_012985445.1 Pseudomonas sp. WS 5532
TTCTTGACGACCATAGAGCATTGGAACCACCTGATCCCATCCCGAACTCAGTAGTGAAACGATGCATCGCCGATGGTAGTGTGGGGTTTCCCCATGTGAGAGTAGGTCATCGTCAAGATTAAATTCCGAAACCCCTGATTGCTAACGCAATCAGGGGTTTTGTTTATGTAGAAGTCCATGAATTTCACCGGCACGTTGCAAGCGCAACGGGCTGGTACACAGAATTTCTTGACGACCATAGAGCATTGGAACCACCTGATCCCATCCCGAACTCAGCAGTGAAACGATGCATCGCCGATGGTAGTGTGGGGTTTCCCCATGTGAGAGTAGGTCATCGTCAAGATTAAATTCCAAAACCCCTGTCTGCTAACGCAGACAGGGGTTTTGTCGTTTAGGGGGGATGATAATGCCCCGGCTGCAGATCGCCCACATATACGTCTGGGCCGGACAAAGGCAACCTGACGACACCCACAAAAAAGCCGGCACCAGGAATCAGGCGCCGGCTTGTTAGAAGCTTTAACGGATCAGAACTGATAGCTGACCGTCGCACTGACATTACGCTCTTCACCCAGATAGCAAAAGTTCAGGCTGGCACAGGACGCCACATAACTCTCATTGGTCAGGTTGTTGGCATTGAGCCTTACATCCACACCCTTCAAGCCCACTTTGCCCAAGTCGTATCCTCCTGAAGCGTCAAACAACGTATGGTAGGAGGAGTCTGGTGAGTCGTTGAGAAAGCGCACAGTCATGATCAAGGTCCGTAGAGGCCGGTCAAGGCAGATAAAGAGGCTTACTGTCTAAGCCGGACTCACGGAAAAAAGCCGCCAACAAAAGCTGAAAAAGTCAGGCCTGGCGTTCCAGGCTCACCCACCAACGTGTGCGATAGCGCACTTGAACTGGCAGTGTTTGCGCAACGATCGCCAGCAACTTGTCGGTGTCGTCCAAACGGAAAACCCCTGATAGCCGCAAGTCGCCGATATCCGCCGCACAGCCCAGGTAACCCTGACGGTAGCGCTCCACTTCCGACACCAAGTCAGCCAGGCGCATGTCTCGCGTCACAATCAGCCCATCGGCCGTCTGCGGTGAATGGATGGCCACATTGCCGCTGACCACGCCTTGCTGTCTTGGCGCACGGTAAAACGCCCATCGATGCCTTCGAGCAAGCCGTGGCGAGTGTGTACCAGCAAAGGTGCTGACGATAGCGAACCGCAGGTCACCTGGATTTCCCCGCGCACCAATGTGATCAGGCGCTGTTGCGGATTGAAGGTGAGGTACACCGTACTGTCGGAGTTGAGTTGCAGGCGTGTGCCGTCCGGTAATTGCACGCTGCGCCGCTCGCCGGTGGCGGTTGCGAAATCGGAGGTCCAGCGCTGCCAGCCGGTCATGCCCCGGCTTATCCACGCCGCGCACCCCACCAACACCACACTCGACAACACCTTCAGTGCCCGTCGTCGGCCCAAGCCTTGTGCGACGTTTTCCAGTGCCGCATGCGCCCCAGGAATCGCCGCCCTTGCCCAAGCGACTGCGCAGACAAGTGTTGAGCCAGTTGTGGTGGGTGCTGCAAAGCGTGTGTACAACCCTTTCGCGCGCAATGTAGTCAGTAGAGGGCACTCACACAGGCCTGGCCAAGTGTCACAAATGACAATTAGTCGCATTGTCGCGAGGGCAGAAAAAATTTGCAGCGCCGAACCCTGAGCGTCTACCGCTGGTCGGTTTCCTACTCAAAATCAGGATGCTTCTCACAAATCTCTAAGATTTCTCCTGAAGTGGCCGAAAGCCTGACGAGCCATGCGTGCACCGAAATAGAGCGGCCGAAGAGTCCGCCTATCCCGTTACATGGAATGTTCCACTCGGCACGCTCACCCCCCTTTGGCAAAAGAAGTCGATGAAATGAATCTCAAGTTCAGTCATAAAATTCTACTGGCCGCGTCAGGCGTCGTGGTTCTGGCCTTCGCGCTATTTACCCTCTACAACGATTACCTGCAGCGCAGCACCATCAAACAAAACCTTGAGTCGTCCATTCAACAATCGGGCGAACTCACGGCCAGCAGCGTGCAGAACTGGCTCAGTGGCCGCATCCTGGTCCTCGAAAGCCTGGCGCAAAACGTTGCTCACCAGGGCAGCGGTGCTGACCTGCCAGGGCTGGTCGACCAGCCCGCGCTCACCTCGAACTTCCAGTTCACCTATGTCGGCCAAACCAACGGCGTATTTACGCAGCGCCCTGACGCCAAGATGCCCGACGATTACGACCCTCGTCAGCGCCCTTGGTACAAGCAGGCGGTCGCGGCCGATAAAACCATGCTCACTCCGCCTTATATGGCGGCGGTTGGCGGGCAAATCGTGACCATCGCCCTGCCGGTCAAAAAGAACGGCGAGCTGCTCGGCGTAGTCGGCGGTGACCTGAGTCTGCAAACCCTGGTGAAGATCATCAATTCGGTGGACTTCGGGGGTATTGGCCATGCGTTCCTGGTCAGCGCCGATGGCCAGGTCATCGTCAGTCCTGACCAGGACCAGGTGATGAAGAACCTCAAGGATATCTACCCTGGCACCAGCCTGCGTATCGAGAAGGTCAGCCAGGACGTTGTACTCAACGGCCAGGACCGTATTCTGTCATTTACCCCGATCAGCGGTTTGCCGGGCGCGGATTGGTACATCGGCCTGTCGATCGACAAAGACAAAGCCTACGCACCACTGAGTAAATTCCGTACATCGGCACTGATCGCCATGTTGATCGCCGTGGTGGCGATCGCCGTGCTGCTCAGCCTGCTGATTCAAGTGCTGTTGCGCCCGCTGACCACTATGGGCGTGGCCATGCAGGACATCGCCCAGGGCGAAGGCGATTTGACCCGCCGCCTGGACGTGACCAGCAAAGATGAGTTCGGCGAAGTGGGCAGTGCGTTCAACCAGTTCGTCGAGCGCATCCATGCCTCGATTTCCGAAGTGTCTTCGGCTACGCGTCAGGTGCACGACCTGTCGCAGCGCGTCATGGCGTCCTCCAACGCTTCGATCATCGGCTCGGACGAGCAAAGCGCGCGCACCAACAGCGTGGCAGCCGCCATCAACGAACTGGGCGCCGCCACCCAGGAAATCGCCCGCAACGCAGCCGATGCATCGCAACATGCCAGCGGTGCCAGCGAGCAAGCAGATGACGGGCGCAAGGTGGTGGAGCAAACCATCCTGGCCATGTCGGAACTGTCGCAAAAGATCAGCTTGTCCTGTACGCAGATCGAAACCCTCAACGCCAGCACCGATAACATTGGGCACATCCTGGATGTGATCAAAGGCATCTCTCAGCAAACCAACTTGCTGGCGCTCAACGCGGCGATCGAGGCTGCGCGTGCCGGTGAAGCCGGGCGCGGATTTGCCGTGGTTGCCGATGAAGTGCGCAACCTGGCGCACCGTACCCAGGAATCGGCCGAAGAGATCCACAAGATGATCACTTCGCTGCAAGTGGGCTCGCGTGAAGCCGTGACCACCATGAACGCCAGCCAGGTCTCCAGCGAAGAAAGCGTTGAAGTGGCCAACCAGGCGGGTGAGCGCCTGGTCAGCGTGACGCAGCGAATCGTCGAGATCGATGGCATGAACCAATCGGTTGCGGCGGCTACCGAAGAGCAGACCGCAGTGGTTGAAACCCTCAACGTTGATATCAACCAGATCAATCTGTTGAACCAGCAAGGTGTCGTCAACCTCAACGAAACGCTCAAGGACTGCGATGCGTTGTCGCAGCAGGCCAGTCGATTGAAGCAACTGGTCGACAGCTTCAAGATCTGACCCGGCTTGGCAGGAGCGAGGCCTCTCGCTCCTGCTGATCAGTCGAACATCCGGCGCACATTCTCCAAGGCGCTGTCGGCAAAAGCCTGCGCAAACTGCTCGAACTCCGCCTGCGGTATATCAACCGGTTCGCCAATCAGCGTCCAGGTCGCCCTGGCGTGTTTGGCGCCAAGTGCTTCCACACGCATGGCGGCCCATAGCCGCGCGACCCCCAAGGTGTTGTAGAGGGTGGTCCACGTCATGCACATCGCTTCGTCGTCACGGCTGTTGAGTTGCTCAACGACGCGATGCCCATCATGGAAAAATTTGGTGCGTAATGCGCCTACGCCGGTTCCCGTCATTTCGATGTGCGACAGGGCAGGAATGAAGGCATCAAAGCCTGCAAAATTTCCCACCACACTCCACAGGCTTGCGGCATCGCACGCGACGTCAACACACGCTATCAGCGGCGCGCCATTCGGGTTACGGATCAATGTATCGGGTTGCAGCGGTTCCATAAGGAGTCCTGTCAAAGAAAGCCAATGGCCTTGAGGTGGTCGCAGCCTTTGCGCAACAGCGCAGGGTCCTTTCGCGGGTACTGTTCGCCCATCGCTGCCACACCCTGGCGTGCGTTGTCGTGACAAATCATCGAGACGTCGCTGATATCTTCCGCGAGGTCATCCAGGTAAAAACCCAGTACGCCAAACAGCGCGTTATCAGGCCCCACCGTTGGCAGCATCTTTTGCCACTGCGCGACGCTCACCCGTTCGAAAAGATGGCCGGCCTGGCTGAATGCATCCAGGTAATGGTCCCAGCTCAAAGGCTGCGGGTTATGCAGGTTGAAGACGTTTCGCCGTGCCGCGAATTGACTGCAGTGAAACGCGACGAAACGTGCGAGAAAGTCCACCGGCATCAAGTCAAAATTCACTTCCAGGCTGGGCGCGAAGCCCAACTGCAGCGACCCCTTGAGCATCAGCATCAGGCGGTTGTTTTGCGGCTGGCAAACACCGTTGTGGCTGTTGAACGCAATATTCCCCGGTCGATGAATATTCACCCAGGCACCTTGTTCGACCGCACGCCCCAGCAGCCGCTCGGCAACCCACTTGGAAAGGTTGTAGCCATTCTTGAGGTAGAGCGGCAACGTGGCCACGGCCGGTGCTTCGAGGATGTGACCCTGAGCGTCGATGCTGCTGCAGGCTGACAGCGTCGAGATGAAGTTGAAGACTTTCTTGCTGTGGGTTTCACACAGGCGCAGGCACTCAAGCACGGGTTCGACGTTATCCCGGGCGAGTGAGGCATAGTCCAGCACATGGTTGACCCTGGCGGCGTTGTGCACCAACACACCATGGTTTCGGGCGAGGTGGTCATAGACATCGCAGGCCAGGCCCAGACGAGGCTGGCTCATGTCAGCGGCATAAACCTGCACACGGCTCAGGTCCAGATGCTCCAGGTGGTACTCGCGCAGTGCCTGTGCAAACCGCGCTGGCGCCGAGTGCCCCGGGCGTTCACGCACCAGGCATGCCACCTCCTGTGCTCCACCCGCCAACAACGCTTCGACCAGATGCACACCCACGAAGCTGTTTGCACCCGTGACGATCACCTTGCGCGGATCCCCAGCGGACCGCTCTGGCAGGATTTCTACATTCAGCGCCTGGCATGCGTCCTTTTCCATCTGGCATGACGGTGTGTAAGACGGTGCGGCGTCTTCCATCAGCAAGGCAAGCGAACGAATCGTCGGTGCTTCAAAAAAACGGTTCAAAGAAAGGCTGCGGCCAAACTGTTCGCGCAATCGCAGCAGCAAGGTCGACAGCAAGATGGAATGGCCGCCCAGATTGAAAAAACTCTCATCAATGCAAAGATCAACGCCAGGCACGCCCAACAACTCGCTCCACAGGGTCACCAGTTGCGTTTGCAGCGGCGTTTGCGCCGAGGCGCGGGCGGTGCGTGGCGTCGCGTGCCCGAGCACCGTCAGCAACGCCTGGCGGTCAATTTTGCCATTGCCGGTGCAGGGCATGCCCGGCAGCTCTGTCCAGCGCTCGGGTTGCATGTAAGCCGGCAACCACTGCTCTGCATGCTGCTTCAGATCCGTCACCGTTGCGTCGGCCTCGGGCTGGGCGGCAAAAGCTAAAACCCGTCGGTCACGGTCGATCACCACCGCCACTTGGCGAAATAGCCGACTGCTGCGCAGGCACTGTTCGATCTCCTGGGGTTCGACGCGAAAGCCCCGGATTTTCACCTGATCGTCCCGTCGTCCGCCCAGCTCTATACCGTCCGCCGTCCATTTGGCCCGGTCACCGCTGCGGTAGGCCCTCAGCGCTTGGCCGCCCGGCAACGTAAGCTCAACGAACGGGTTGCCCCCGGGCGGCGGCGCGGTCACATACCCCAGCCCTACGCCAGGGCCTGTGATGTAAAGGTCGCCCATGACCTGCTCATCCACCGGTTGCAGCGCGTCATCGAGGATCAGCACCTGGCTGTTGGCAATGGGGCGCCCCACGTTGCGATTGCTGTCACCGGGGCGCAACGTCCGGTGGCTGACCAGCACCGTGGTCTCGGTAGGGCCGTAGAGGTTGTGCAACCGGCACTGGCCCGCCAGCCGTTCGATCACATAGGGCTCGCAGGCATCGCCGCCGGTCAACAGATGGGTCAGGCCCAGGGGCTCTTCCAACGGTAGGATGCTCAGTAGCGCCGGCGGCAAAAAACCATGGCTGATGCGCTGTTGGCGAATCAACTCGACCAGTTGCTGAGGGTCGCGCCGCTGCTCTTCGCTTGGGACGATCAACTCGGCACCGGCGATCAGGGCCGGGAAGATATCGATCAGTGATGAGTCGAAACTCAGTGGCGAAAACTGCAGGACACGGCTGTGTTCATCCAACGCCAGGCTGGCGCCGGTCCAGCTGGTGAAATGCGCAAGATTGCCCTGGCTCAGTAGTACGCCTTTGGGCTGGCCGGTGGTGCCCGAGGTGAACAGCACCATGCACGGAGCGTCGATGTCGGGGCGGCGTTGTATCAATGGCTGCGTGATGTCGGCGTGGTTGGAGTCAATATTGCCGACACTCAGTGTCGTGAACTGCTCGCGCAAAGGGTGTCGGCCGTCATCCAGCAATACCTTGGCGCCGCTGTGTTCCAGCATGGCCTGCTGGCGTTGCGGCGGATGATCCGGAGCCAGTGGCAGATACACCGCGCCGCAACCGAGTACTGCGAGAATACTGGCATACAACTCGACGGACTTTTCCAGGCACACGCCAACCACCGGCGTCTCAACGCCTTCCAGTAGAGGGTGCAGGCGTTGCTGGATCGACAAGGCGCGAAGCTGCAATTGGCGGTAGGTCAGCACGCTACCCGCGATGTTCAGCGCCGGGCGCTCGGCGAAGGCGTGCAGACCGGCCTGCAATCGCTCGATCATCGGCACCTGGGCAGCCAGCAACAATGCTGGCTGGTCGGTGCGATTGAACCGGTGCATAAACGCAAGGGCGTCCAGTCCGTGCAAGCTTTGCTCAGGCCAGAGGTTAATGGTGCTGCTGGCGGCAAAAAAGCCCGCATCCCTCGAGAAGCCGCTGACCAGCGAGGTGGCCCACTCCACGAGTGAGCTTGTCGCCTGCCGGCGCAATCGCTGGCCGTTGCCGCTGGGCTCCTCGGCAACGTTATGTACCGCCAGCACGCGTTGGTCACGGTCATAGCAGCGTAACTGCAGTGAGGGCAGGCCGCCTTCGTACACCGGGCCGATACCCAACCGCAGGCTTAACCATCGGGTTGCGGCACAGTATGCGAGCGGCGCTTGAGTGCCGTCCTCGATAAACAGGTCGAAGGCTTGTGTCACGCTGGCGTGTCCGTATTCTTCGAGCACTTGCTTCAGCGCAATCAGGGCGTGGCTGGTGCCGGCCCATCCGATACTCAGACGTCGCATGTCTGCCTCCCCGACTCGGGCAGGTAGTCGCTCAACGCGCGGGCGACGCTTGGCGTGTGCAGCACGCCGCTGTTATGCAGGAACCCCATGATATTGCCGAGCAGCGGGTGCTGGCGGGTGATGGGAAAGTGCAGGGCCGTGACTTCGTCGCGTAGTGCCTGGCGGATGTCGGTGCCTACGTCCAGGTGCTCGACAAGCTGAAGGTCGAAGCCTTTGTGCAGCGTGTTGGTCAGGTAGTGGGTCAAGAAGGTCGGCAGGACTGCGGCGATGCTGTCGCGGTCTGCCGGGCTAGCCGCCTGCCAGTAGAGACGCACCAGCTGCGTCCAGAACTGGGCGTGACGCCCCTCGTCAAACAAGTGGTCGGCCATCAAGCCGCGAATCGAAGGTTTGACGCTATCGTCCTTGGCAAACGCCGCTACATCGTGGGTGACGGTGTTCTCGGCGATGGCCACGCCAATCAACGCTACAGCGTCGTGCAGGTGTTGCGGGGCAAGCGCCTGGGCGGCCGGCAAGGCCCGGCTCAGTTCGATTTGCGTGGGCAGCTCGAGCGGTTGTATGCCGGTCAGTTCAATGGTCTGTTGCAGGAAGTCCAACGCGACCAGCGCGTGGTAATCCTCATCGACCACGACCGTCATCGCATCAATGCGACAGGCAAGGGGGAAGGGCAGTGCGAAGCGATTCTTGGCAATGCTGCGGGCGGTCTTGTCGACGATCTCGGTTTCGAAGATCACCACGTCATTAATGAATTTGTAGAAACTTTGCGTCAACACGAAGTCGCGCCACTGCGGGCAATGCTCGACAAAAGTTGCGTTTAGCACCAAGGGTTGGCGGCAGAGCGGAAAGATCAAGCGATCGTCGTTTTCCAGCAGGCGCCGGGGGCGCGTGCGGATGGTGGCGCGACGTTCCCAATCTTCGGCAAACGAGCGGTAGTCTGCGGTGTTCATGGTCGCACCTCGTGTAGGGAGGCATGCACGTCGTCCCAGAAACCGAGGCGGTTTTCTATGGCGCTGATGGCGGTTTCATCCGCTTCGCGTTGGCGTTTGGGGTCGGCACCGATCAAGCGCTGGAGTAACTGCTCTGCGCCTGGGCCATGATCCTCGGTGTCCAGTTCGATGTGACGGCTGAGGTAGTGACAGAACAGCGGTGCCTGACGCGCCATGAAGGCGTCGCCCTGCAGAATACGTTCGAACATCGATGGGATGACGCTCTCGCGGCCGTGCAGGAACGTCGCTGCCACACAGTGGGCGGGCGCGTTCAGCGCGATCTGCAAGGTGCTGCTGACGAAGCGCGTTACGCCAGGGCGTACATTGACCCTTTGCATCGCAGCATCTGCCTGGACGCCTTGGCGCTGCAGTTCAATGAAGCGTTGGATGGCTGAGGTATCTGCGCCGGTCTCGGTCATCGCCTCCAGATATAGCTCGAAGTGGCTGCAGTGGCCACGCGTTGGATGTTCGTCTGACTCTTCGCCAAGCACTATTTCATTGATCAGCCGTGCGCTCTGCGGGTCAACGGGTGGCAGCCACGGCAATTGCATGCATGTCAGATCCTGCTGCAGGCGTTTAGCCAAGCTCATGAAGTCCCAAACAGCAAATACATGCTGCTCCATAAAAATTTGTAACTTGTTAAGTGAAGTTATTTCTGCAAATAACGGATGGCTGCATAGCTGTAGTTTTTTTTGTTCAAGCAAATGTTGATGCATGGTTGACGCCTATAAGTTGTTGCGACTGCTCTGGAAACAGTAATGGGGTTTTGTAATGAAAAGCGGATGGCCTGCGTTTAGGCAAGCCACGCGTACAGCGCTAACCTGACATAGGTTGGCACTGCCGAATGAAGTGTTCTTTTATGGGTGAAAGATAATAATCCGATTAAACGTTTGGATAAACTGATGAAAGTATTAAATGTTTTTGCGGGAAGCAACTAGTCGTGATCAAGTAGTGTGCAAGTGTGTGAGAAGTTTCTTTAACAAGCGTGGGCTTATTTGAATGTTAATCTCAGCGTGGCGCATAAACATGGGGCACTTCCTGAGAGGATAGATACCCCATAGCGTTAACGTGGCAAGAAAGGGCGGTGTAGACCCTTACTGTGAAGTTTTTTTTGCGGTGCCCTCAAGGCTATCGAGGTAGGTATTGATCACTTCCATGCCGCGCATCAGGTGATTGCGTAGCGTCAGGATGCTTTCGTCGACTTTCTTGTGCACCACCAGGTTCAGCAATTCACGGTGATCTTCCTGGGATGTCTCGCCCAGGCCCATCGCTTCGAGGTTGAAGCGCAGAAAGCGTTCCTCCTCATTCAAGCCGTGCGCAACCAGATTGAGCAACCGCTGGTTGGGCGCCTTGCCATACAACGCCATGTGGAACAGCCGATTGAGCCGGCCAATCTCGGCATAGTCACGCTCTTGTTCCAACGCATTGATGCAGGCTTCAGCCTCGGCAATGTCTGCGTCGGTGAGCAACGGAATTGACAGGCGCAGCGCTTCGGATTCCAGCAACATGCGCAGGGCATAGGTCTCGGCCGAATTGTCTTGGATCAACGGCGCAACCACAGCACCTTTGTGGGTTACCACATGGAGCAAGGACTGGGCTTCCAGCTGGCGCAAGGCTTCGCGCACGGGCATGCGGCTGACGCCGAACAGGCTGGCCAATTCTTGCTGGCGCATCGCGGTACCACAGGGCAACCTGCCGTCGAGAATGGCATTGCGCAACGTTTCTTCAATAACGGCGCGTGCAAGATGGGCGGGAATAGGCCCGCTGATTTTGATGCTGCTTAATGGGTTCGGCTTCTGCGTCACGGTTACGCTATCCTCCCTTCTTGAATGGAGTGTGTTTAATTGGATCCAAAGCACACTAGAGATGGGTCGCGCGCTTGTCAAACAGCCAAAGTTTCAGTTTGTAAGGGCTTACAGGCGGAACTTTGTGAGTCCCACAAACGGTGTTTATAAACTCGAACCCCTCATGAATGATTGCACTGTGCCATTGTTTTTTGTTGATCGAAGCTTCACCATCCCTGAAATTCCGTCTCCCTTCACGGACTGAACGCCTTGGCGGTAAGTTTTATTCCCTCTCGAATAGTCGGCTGGCTACTTTCAGCGACTTTGCTCGCTGGCCTGATGCCCGGCGGGCTGCATGCCGATTGGGATTTCTCGCAGATCAGCCGCAAAGCCACGGCTCTGTACGGGCCGCTCGGCGAGGGCCAACAGCGCATCGACGCCTGGCAGCGCCTGTTGGCGACTGAAAAGAAGGTCGATGAACAGGAGCAGCTCAAGGTCGTCAACCTGTTCTTCAACAAGCAAATGAGCTACGTAGAAGACATCGACCTCTGGCACGTGGTCGACTATTGGGAAACCCCCATCGAAGCGCTGTGGAAGGGTGCAGGAGATTGCGAGGACTACGCAATCGCCAAGTATTTCAGCCTGCGCCACCTGGGCGTCTCCAGCGACAAATTGCGCATTACTTACGTTAAGGCTTTGCGTCAGAATCGCGCGCACATGGTGCTGACGTATTACCCGACGCCCGATGCCATCCCGCTGGTGCTCGACAGCCTGATGGATGAGATCCTGCCGGCCACCCGCCGTACCGACCTGGTGCCGGTGTACTCATTCAACGCCGAGGGCTTGTACCTGCCCGGCGCCAAGGGCAACAAGAAAGTCGGTGATACCAAACGCTTGTCGCGTTGGCAGGATGTGTTGAAAAAAATGCGTGCGGAAGGCTTCCCGGCCGAGCCTGCCAACTAGGAGTAACTGATCGGATGTCACTGTTCAAACAACTATTGATCGCAATCTGTCTGTTCCTGGTGGTCGCCTTCAGCGGCAGCTTCATGGTCAGCCTGGAAAGCTCGCGCACCCAATACGTCAACCAATTGCGCTCCCATGCACAGGACGCGGCTACTGCGCTGGCATTGTCGCTGACGCCCAATATCGACGACCCGGCGATGGTGGAGTTGCTGGTCAGCTCGATTTTCGACAGTGGCTATTACGCCAGCATCCGCGTGGTGGATTTAGCCACCGACAAAACCATCGTCGAACGCAGCGGCATCCCGGACAACAACGGCGTGCCCAACTGGTTCGTCAAGCTGATCGGCCTTGAACCGGCCGGCGGCGATGCACTGGTCAACCGCGGCTGGGAGCAGGCGGCGCGCGTGGAGGTGGTCAGCCACCCGATGTTCGCCCTGGCCAAGCTCTGGCAAAGCGCCCTGGGCAGCCTGGGCTGGTTGCTGCTGTGCGGCGCGGTGAGTGCGGTGCTCGGTGCATTGCTGCTTCGTCGGCAGTTGAAGCCGCTGGACTACATGGTCAAACAGTCCCACGCCATCGCCCGCCGCGAGTTTCTCAGCCTGCCGGATCTGCCCCGCACGCCGGAACTGCGGCGCGTAGTGCAGGCCATGAACCAGATGGTCGAGAAACTCAAGGCGCTGTTCCAGGAGCAGGCCGAGCGCAGTGAAAAATTGCGCATTGAATCCTATCAAGACAACCTGACCGGCCTCGCCAACCGGCGTTATTTCGAGATGCAGCTCAACGCCCGCGTCAGTAACCCGGAAGACACCAACTCCGGTTACCTGCTGCTGCTACGAGTCAAGGACCTGGCCGGCCTTAACCAACGCCTGGGTGGCCAGCGCACCGACCAGTTGCTGCAAGCGGTTGGCGAACAATTGTTGCGCCAGTGTGAGCCTTACCCGGAAACCCACAACCTCGTCACCCGTATTCGTGGTGGTGAGTTCGCGGTGCTGGCGCCCGGGCTGGTGCGTGAAGAAGCGCTGCAATTGGCACAAAACCTTGAAAGCACCCTGCTCAGCCTGCAGGCCACCAGTGCCAGTGACGTCACGCCGGTGGCCTACATTGGCCTTGCGCCATTCAACCACGGTGATTCGCCCCAGGCATTGCTGACCCTGGCTGACCAGGCTCTGGCCCAGGCCGAAGGGCAGGGCGACAGCAGTTGGGTGTGCCTGGACCACAGCGCCGCCGCCAGTGTCGGTGACGATCACCATGCCTGGCACACGCTGTTGGACCAGGCCCTTACCCACCAGCGTTTTGAGCTGTACTTCCAGCCGGTTGTCGCCAGCCAGGACCCGCAATTGGTGCTGCACTACAAAGTGCTGTCGCGTTTGCAGGATGACGACGGCCACACCATCCCGGCCGGGCGTTTCCTGCCGTGGCTTGAGCGTTTCGGCTGGACTGCACGCCTGGACCGACTGATGCTCGAACACGTGCTCAAGCAGATGGCCAGCCATACGCACAGCCTGGCGCTGAACCTCTCGGCGGCCACCTTGCAGGACGCCCAGGCGTTGAACCGGATTGTCGAGTTGCTGCGCCAGCACAGCAACCTCGGCCCGCGCTTGACCCTGGAGATCGGCGAAGAACAATTACCCGAGCAGGCTCTGCTGGAGCAGTTGACCCAGCGCCTGCGCGAGTTGGGCTTCTCCCTCAGTCTGCAGCGTTTTGGTGGGCGCTTCAGCATGATCGGCAACCTGGCACGCCTGGGCCTGGCGTACCTGAAGATCGACGGCAGCTACATCCGCGCCATCGACCAGGAAAGCGACAAACGCCTGTTTATCGAAGCGATCCAGCGCGCGGCCCACAGCATCGACTTGCCGTTGATTGCCGAGCGCGTGGAGACCGAAGGTGAATTGAAGGTGATTCGCGAGATGGGGATTTTCGGTGTGCAGGGGCAGTTGATTGGTGAGCCTGCGTCCTGGAAGTGATGCAAATCCAATGTGTGTGCGGGCTTGTGTGGGAGTTGGCTTGCCTGCGATAGCATCACTTCGGTGTATCAGGCAAACCGAGGTGATGCTATCGCAGGCAAGCCAGCTCCCACATTTCGATCCGGTTCGACTTTAAGAAATTAGATCAACCCAGTCTCTTCATCATTGATCAGATGGCTCAACCCACCCAGCGCTTCCCGTGCATGGTTACGGTCCATCAGCTTGGCCTGGGCCGCCGGGGGCAGGTCGGTGACGCTGATCACGCCCTTGCGGGTCAGTACCTGAATCAAGTCGTCCAGTACCCGGATCATCTCCATGTCACTTTGTTTGAGCTGGGCCAGGCTGGTTTCCACCACTTCGTTGGCGTACCAGGCCTGGATCTCATGGTGATCGGCCGGCAGGGTTTCGGTCGAATCGGCAAAGGCGGCGGCCTCCACGCGACTCAGCACTCCCTGTGCATCACGTTGCACGTAAAACATAAGAATCCCTCGAAAATGAGCCACACGCGTTCACCAGCATAGGTCAATGCTGTGTTTATGGTCGCGAGTATGCGATGCAACCGGCCGCCAGGGCCAGCGACGTATCGCCCAAGCAAATCGACCGCCCTTGCGGGCGGCCGATAAATCACAGCTTAGGAGGTGTGGTCGATCTTGATGGTCGGGTCGGCGCCTGTGATCAGCGAGTTGATGCTGGTGTGCGACCAATCGTTGCCTTCCAGCTTGATGGTCACATCGGCATTGGCCAGGCCGCCGGCGGCGTTGAGCTTGCCTTCACTGCTGATTTGCAGGGTCGACACACCTTCTACCGTGGTGATCTTGAGGTAGTTGTCGATGGTGCTGTCCGTCTCACCTTTCAACAGATCCTTGAGATCGATCCGGTCACCTTCCGAGGCCTTGAAGTCCTTGATCACGTCGTTGCCGAAGTCGCCCGCCTTCCAGACGAAGGTGTCGGCACCCGAGCCGCCGATCAGGATGTCGTTGCCCGGCCCACCGATCAGGGTGTCGTTACCGGTGCCACCCAACAGGATGTCATTGCCTTTGCCGCCGTCCAGCAGGTCGTTGCCGCCCTGGCCGAACAGGATGTCATCACCTGCGCCGCCCAACAGCGTGTCGTTGCCGTCCTTGGCGCCGGAGACGTCGAAGTCCGCGTAGTGCTCGGTGACGTACTGGTGCACGTTCGAGGTGGTTACCGCGGAGACGGCCACACCGGTTTTCTGTGCCACAAAGGCCTGCAGTGCGTTGTAGCCCTCACCGGTAATCCCGCTGAAGCTCACCAGGTCGCCGAAGAGGATGTCGTTGCCGTCGCCACCGCTGATGGTGTCGGCGCCTGGCAGCGTGGCTTCGGTGTGGCCGAGGATCGCGTTGGCCAGGTCCTTCGGATCGATGTTGCTTTGCGGCTTGCCATCGGTGTCGTAAGGCTTGAGGTCGTTGAGGCTGACGTCGCCGTTGATACCGATGGCTTCAACCGCCGACAAGCCTTTGAGCAGTGCAAAACCGCTGTTGGCATTGCTGGTGGTTGACGAGTCGGTGCTGCTGCCGCTGCCGTTGAGGTACGAGACTTCAAACGTCCCGTCGCCCTGGGCATGCACGGTGCCGATAACGCCGTTGTCGTACCAACTGCCACCGCGGTATTGCACCCACTGGTGGACCTGGCCACGACTGTCGATCAACTGCAGGTTAGTGCCATTGACGTTGATGTTGAAGGTGTTGCCCAGCACATAGTTGTTGGTGTTGATGTAATCGTCCAAGCGACCATCGGTGGTGTTGCTGCTATAGAAATCAACCACCACCGGGTTCGTCTGCTCGCCGCTTTGGTAGTAGGTTGGCTGACCATCGGTGATGAAGTACGTCAGGTTCGTGGCACTTGTGTTACTGGTTGCCAGGTTACTCTGGAAGAAGTTCGCAGTGGCCTTGAACACGTCTTCATAGTTGGTACCGCCACCCGACACCATCGAATCCAGCACAGACTTGAGCAACGTCAGTGCATTTGGATCGTTAAGGTTGATCGCGATCGACTTGTTCACCTGGGTATCGAAGTCCGCCAGGAAGATGTTCACGGTGCCCGAGGTGTTCGCGCCGAGGCTGTCTTTGAGCGAGTTGAACACCGACGTCAGCGAAGCTTTGGCCGCGTTGACCGAAGCGGTGCTCATACTGCCGGAACTGTCCACCATGAACGCGATGTTGTAGTTCTTGCCTTGCACCACGTTCAGGCCGCCGATATCGGCCACGACGATGTCATTGCCGTCAGTGCCGACAATGTTGTCGCTGCCCGAAGTACCCGTCACCGAGTTGTAGGTTGCCGGGTACACGGTGACTGGCAATTGCGCCGTGGTAGACGCCGAACCGCCGAGGCTTTCGGTGGAGGTCGACGTCACGGTCAGGTTGAACTGGCCGCTGTAATAGGTCGGTGGCTTGATGGACAGGGTGTTCAGGTCCCAGCCCGTGACGTTCACTTCGCCCACGCCTTTGGTCGCAGTGAAGGTGTGCCCGGACGCGTCGGTGAGGACCGAGCCTGCCGGTACGCCGCTGATCTTCACGCTCAGGGTTTCCGAACCGTCGGTATCAGTCAGCGCGGTGGTTACCTTGGACAGCTTCACAGTGCCGTTTTCCTGGGCTTCGTTAAGCTTGTAGCCCACGTAATAACCGTCACCGTTGCTGCCATGCAGGTCGGACACGGTCACACCGGCGTTGGTCAAATCAGTGAGGCCGGTGTACAGCGGCACGGTGCTGGTGCTCAAGTTCTGAATCGCCCCGCCGTTGATCGACAGATTGACGTCAAAGCTGCCAGGCCCCGCTTGGTTGGCTTGGTAGATCTCGAGGCTGTAGTAACCGCTGACCGTTGGCGTAAACGAGCCGCTGAATTTGCCGCTGTTGGTCGCCCATAGCCCGCTGGCAATGTCTTTACCGCCAACGTTGACCACCACACTGTCATCGGCGACGCCGCTGAAGGTGTAGCTCTTGCCAGCTTCCATGTACATCAGGCCGGAGATCTTGGAGCCAGAGCCGGCGTTGACATTGTCGACTGACTCGACATTGGTGACGACACTGGTGTTGTTCGGCGTACCTGCGTTGTCGATGGCGTTTTTCAGTACGTCTGGTGCCGCGCCGTTCCCGTTGGTGCCGAGGCCGGCAATGCTGTTCCAGCCCTGTTTGATCAGACCGGTCGAGGCGACATTGTTATCGGCCACGTTCAGCGTAGGTGCATCGGCCACGGGTGTGATATCGACTTTCACCGTGGCGCTGTTGCCCAGGTCCTTGCCGTCGGTAGGCTGGAACTTGAACTGCGCATAATCAGCCTGCTTGTTGCCAACACCGGTGCCCCCATAACCGTCGGCGCCGGATTCGTTGGCGTTAGGCATAAAGCGCAACTGGCCGCCGTCGATCTGGGCCTTGGTGAAGGTCTGGTTGGCAGTCACGTTGGTCCAGGTGGTGCCATCCGCTGCCAGGTATTGCAGCTTGCCGGCCACCGGCAGGTCGGTGATTTTCACGCCCAGGCTGGCTTGTGGCGAATCCACATCGGTCACGCCGAAGTTGGCCCAGGTCAGCGCCAGCGGCGTGTCTTCGGTGCCGGTCACGGCGCTGCCGGTGGCGACTGGCGGATCGTTGACTGCCACCACGTTAACGGTGGTGGTGGCAACGTTGGAATAGTTGCCGCCATCGGTCACGGTCACGGTGATGGTCCGCGGCGTGGTGCTTGGGTCGTGACTGTTGTTGGTGAACGTGATGTTCTGGATACGCTGCATGTAATCAGCCAGCGTCGCGCTGCCCGACAACGTCAGGGTGATGGTGCCCGTCTGGTTGTTGGTGCTGACGATGATGCCGTTGACGCTGTTGCCCAGGTTCAGTGCATCACCGGCCTGTGCGTTGGTCAGGGTGACCGTCGCACCGGTCAGCATCGTGCTGTCCGGATCGGTGATCTTGATATCGGTGTCGGCAATCGACACACCCGGCCCGGCGGTGCCTTCGGTGAAGGTGGTTCTGTAGTCGGCACCGGTCGCGCCGCTGGAGTTGTTGGCGTCCAGGTCGATGACCGGCGGCGCATCGTTATCGATGATATTGGTGCTGACGCTGCCGTTGCCGACCACCAGGTTCTCGAAGTTGCCGCCGGTGGTCTTGTCGATAGTGATGACAATCTGTTCGGTCGGCTCGGTGATCCTGTCGTCGATCGTGGCGATGTTAAACGGCACGCTGCTGGCGCCCGCCGGGATCTTCACGGTGTATACGCCGTTGAAGTCCGAACCATCGGTGGCGGTGCCGCTGTACTTGAGCGTCACGGTCACATCGGTTTGCGCCGGGTTGCTCAGGGTCAGCGTGTAATGCGCAGTGCCGCCTTCAGTCACCGAGGCGTCGCCGGTGATGCTGATGGTGGTGTTGTTGACCACATCCGTCACTTTGGTGGTGACGGTGCTGCCGTCGACGATCAGGTGTTCGTACTTGTCGCCGCCGCTGACTACGCCGGTAATCTTGTTGTTCACATCGTTGGCGCCGACATACGCGTCGTTAGGCGCAACAGCCGTGGTGGTGCTGCTGGACTTGCCGTTGCCGATGGTGATGGTCGAGCCGTTATCCAGCCTTACCACCAAGTCGGAACCGACGTTGGTCACTGCCGCGCCGTTCTTGTCGACCAGCGATGCGGTGTAGGTAATCTGACCGCCTTCAGCGACCGAGCCGGTGGCTTTGAGTACCACGGTCACATCATCGATGGTGTCGTTGATGGTGGTGGTCGCGCCGCCCGGAGTGATGGTCACGCCTTCGAAGTTACCGCCGGTAGTGCCGGTGATCTTGACGGTTTGGGTGCTCTTGTCGATGAACACGTCATCGCCAGGCGCGGCAACGGTCACAGAGCCTACGGTCGCACCTTGCTTGATGGTGATGCTCGAACCGTTATCCAGCGTGACTACCATGTCGGTGCCAGCCTTGTTGCTCAAGGTGGCGGTGTAGGTGATGGTGCCGCCTTCGTTGACGGCACTTGGTGCGGTCAGCGTGACGCTGGTGAGATCGGTGGTGCCTGGGGTATCCGTCACTGTGGTGTTAACAGGCGTAGTGCCTGGCACCAGATTCTCGAAGTGCGCGCCGCCGGTCACGTTGGTGATGGCGGTGGTAACGGTCTGGTCGCCTTTGTACACGTCGTTGGGTGCTACGACGGTGACGGTGCCGCTGGACTGGTTCACACCGATGGTGATGGTTTTGCCGTTGTCCAGGGTCACGGTCAGCGGGCTGGTGATGTTGGTCACCAGCGCGCCGTTTTTATCCACAAGGCTGGCGGTGTAGATGATGTTGCCGCCTTCGCCAACCGTGGTGGTGGCGGTGAGGACTACATCAACCTTGTCGATGGTGTCGTTGATCGTCGTGGTTGCGCCGTTACCTGCAACTTCCAGTTTCTCGAAGTTGCCGCCAGCGGTGTCGGTGATCTTGACGGTCTGGGTGCTCTTATCGATGAACACGTCATCGCTAGGCGCAGGGACGGTTACGGTGCCGACGGTGTCACCAGCTTTGATGGTGATGGTCGAGCCGTTATCCAACTTCAGGGTTACGTCAGTACCGGCCTTGTTGCTCAAGGTGGCGGTGTAAGTGATCTGGCCACCTTCGTTGACGGCACTTGGAGCGGTCAGCGTGACGGTTGTGGTGTCCGCAGTGCCAGGTGTGTCAGTCACTGTGGTGTTAACAGGCGTTGTGCCTGGCACCAGATTCTCGAAGTGCGCGCCGCCGGTCACGTTGGTGATGGCGGTGGTAACGGTCTGGTCGCCTTTGTACACGTCGTTTGGTGCTACAACGGTGACGCTGCCATTCGACTGATTCACACCGATGGTAATGGTCTGGCCATTGTCCAAAGTCACGGTCAGCGGGTTGGTGATGTTGGTCACTGCCGCGCCGTTTTTATCCACAAGGCTGGCGGTGTAGACGATATTGCCGCCTTCACCGACGGTGGTGGTGGCGGTCAGAACCACATCCACTTTGTCGATGGTGTCGTTGATGGTGGTGGTTGCGCCATCACCAGCCACTTCCAGTTTTTCGAAGTTACCGCCAGCGGTGTCGGTGATCTTGACGGTTTGGGTGCTCTTGTCGATGAACACGTCATCGCTAGGCGCAGGGACGGTTACGGTGCCGACGGTGTCACCAGCTTTGATGGTGATAGTCGAGCCGTTATCCAACTTCAGGGTTACGTCAGTACCGGCCTTGTTGCTCAAGGTCGCGGTGTACGTAATCTGACCACCTTCATTGACTGCGCTTGGCGCGGTCAACGTGACGGTAGTGGTGTTATCAGTACCCGGAGTATCGGTGACAGTGGTGCTGACAGGCGTAGTACCTGGCACCAGGTTTTCGAAGTGCTCACCGCCAGTCACGTTAGTAATAGCGGTAGTGACGGTCTGGTCGCCCTTGTACACGTCATCTGGAGCTACAACGGTCACGTTGCCGCTGGACTGATTAACGCCGATGGTGATGGTCTGGCCGTTATCCAGGGTCACGGTCAGCGGGCTGGTGATGTTGGTCACCGCATTGCCCGACTTATCGACCAGCGACGCGGTGTAAACGATGTTGCCGCCTTCGCCCACTGTGGTCGTTGCGGTCAGCACCACATCCACTTTGTCGATAGTGTCGTTAATGGTCGTAGTTGCACCATCACCAGCCACTTCCAGTTTTTCGAAGTTACCGCCAGTGGTGTCGGTGATCTTGACGGTCTGAGTGCTCTTGTCGATGAACACGTCATCGCTAGGCGCTGCAACAGTCACGGAGCCGACGGTATCGCCAGCTTTGATGGTGATAGTCGAGCCGTTATCCAACTTCAGGGTTACGTCAGTACCGGCCTTGTTGCTCAAGGTCGCGGTGTACGTAATCTGACCACCTTCATTGACTGCGCTTGGCGCGGTCAACGTGACGGTAGTGGTGTTATCAGTACCCGGAGTATCGGTGACGGTGGTGCTAACAGGCGTAGTGCCTGGCACCAGATTCTCGAAGTGCGCGCCGCCGGTCACGTTAGTAATAGCGGTAGTGACAGTCTGGTCGCCCTTGTACACGTCATCTGGAGCTACAACGGTCACGCTGCCGTTCGATTGGTTCACACCGATGGTAATGGTTTGGCCGTTATCCAAAGTCACAGTCAGTGGGTTGGTGATGTTGGTCACCGCATTACCCGACTTGTCGACCAGCGACGCGGTGTAAACGATGTTGCCGCCTTCACCAACGGTGGTGGTGGCGGTCAGAACGACATCGACTTTGTCGATGGTGTCGTTAATGGTGGTGGTTGCGCCGTCGCCTGCGACTTCCAGTTTTTCGAAGTTGCCACCAGCAGTGTCGGTGATCTTGACCGTCTGAGTGCTCTTGTCGATGAACACGTCATCGCCAGGCGCCGCAACAGTCACGGAGCCAACGGTATCGCCAGCCTTGATGGTGATGGAAGAGCCGTTATCCAACTTCAGCGTTACATCAGTGCCCGCTTTATTGGAAAGCGTAGCGGTGTACGTAATCTGACCACCTTCGTTCGCCTCGGACGGAGCCGTCAAGGTGACCGTCGTGGTGTCAATCGAGTCGGTAATCGTGGTGACCGCAGGCGTAGTGTTCGGCACCAGGTTTTCAAAGTTGCCGCCGGTCGCGCCAGTAATGGTGGTGCTCACCGTACTGCCATTCACGTAAACGTCGTTCGGTGGAGTGTCGACCACCACACTGCCGACAGATTCGCCAGCTTTGATAGTGATCACCGAGCCATCGCTCAAGGTGACAGTTACCGGGGTTTGCGCCGGGTTGGTCAGGGTGGCGGTGTAGGTAATCTGCCCACCTTCGGTAACGGTATTGGTAGCCGTCAGCGAAACAGTGGTGGTGTCGATCGAATCGGTGATCGTGGTGACCGCAGGCGTAGTGCTCGGTACCAGGTTTTCAAAGTTGCCGCCGGTTGCCCCGGTGATGGTGGTGCTGACGGTCGAACCGTTGTTGTAAACGTCGTTCGCCGGGGTATCCACGACGACGGTGCCAACCGACTCCCCAGCCTTGATCGTAATCACCGAGCCATTGCTCAAGGTGACAGTCACCGGCGTCTGCGCCGGGTTGGTCAAGGTGGCGGTGTAGGTAATCTGGCCGCCTTCAGTCACGGTACTGCCCGCCGTCAGTGTGACGGTGGTGGTATCGATCGAATCAGTAATCGTAGTAACCGCAGGCGTAGTGCTCGGCACCAGATTTTCAAAGTTGCCGCCGGTCGCACCGGTAATAGTAGTGCTGACAGTCGAGCCATTGTTGTAGACGTCGTTCGCCGGAGTGTCCACGACGACGGTGCCAACCGACTCCCCAGCCTTGATGGTAATCACCGAGCCATTGCTCAAGGTGACAGTCACCGGCGTCTGCGCCGGATTGGTCAGGGTAGCGGTGTAAGTGATCTGACCGCCTTCGGTCACGGTGTTACCCGCCGTCAGCGTGACGGTGGTGGTGTCGATCGAATCAGTGATCGTAGTAACCGCAGGCGTAGTGCTCGGTACCAGGTTTTCGAAGTTGCCGCCGGTCGCACCGGTAATAGTAGTGCTGACAGTCGAGCCATTGTTGTAAACGTCGTTCGCCGGAGTATCGACAACAACAGTGCCAACCGACTCCCCAGCCTTGATCGTGATCACCGAGCCATTGCTCAAGGTGACAGTCACCGGGGTTTGCGCCGGGTTGGTCAGGGTGGCGGTATAGGTAATCTGACCGCCTTCAGTCACGGTATTGCCCGCCGTCAACGTGACGGTGGTGGTGTCGATGGTGTCGGTAATCTGCGTAACGGCCGGGTTCGGGTCAATCGTCAGCACCAGGTTGTTGCCGCCGGTGGTGCCGGTGACGTTCACGTTGATCTGGCTTGGGTCGATGTACGGGCTGTCATTCGGTGCCAGCGGCACGTTAACGGTGCCGGTCAGTTGGCCGGCGGTGATGGTGATCACGGCACCGTTGGACAGGGTGATGCTCAGGTCATTGATCGGCGGCTGCGTGACGGTGGCGGTGTAGGTCAGCACACCACCAGCTTCAGTGATGGTCGGCGTTGCGCTCAGCGTCAGGGTCGACGTCTGCAAGACCAGGTTGCCATTGCCACCGGCGCCCTGGGCGCCCGTGAGTTGGGTCGTTGTTGCGGCGCCCTGGCCCAGTGGGCCGGTCGGGAACCCGATCGTCGGGTCGACACGGCCGGCCGTCGCGTCCAGTACAACAAAGCTGTGGCCCCCGCCCGCAGCACCATTACCGGCAGCCGTCGCGCCGGCGGCGGTAGCATCCAGGTCGGTGGTCGGGTCGGCGCCCGCAACGATGGCTTGCTGCAGTTCAGCAACCGACGGCGCGGCGTTTTCGGCGGCAGCGGCCAGGTCGAGGCTGGAGTCCGGCAGGTCGGCGCTCCACTGGGTTTCACGGCCCAGGTCCAGGGTGCGGCCGTCGGCCAACTCAAGGCTCACAGCGCCGGACATGCCGGTGTCGATCTGGTCGCCTGCGAACAGACGGTCACCTTCTACTAAAACACGACGCGTCCCTTCCGGAGAAATAACGAAAACTTGACCAACAATGCTTTTGACGATGGCAACTACACTGCTCATTAAAGATTTCTCCGGCGATCCGTTACTGATGAATTCCATGTGACCGCTCGCGGGGGGGAGGGCCAAACAGGAGGGGTGTAGTATAAGTAGTTACTGACGTCAAATAATTGGCTAGATTTATTCGTTATCTAGTTTATGCCAAAGTATTGACCTTATGGTCGCCATCCTAAACAATTGGCCCCGTAATGTCACATTGATATTTATGCGGCGAACCGTCCTACATGTGTGAAGCAGTTCCGCTTTTTGAACTTTCCGACGTACGGTCATTACGGTAGCCATTATCCGACGCAGCGGTATCAATCGCTGTGATTTGAGACAAGAAGTCCTGGGGAATTTTTAAATGCGTTTGAACCTGTTCAAGGCAATACCGTTCGTACTCGCCGCCGGTTTCGTACAAGCCCAAACATTGCCCCAGGCCATGCAGCAGGCGCTGGATGTGCACCCGGAAATCCAGGCCGGCGTGAACAGCCGTATCGCCGCCGATTACCAATTGCGCGCCGCTCAAGGTGGTTACTTGCCGCGCGTTGACCTGAACGCCGGTTACGGTCGCGAAGGCACCGATAACTCCACCACCCGCGCCGCCAACGGCCCAAACGGCAACCACTGGGACACGCTCAACCGCGGCGAGTCCAGCCTGCGCCTGCAACAGATGATTTTTGACGGTTTCGCCACGTCCAGCGAAGTTGGGCGTCAACAAGCCAACGTCAACTCCCGTGCTTATTCCTTGCTCGGCACCTCCGAGCGCACCGGTTTGACCGTGGCCCAGGTCTACCTGGACGTGTTGACCCGCCGCGAATTCGTGCGCCTGGCCGAAGAGAACCTGCGCAACCACGAACGCATCTACGACCAGATCAAATTGCGCACCCAGCGCGGTGTCGGCAACGGTGCCGACCAGGACCAGGCCGAAGCGCGTCTGGCCCAGGCTCGCAACAACCTGATCACCGAGCAGACCAACCTGGCCGACTCCCAGGTCAACTACCTCAGCGCCGTCGGCCAGATGCCCGACCAGCTTGAGCGCCCAGCGCCATTTATGGCCATGCTGCCGGCGGACCTGAATGAAGCCCGTCGCCAGATGCTCGATAACAGCCCGATCCTGCGCTCGGCCGAGTCGGATATCTCCGCCGCCGAGAGCCAGTACGAAGCTGCCAAGTCGACCTTCTACCCACGCTTTGATGCCGAGCTTGGCACCAACGCCGATAACAACGTAGCCGGCGACGCCAGCCATAACAACGGCTGGGAAGCCATGGTGCGCATGCGCTTCAACCTGTTCGCCGGTGGCAGCAACAAGGCCGACTTGCAGTCCAAGTCGTACCAGACCAGCCAAGCCCTGGATATCCGTAACAACGCCTTGCGCCAACTCAATGAAGAACTGGGCCTGGCCTGGAACGCCTTGAACAACGCCAATGCGCAGTTGCCGGTTGCCCAGCAATACGTCGACCACAGCACCCGCGTGCGTACTTCGTACCAGCAGCAGTTCAGCCTCGGCCAACGAACCCTGCTCGACTTGCTCGACAGCGAGAACGAATTGTTCACCGCTTCCCGTCGTCTGGAAGAGATCAAGAACATTCAGTTATTTACTCAGTATCGAATCAAGGCGACCATGGGTGAATTGCTCAAAAGCCAGGGAGTGGTCGCACCGATGGCGTCCGTCGTACAGAACGACGTGAAACCTAAAGTTCAACTGCCTGGGATGAATTGAGCCACCCCAATAGCCCCATCTGTTAGTCGAGAGTGCGCCGCGTGGAATCCGAAGTCAGTCGAGTTCATCTCAGTCATGATCCACGCACGCTCCACGACGACCCGTTACTGGACGGGTTGTTGGCGCTCTGTGCCCTGCATCAAAAACCTGCCAGCGCGGCCATGCTCACCACCGGTTTGCCGCTGCCGTCGCAGCGACTGAGTGCCGAGTTGCTGCCGCGTGCAGCCGCGCGTGCCGGGCTGCAAGGCCGGGTGTTGCAGCGCAAGCTGGAGCAGATCCCGACGATTGCACTGCCAGCGCTGCTGTTGCTCAAGGACGGCCGCAGTACCGTGCTGGTGGGTTGGCAAGGTGAAGACGAAGCACGCATCCTGCTCAGCGAAAGCGACGGCGGTGAAGTACTGATCAAGCGTGAGCTGCTGGCCAATGACTACATCGGCAAAGTCTTCTTCGCCCAGCCTCAGCACAAATTCGACGTCAACCACGGCACCCTGATCCCTCGGGCGCGTTCGTGGTTTCGCGACACGCTCAAACGTTCGCGCTGGCTCTACACCGACGCCATCGCCGCGAGCTTCCTGATCAACATCATCGCCATGGCCGCGCCGCTGTTTGTGATGAACGTGTACGACCGTGTCGTGCCAAACCAGGCCACCGCGACCCTCTGGGTGCTGGCCGTGGGTATCTGCGGCGCCTACCTGTTCGACTTGGTTCTCAAAAGCCTGCGCAGTTTGTGCCTGGACCTGGCGGGTAAAAAAACCGACCTGATCATCTCGGCCACGCTGTTCGAGCGCATTGTTGGCATGTCCATGAAGTACCGCCCGGCACGGGTTGGCAGCTTCGCGCAGAACATCCATGAGTTTCAGAGCCTGCGTGATTTCCTCGCATCCTTGACCCTCACCAGCCTGATCGACCTGCCGTTTACCCTGCTGATTTTCCTGGTGATCGCCATCCTGGGCGGGCACCTGGTGTGGATCCCGGTATTGGCCTTCCCGCTGGCCCTGGGCATCGGCTATGCCCTGCAAAAACCGCTGGTGGCGACCATGGAACGGACCATGGCCCTGGCCGCCGAGCGCCAGTCCAGCCTGATCGAAACCCTCGCCGGGCTCGATGCGGTCAAGGTCAACAACGCCGAGAGCGAGCGCCAGTACGGCTGGGAACAGACCATCGGCACCCTCAGCCGCCTCGAGCTGCGCGTGAAGTTGCTGTCGGGCCTGTCGATGAACATGACCTTGCTCATACAGCAACTGGCCGGCGTGATCATGATCGTGTTCGGCGTTTACCAGATCATCGACGGCAACCTCAGCATGGGCGGCCTGATTGCCTGCTACATGCTCAGTGGCCGCGCCCTGAGCCCGCTGGCCTCGCTGTCGGGCCTGCTGACCCGTTACCAGCAAGCCAAGGTCACCATGACCTCGGTGGACCAGATGATGGAACTGCCCCAGGAGCGCAATTTCGAAGAGCGGCCCATGAGCCGCCGCACCCTGCAAGGTGCCATTGAGTGCCGTGGCCTGAACTTCACGTATCCGAACCAGCAGAACGCCGCGCTGAGAAATATCAACCTGGTGATCAAGCCAGGCGAGAAAATCGGCATCATCGGCCGCAGTGGCTCGGGCAAAAGCTCCCTGGCCAAGCTGATTGTCGGCCTGTACCAGCCCGACTCCGGCGCCTTGCTGGTGGACGGCGTGGACGTGCGCCAGATCGACGTGAGCGAGTTGCGCCACAACATCGGCTACGTCGCCCAAGACATTCAATTGCTGGCCGGCACCCTGCGCGACAACCTGGTTTCCGGTGCGCGCTATGTAGAAGACGAAATGGTCTTGCAAGCCGCAGAGCTGGCCGGCGTGCACGAATTCGCCCGCCTGCATCCACAAGGTTATGAACTGCAAGTGGGCGAGCGTGGGCAGAACCTGTCCGGCGGCCAGCGCCAGAACGTCGCCCTGGCACGCGCGCTGCTGCTCAACCCGCCCATCCTGCTGCTGGACGAACCCACCAGCGCCATGGACAACACCGGTGAAGAACGCTTGAAACAACGCCTGCAAGCTGTGGTGCAAAGCAAGACCGTGGTGCTGGTGACGCACCGTGCCTCACTGCTCTCGCTGGTGGACCGCCTGTTGGTGGTCGACCGTGGGCAGATCCTCGCAGACGGCCCGAAAGCCGTGGTTATGGAAGCGTTGAAAAAGGGGCAGATCAGTGTTGCTTAACTCCATCAAAAGCGCGGTCGGCCGCTACTTCAAAGGCACCGACTCGCTGCAGGGCCAGCCCCTGCCTGAAGTCAACAAAGCGCTGATCGAAGATGCGCCGAGGGTGATCCGCCTGACCATCTGGGCCATCATCGCGTTCTTCATATTCCTGGTGACCTGGGCGGGTTTTTCCAGCATCGACGAAGTCACCCGTGGCGACGGCAAGGCGATTCCGTCGTCCAAGCTGCAGAAAATCCAGAACCTGGAAGGTGGCATCGTCTCCGAGCTGTATGTGAAGGAAGGCCAGATCGTCGAAGCCGGTGCGCCGTTGATTCGCCTCGACGACACCCGGTTTGTCTCCAATGCCGGCGAAACCGAAGCCTTGCGCCTGGCCATGCAACTGCGCGTCGAGCGCCTGAGTGCGCAGGTGGATGACCGCCCGCTGAACATCCCGGATGACGTGCTCAAGGCCGCGCCCAGCCAAGCCGCCAACGAGCGCTCGCTGTATGAAAGCCGCCGTCAGCAATTAAAAGACGAAGTCGGTGGTTTGCAGGAGCAACTGGTGCAGCGCCAGCAGGAACTGCGCGAATTCAGCTCCAAGCAAGGCCAGTACCGCAGCCAGTTGTCCCTGCAACGCCAGGAAATCAACATGTCCGAGCCGTTGGTGGCCCAGGGCGCGGTATCGCCGGTGGAAGTATTGCGCCTCAAGCGCGCCGAGATGGAAACCCGCGGTCAGTTGGACGCCACCACCCTGGCGATCCCTCGCGCCGAGTCGGCGATCAAGGAAGTGCAGCGCAAGATCGACGAAACCCGTGGCAAATTCCGCAGCGAAGCCCTGACCCAACTCAATGAAGCCCGCACCGAGCTGAACAAGGCCGAGTCCACCGGCCGTGCCCTCGAAGACCGCGTCAGCCGTACCTTGGTCACCTCGCCGGTGCGCGGCATCGTCAAGCAGCTGTTGGTCAACACCGTGGGCGGCGTGATCCAGCCGGGCAGCGACATGGTCGAAATCGTGCCGCTCAATGACACCCTGCTGGTGGAAGCCAAGATCCGCCCGCAAGACATCGCCTTCCTGCACCCTGGGCAAGAAGCGATCGTCAAATTCACCGCCTATGACTACACCATCTATGGCGGCCTCAAGGCCAAGCTTGAACGCATCGGTGCCGACACCATCACCGATGAAGACAAGAAAACCACCTACTACATGATCACCCTGCGCACTGATCGCAGCCACTTGGGCACCGACGAGAAGCCGTTGCTGATCATTCCTGGCATGGTGGCTTCGGTGGATATCATTACCGGCAAGAAAAGTATCCTCAGCTACCTGCTCAAGCCGATCATCAAGGCGCGGGCCGAGGCGTTGCACGAGCGCTGATCTTCGGCGCCTGTTGTGACCTCATCGCAGGCAAGCCAGCTCCCACATTTGAATGTGTTCACATATCAAAATGTGGGAGCTGGCTTGCCTGCGATAGCGCCATCCAAATCACCGCAGATCCCAACCCTAAAGCATATCGATATTCGCTAACGGTATTTAAGCTTCCATTCTTATACCTATAAATTCACTCCCCTGTCCGACCGGGAGTGCCCTCATGTCCGCCACCTCTACTGTTCCAACAGCGACCCCAACCGCCCAATCCTTCGAGATTCGCCCACTGCCCGGCAGCGTCGGCGCCGAGATCGTTGGCCTGGACTTGTCCCGCCCGGTCAACGACACAGACTTCGCGCGCATCCACCGCGCGCATCTGGATCACCACGTCGTGGTGTTCCGCGACCAACGCATCACCCCCGAACAACAGATCGCCTTCAGCCGCCGCTTCGGCGTGCTGCAGATCCACGTGCTCAAACAGTTCCTGCTGGCCAACCACCCGGAAATCCTGATCGTCTCCAACATCATCGAGAACGGCCAATCCATCGGCCTGGGTGATGCGGGTAAATTCTGGCATTCGGACCTCTCCTATAAAGAGCTGCCCAGCCTGGGCTCGATGCTGCACGCTCAGGAGCTGCCCTCCGAAGGCGGCGACACCCTGTTCGCCGACATGCACAAAGCCTGGGACCAACTGCCCGAGCACCTGCGCAAAGCCGTGGAAGGCCGCAGCGCCGCGCACTCCTACACGGCGCGCTACAGCGAAACCAAATTCGAAGGTAATTGGCGCCCAACCCTCACGCCCGAGCAGCTCGCTCAGGTGGCGGAAGTGGTCCACCCGATTGTGCGCACCCACCCGGAAAACGGCCGCAAAGCCCTGTTCGTCAGCGAAGGCTTCACCACCCGTATCGTCGACCTGCCGGAAGACGAAAGCCGCGACCTGCTGGCCCAGCTCTACGCTCACAGCGTGCTGCCGCAGAACATCTATCGCCACCAGTGGCAGCCCCACGACATGGTGTTCTGGGACAACCGCTCGCTGATCCACCTGGCTGCCGGTTGCCCGAGCCATCTGCGCCGCAAACTGTTTCGCACCACCATCCAGGGCGATGCGCCTTTCTGATTCCCGGCAAGAGAGTTGACATGAACGCGCCCCTGCAAGGCCACGCGGCCAGCACCCTGAGTACCGCCAAACCGCTGTTGGCGGTGGACAACGTCAGCCTCGAATACCGCACGCCCGAGCGTGTGGTGCGGGCCACGCACCAGGTCAGTTTCGAAATCGACCCGGCCGACCGTTACGTGCTGCTCGGCCCTTCGGGGTGCGGCAAATCCACCTTGCTCAAGTCCATCGCCGGGTTTATCAAACCCTGCGAAGGCGAGATTCGCCTGCTGGGGCAAAAGGTCGACGAACCCGGGCCGGATCGCATTGTGGTGTTCCAGGAATTCGACCAGCTGCCACCGTGGAAAACCGTCAAACAGAACGTGATGTTCCCGCTGTTGGCCTCCAAGACCCTCAAGCGCCGCGAAGCCGAAGAACGCGCGCTGCACTACCTGGAAAAAGTCGGCCTCAGTGCCTTTGCCGACGCCTACCCGCACACCCTGTCCGGCGGCATGAAAGCCCGGGTGGCCATCGCCCGCGCCCTGGCCATGCAACCGAAAATCCTGCTGATGGACGAACCCTTCGCCGCCCTCGATGCCCTGACCCGGCGCAAGATGCAGGAAGAACTGCTGCTGCTGTGGGAAGAAGTGCGCTTCACCCTGTTGTTCGTCACCCATTCCATCGAAGAAGCGCTGGTGGTGGGCAACCGCATCCTGTTGTTGTCGCCGCATCCCGGGCGCGTGCGGGCAGAAATCCACAGCCATCAATACGACCTGCACAGCCTCGGCGGTGTGGAATTCCAGGCGTCGGCGCGGCGCATTCATCGCCTGCTGTTCGATGAAGCGCCCGAAGCCGAACGTGAGTTGGGTTTCGCCGATATCCGCATTGCTTACTAAGGGGCCGAACCATGCGCCAGGAATTTGAAGTCACCCTCGAACCACTGCTCAGCGTCCCTGTCGAGCGCGAACTGCCCCTGCGCCAACGCCTGTGGCAGCAAGGCTGGCTGCGCAAGGGCTTGATCCTGATCGTGCTTGCGATCCTCTGGGAGGCGGTCGCCCGCTACCAGAACAACGACCTGCTGCTGCCGAGCTTTTTGCAGACCTCCCAAGCCCTGTTCGACGGCTTGCTCAGCGGTGAGCTGTTGAGCAAGGTCTGGATCTCGCTGGCGGTGCTGATCAAGGGCTACCTGATCGCCAGCGTGCTGGCGTTTGCCCTCACCACGCTGGCGGTCTCGACCCAACTGGGCCGCGACCTGCTCAGTACCCTGACCTCAATGTTCAACCCGCTGCCGGCGATTGCCCTGCTGCCGCTGGCGCTGCTGTGGTTTGGCCTGGGGCAGAACAGCCTGATCTTTGTGCTGGTGCATTCGGTGCTGTGGGCCTTGGCGCTGAACACCTATTCGGGGTTTCTCGGCGTGTCCGAAACCCTGCGCATGGCCGGTCGCAACTACGGCCTCAAGGGCATGCGTTTTGTGTTGTTCATCCTGGTTCCGGCGGCGCTGCCGTCGATCCTGGCCGGCCTGAAAATCGGCTGGGCCTTTGCCTGGCGCACACTGATCGCCGCTGAACTGGTGTTCGGCGCCACCAGCGGCAAAGGCGGGCTGGGTTGGTACATCTTCCAGAACCGCAACGAGCTGTACACCGACAAAGTGTTTGCCGGCTTGGCCGTGGTGATCCTGATCGGCCTGCTGGTGGAAAACCTGGTGTTTGATACCTTCGAGCGGCTCACCGTAAAGCGCTGGGGCATGCAGCGCTGAGCCACTGATCCCTGCTAGGATTGCGTGCAATTCACTCCCCACTGCTCACGAGTGCTTGGCATGCAACTACCGGACATGAACCTGCTGGTCGCCCTCGACGCCTTGCTCGACGAGGGCAGTGTGGTCGGCGCGGCGCGGCGGATGAACCTCAGCCCGGCGGCCATGAGCCGCACGCTCACGCGGATTCGCGAGGCGGTGGGCGACCCGATCCTGGTGCGGGCCGGTCGCGGCCTGGTGCCGACGCCCAAGGCTTTGCAGCTGCAAGGCCAGGTGCGCAACGTGGTGGAACAGGCGGCGTTGCTGTTTCGCTCCGCGGACCAGGTAGACCTCAGCACCTTGCGCCGCCGCTTCAGCGTGAGGGCCAACGACTTTTTTGTCGGCGTGTACGGCGGTCGGTTGTTCGACACCATGGAGCGCATGGCGCCGCTGTGCGAGCTGTGCTTTGTGCCCGAAGGTGATACCGACGACGACGCGCTGCGCGAAGGGCGCCTGGACCTGCGCGTGAGCAATACGTTGCCGGCCAGCCCGGAGGTGAAGGTACAGAATTTGTTTTCCACCACCTTTGTTGGCCTGGCGCGGCAAGATCACCCGCTGTTCGACGAAGAAATCACCGCCGCACGGTTTGCCAGCTATTCCCATATCAGCATTTCGCGACGCGGCATCGCCCGTGGCCCGATTGACACTGCGCTGAATGCCCAAGGCCTGGAGCGCCGCGTGGCAATGATCGCCCCAGGCTTTCACGGCGCGATGTTCATGCTGCCCGACTCTGATCTACTGCTGCCGGTGCCAAAGGAAGCCTTGCTGAGCGCCAACCGCCTGAACCTGCCATTGCGCGCCTTCCCGTTGCCTATCTCCTTGCCGACGTTGGTATTGGCCCAATCCTGGCACCCGCGCTTCGACAAAGACCCGGCCCATAAATGGCTGCGCGAAACCATGCGCGAGAGCTGCCATGCCACCTGGCTCGAAGCCCAGCCCAGCTGAAGTGCACTCGATCAATGTGGGAGCTGGCTTGCCTGCGATGGCGGTCTGACTGTGTAGGGATTCATTGCCTGACCCACCGCTTACACAACTTTTAAAGGCAGCCAATTACCCTTGTGGCGAGCAGGCTTGTCGAATCGTCGCACCGCCTGCGTTGGGCTGCGAAGCGGCCCCAAACCCAGACGCTGAGTACTTTCAGGAAAAACTGCAGTGCCTTTACTGGGGCTGCTTCGCAGCCCAACGCAGGGCAAGCCTGCTCGCCACAACAGGGCAGTTGCCCCTAACCCCATGAGGATTGCGTCTGGCGCACTTATAAGCTTCCAACAAGTAACTTTTTTGTCATGTATGCGCCCCCTTAAACTGCTCGGGTATTTCTAATTCCGAGTTGCGCGTTCATGACATCCCTCGCTGCCCCCGCTCTCCAGGCTGCAGCCAAACCTACCGCCCTGAGCCCACCTGTGTTCGGCCCGCGCATCATCATCGGCCTGGTCGGCGTGTTGTTGGCGGTGCTGGTCTCTGGTCTCAACGAGATGGTTACCAAGGTAGCCCTCGCCGATATTCGCGGTGCACTGTTCATTGGTTTTGACGAAGGCACCTGGCTGGTTGCGGCCTACACGGCCACCTCCGTGGCGGCCATGGCCTTTGCGCCGTGGTGTTCGGTGACGTTTTCGCTGCGCCGCTTCACCCTGTGCGCCATCGGCCTGTTTACCTTGCTGGGCATCCTGTGCCCGTTTGCGCCGAACTACGAAAGCCTGCTGGTGCTGCGAACCGTGCAAGGCCTGGCCGGCGGCGCATTGCCGCCGATGCTGATGACGGTGGCGCTGCGTTTCCTGCCGGCCCACGTCAAGCTCTACGGCCTGGCCGGTTACGCACTCACCGCCACCTTCGGCCCGAGCCTGGGCACGCCGCTGGCGGCGTTGTGGACCGAATACGTCGGCTGGCAATGGGCGTTCTGGCAAATCGTCGGGCCGTGCCTGCTGGCGATGGCCGCGGTGGCTTACGGCTTGCCGCAAGACCCGCTGCGCCTGGAGCGCTTCAAGCAGTTCAACTGGCGCGGCCTGCTGCTGGGTTTTCCGGCGATCTGCATGTTGGTGATCGGCCTGTTGCAGGGCAATCGCCTGGACTGGTTCGAATCCGGCCTGATCACCTTTTTGCTGATCGGCGGCGGCGTATTGCTGGTGCTGTTCATGCTCAATGAATGGTCGCACCCCGTGCCGTTTTTCAAGTTGCAGATGCTCGGCCTGCGCAACCTGGCGTTCGCCCTGATCGTACTGGCGGGCGTGCTGATGGTACTGACTTCGGTGATCATCATTCCGTCGAGTTTTCTCGCCCAGGTGCAGGGTTACCGACCACTGCAAACCGCGCCGGTGATGCTGTTGATGGCGTTGCCGCAATTGATCGCGCTGCCGCTGGTGGCGGCGCTGTGCAACCTGCGTTGGGTCGACTGCCGCTGGGTGCTGGGCATTGGTTTGAGCATGCTGGTGCTGTGCTGCATCGGCAGCTCGCACCTCACCTCGGCGTGGATACGCGACGATTTTTATGGCTGGTACCTGCTGCAGATTTTCGGGCAGCCCATGGCCGTATTGCCGTTGCTGATGCTCTCTACCGGCAGCATCCAGCCGATGGACGGGCCGTTCGCCTCGGCCTGGTTCAACACCGTCAAAGGCCTCGCTGCGGTCATCGCCACGGCCGTACTGGACACGCTGACCACCCAGCGTGAGCACTTCCATTCGACCATGCTGGTGGACCACCTGGGCAACTCGCCCCTGGCCGACGGCGACGCGCCGGGCCTTGCCCAGCGCCTGCACCAGCAGGCCGTGGTGCTGACTTCTTCGGACCTCTATTACGTCATGGCCGGTGTCGCGGTGGCGTTAATCCTGCTGATTTTCTGGATGCCCACGCGGATCTTTCCGCCTCGCGCTCCGACCTAGCCTCAAGGACTTCTCATGAAACGCAAAGACAAAATTGCCGTCTCCGTTATCGCTGTGTTTGCCGTCGGCGTCCTGGTTTATCTGGTTGCGCCGGGCGTGCTGGGCAACAAGCGCCAGACCACCAACGACGCCTTCGTCGCCGCCGACTTCACGCTGGTGGCGCCGCGCGTGGCCGGTTTTATCAAGGAAGTGCTGGTGGAAGACAACCAGCGGGTCAAGGCCGGCCAGCTTTTGGCGTTGATCGACGACCGCGATTTTCGTGCTGCCGCCCAGGCCGCCGACGCCGACACGTTGGTCGCCCAGGCCCAGTTGAAGAACGCCACCGCGACCCTGGAGCGCCAAAGCTCGGTGATCGCCCAGGCTCAGGCCACCGTCGCGGCCGACCGTGCCGAAGTGGCGTTCGCCGAGCACGAACTGAACCGCTACAACCACCTCGCCGGCGTGGGCGCAGGCACGGTGCAGAACGCCCAGCAAGCCAAGACGCGCATCGACCAGGCAACGGCAAACCTGGCCAAAGCCACGGCCGTACTGGCGGCCGAACGCAAGCAAGTGGAAATCCTCACCGCCCAGCGAGACGCAGCGGAAGGTGGGCTCAAACGCGCCCAGGCAGCGTTGGAAATGGCCAGTTATCAGCTGTCCTACACGCGCATTTTCGCGCCAGTGGACGGCATGGTCGGTGAACGTGCCGTGCGGGTCGGCGCCTATGTGACGCCGGGCAGCAAGATCCTCGCGGTCGTGCCGTTGGCCGAGGCCTATGTGGTGGCCAATTTCCAGGAGACGCAACTGTCGCATATGCATGCCGGCCAAGCCGTAGAACTCAGCGTCGACAGCCTCGACGGCGAGTTGCTCAAGGGCCATCTGGAAAGCCTGGCACCTGCCACCGGCGTGACCTTTGCGTCGGTCAGGCCAGACAACGCCACCGGTAACTTCACCAAGGTGGTACAGCGCATTCCGGTGAAGATCATCCTGGAGCCGAACCAGTCCCATATTGAACGCCTGCGCGTGGGCATGTCGGTGCAAGCCACAGTCGACACCCGGCCAGTCGCGCAGTCGCGTGAGGTGGCCCAGCAATGAAGTCATTTGCCTGGCTCACCTTGAGCCTGATCAGCCTGAGTGCCTGCACGGTCGGCCCGGATTTCCAGCGGCCCCAAGGCCAGCAAGTCACCCAATGGCGCGAACCCCAGGGCCGTCAGGCAGCCAGCCACGCGGTGACCGACCCTTTGCAGGAGCGTTGGTGGGACGTGTTTCACGATGCAGAGCTCTCGGCCCTCACGCGTCGTGCGCTCACTGATAACCTCGACCTGAAACTGGCCAGCAGCCGCCTGCAACAAAGCCGCGCCGTGCGTCAGGTGACCACAGCCGAGCGTTATCCCAACGTCAACGCCAGCGGGGATTACGTACGCCAGCGCAACAGCGGCAAAGGCTTGAGCGACCCGTCCAAAAACAACGGTCAATCTGCTTACAACCAATGGGACATGGGCTTCTCCGCCGCCTGGGAGCTGGACTTCTGGGGCCGCGTCAAACGCGAAACCGAAGCCGCCGACGCCACCCTGCAAGTCGCCGAAGACGACCGCCGCGCCGTGTTGCTGTCGGTACTCGCCGAAACCGCCCAGGACTACATCCAGCTGCGCGGCGTGCAGAATACGCGCGCTGTCACCGAGCAAAACCTCGAGGTCGCTCGCCACAGCCTCAAACTCTCGCAACTGCGCCTGGCCGACGGCGTGGCCACTGACCTGGATGTGGCCGAAGCTGCCGCCCAGGTCGCCGCCATCGAAGCGCGTTTACCGGATTTGCAGCAGCGTCAGGACCAACTGATCAACGCCCTGAGCCTGCTGATGGGCGAGCCGCCGCAAGCGCTGCATGCGCAATTGTCCAAGGACGCCGCCGTGCCGCAAACCCCGCGCCAGGTCGCCATCGGCTTGCCCTCGGAGCTGGCCGAACGCCGGCCCGATATTCGCCAGGCGCAAGCGCGCCTGCATGCGGCCACCGCCAGTATCGGCGTGGCAAAAGGTGATTTTTACCCGCGTATCACCTTGTCCGGCAGCCTGGGCTCCCAGGCCCTGCAACTCTCGGATTTCGGCTCCTGGGGCTCGCGCGCGTTTGCCTTCGGCCCGCAGTTCAACCTGCCGCTGTTCAATGGCGGGCGCCTGCAAGGCATGTTGAATTTGCGTGAAGCCCAGCAACAGGAAGCGGCGCTGGCGTACCAGCAAACCGTACTGCGTGCCTGGCATGAGATCGATGACCAACTGACCCGCTACAACGCCAGCCAACTGCGCCGCGACAGCCTCGCTGAAGCGGTGCGCCAGAACCAGATCGCGTTGAGCACCGCACAACAGCAGTACGTCGAAGGCGTGGTGGATTTCGTCAACGTGCTCACCGTGCAAAGCGCGCTGCTGGCCACGCAGGAGCAGTGGGTAGAAAGCTCCACCGGCGTGTCGCTGGCGATGGTGGGGCTGTACAAGGCGTTGGGCGGTGGCTGGGAGTCGGTCTACCCCGCGACAGCCTCCATTCCCGCAGGCTGAACATAACCCACTGTGGGAGCGGGCTTGCCCGCGATAGCGGTAGTTCAGCCAACGTTATGTTGACTGACGCACCCTCATCGCGGGCAAGCCCGCTCCCACATGGAATATTGCGTGGTTCAAGGGTTCTGCAAAAACACCACATACCCCCTGAACCATTCACTCCCTTTCAAATACCCCGGCTCTTCCCATACGCCACCCTGAATCAGCCCCACCTTGAACGGCAGCCCCAGCCGGTTCATGCGTGGCAAATACGCCGCGTAGTCCGGGATGCTGTGGCGCCCTTGGTAGGTCTGGACCACCACTTCATCGACCACGCCTTTGAGCTGGGCGATGGCGGCTGGGTCGGCGTTGCTGCTCCAGTCCATCAGGCCGGTAATGCTCAGCCGCAGGTCAGCAGGCAGGCGTTGGCGCAGGTCGCGCAGGAAGCCTGTGTATTCGTGCAGGTACTGGGTGCGGGCGTCGAAATCGATCTGGATGCCGACCACCGGGTTGCCCGCATCGCGCCAGCGTTGCACCTGGCCGAGCAGTTGGGTGTAGACGCGCTCGGGCCAGTGCAGGGTGTGGGCGCGGTACACCACCCAGACCTCGCCTTGGGTGATGCGCGGTACGCTGATGCCTTGGGCGATAAACTGCACACCCAATTGCGGCGCACGGCGCGTGGAGTTGATCTGGCCCTGGAGGATGTACAGGGTTTTCGCCTGTTTGAGCACCGGCTGCGGCGTGACCCCGCTCCACAGCCAGAAGGCATCGTAGTCGCGGGCGTCAACGCCGGCAAAGGCCGGGCTTGCCAGGAGCAGCAAGCCTAGCCACAGGTGCTTCACCAGTAGTACTTCAGCGACTGGGCCCACTCGGTGTCGGCAAACCCGGTTTTGAGCTGGCGGAACCAGCCTTTACGCACGGATTTATCCACGTCTACACCGCCGCAGCCGTTATAACCGGCCCGCGCATAGCAGTTGATCGCACGGAACAGCGCGTAGGCCTTGTCGTTGTGCGGCGCCTTGGGGTTGGCGATGACCTGGCGGTAACCGTCGAGCCGCGAGAAGGTCTCGCCCTTGAACAGCGAGGCGGTGCTGCCCAGGCTGCCGGCGGCGCGCACTTGGTCCAGTGGCATGCCATCGAGGTTATTGCGCAGGATGAACTCACCCAGGCAGTTCAAGCCCTTGGGGTTTTTACCATCTGCCTGCAGGGTGCTGGCGATTTGCGCAATGCTCGGGCAGGCGTAGCCGGACTCCGCCTTATCACCGTTCCACTGGAACAACTGCAGCGAGCGGCCATCGCCATAGACATAACCCAGGCTGGTGCCGAGCTTGTCGGCGGGCGCCGATGCCGGCAGTTGCTTGAGGTCGTCGGCGAAGGTGGCGTACTGGCCGCGCATCAGGTCTTTGTACAGCAACACAAACTGGGCGGTGGCACGTTCCACCGGGTCGCTGGCCTGGGTGATCTGTTGGCGTAGCAGTTCCTGGCCTGCGATGTTGCGTAGCAAGATGTAGCGCACCTGCTTGGCGCTGATCGGCGAATCGCTGGCGAACACGCTAGCCAGTTGGTCGTTGCGCTCGTAGTTCATCGCCAGCGCCAGTTCCAACTGGTCGCGCTGCAAGGGTTGCTTGGCCAGGGGCAGCAGCTTCAGCCACAGCGCTTGCGCGCCTTGCCAATCCTTCTTGGCTTCCAGGGCAAGGCCGCGCAGGGTTTGCTGGCTGAAGGCGAAGTAGTCGAGGCTGGCGGGCACGTCCTGAGGCAGCAACTTCAAAGTGTTATCGGGCTGATGTTCGACGTACAAGGCAAACGCCGCTTGCACGTAGTCGTACAGCGCCGGCTCCTGGGCAAACACCGGCTTTTGCGCGTCCAGGGCCGCGCGGCTCAGCTGCGGCGGGTTGCCGGCGCGCATCCACATCAAGTCGTTGACGGCCAGCATCAGTGGGGTGGCCGAAGGTTTTTGGGTGGCACTGAGCAGCTTGTTGTCGGCTTCCTGCACCAGGTCGTCCAGCGACACATTGCGCTGTTTGGCGCTCAACTGCGCGGCCAGGTCGTTGGCCAGCTTGTCGGTATCGCCCGCCAGCCAATGCACCCGGCGCAGCAGGCCCTGGGCAGAGACAGCGTATTCACCCTGTGGATAAGTTTTCAGGTACAGGTTGAAGCTGGTGTCGGCATTCGCCAGCACCGATTTATCCACATGCTCCAATTGCGGCATGCCGTATTCGTCGAAGGCGTTTTCCTGGGCCTGGTTCAACTCGGTGCGGGCGATCATGTAGAACGCCGCTTCCTTGACCCACGGCAGGCTGCCGGCGGCGGCGGCAACAAAACCGCGCTGCGCATCAGCGAAACGGCCACTGTAGAAGTCACCGGCGGCTTGCAGGTAACTGCGCAGCTCGCGGCCTGCGGTGGACTGGATCTGCTCCGGGTCGCCCAGGCTTGCGCCGTCCCAGGTGCAGGCGCCGAGCATCTGTACACGTCCCTTGGCCAGCAGCTGGCGCTCCGCGTCGGGCACGTCGGCTTTAACCACTTGGCTGATAAACGCCGTGGCACTGCTTTCATCATTGCTGCGGCAACGGCTGCCTTCGCCGGTCAGGAAGGCGTCACCCGCCGCCTTGTCGCCTTCACGCTGAATGCCCAACGGCGCAAGCAGCTCATCGAGTTTGCTGGGCGTAGGTGCCACGTCGGTTTTTTCATCGGCGGCGTCGGCTACCGGGGTCAGGCGGTACACCGGGAACGGCACCGGGCCGAAGCCCTCTTCAAGGTCCGTCTCGCCCAATGCGTTGGGCGTCAGCGGTGCCACCTGTTTATCCGCCAGCAACAGGCGCAGGTTGACCCGGCTGTCATTGCCCGGGCTCAAGAAGGGCAGGTTGCTGCAGCCTTCAAGGCTGTCGCGTGAGACCCGCCAGTCGGGGTAGCACGAGTCATCGCCGCTGGCCTGGGCCTGGAAGGAAAGGCTGGCGAGCAATGCCAGGGTCAGTGGTGACAGAAAACCGATGCGCATGACGTGTCCTTGATCCTGAGTCCTTTGAAGGACGCAATAATAGCGTGATCTGACAAATGCTTCGGTGAAGGTCTACACAAATCGCTGATTTGTCCGATTCCAGCAGCGAATAAAGGGTTTTTGTCCTAGAGTGGCGGTCATTCACGCGCAGGGCTTTTTGGCCGGCCGGAAAAGGCGATGGTAGGGGAATCGAGGTGCGACGGTCTGTGGTGGAGCAAGATGAAAAGGTGGCGGCATTGTCCGCATTTGATCGCGTCGCGAGTAGCTGGCACGTTGCCGGCTGGATGAGCCGTCTGTGGTGGGTACCGATCCTGGTACTGGCCGTCGCTCTGCGTTTTTACAACCTGACGTCCGCCGCAATCTGGGGTGACGAAGGCTCCAGCCTGCTGCTCAGCGAATACGCTGCCGGTGACCTGTGGTTTCACGCCGCCCATGATGTGCACCCACCGTTGTACTTTTTCATGCTGCGTGGCTGGATCGAGCTGTTCGGTGACAGTATCTGGTCGATTCGCAGCATGAGTGCGATTCCCGGTGCGATTGCAGTGGGCCTGGGCATCTGGTTGACGCGGCAATTGGCTACCCGGCGTGCCGCCGTGCTCGCCGGGATCCTGCTTGCGCTGCTGCCCACGGCGGTGCGTTATAGCCAGGAAGTGCGCATGTATTCGCTGTTGGCCGTATGGCTGCTGGGCGCCACGCTGGCGCTGGTGTATTGGGTGCGCCAGCCCGAGCGCACGCGCTATCTGGCGGCGTATATCGTGCTGATGAGCGCCGGTTTCTACACCCATTATTTCACTGCTCTGTGTGTGCTGGTGCATTGGGCCTACCTGGCCTTGTTGAGCTCGGCCCAGGCGCCCGCCCAGTCTCTGCTCAGGCGCCCGGCGTGGTGGGTGGCCAACGCCGCGATCGTCGTGGCGTACCTGCCGTGGTTACCCAATGTGTTGGGCCTGGTGCAACACGTTGAGCAACTGAAGGTGGGCGGGGACATCGGCTGGGAAGACCCGGTCAACCTGTTTTCACTGCCGTCGATGATCTGGCAATTCATTGTCCAGGACGAGGGCACCGGCTTTTGGCCGCCGTTGTTCTGGTTGGTCCCATTGTTGCTGATTGCTGTGGTGAGCATCACCGCCTGGCAGGATCGCGAACGCCATCGCCCGGCCAGCCTGCTGGCGCTGTTTTTCCTGCTGCCGCTGCTGCTGGTGTACGCGGTTTCGTTCGTTTCGCCGGTGTTTATCGAGCGTTACCTTACGGTGTACGCCTTGGGTTTGCCCATCCTGTTGGCGCTGGCCATTGATCGCCTGCCGGCGCGCTGGTCATGGCTGGGCGTAGCGTTGTTCGCGCTGTTTGTCGGTGTCGAGTTGATGGGGCTCAAAAACAACTTCACCGTCGATGAACATGACCAGTTCAACGTGCCCGTGGAATTCGTCAATCGTAATTACCAGGAAGACGACCGCATCGTTCTCAGCGACATGCTGTGGTACCTCAGCTACGTGTATTACGACCAGACCGACGCCCAATTGCAGCTCTATACGCCGCCCAAACCCGACGGCACGCCGACCCGCCCGAACGCCTACGGTTTCGGCACATTGGTCGACCAGGACGGCGGGCGCATTTACCTCGACCGCCTGTCGGCATTGCCTGCCGATACCCACCGCGTCTGGCTGATCAGCAGCAACGAAGCGCCGGATGATTTCGCGCCCTTACCTGAAGGCTGGCGTGAGTTGAGCCGTCAGGATGGCGGTGGTGCGAGGGCGCGACTGTTCGTGCTGTGCAACGGGGCGCAGCCGCAACCTGAAGGTTGCCGCTAGACTCAGTTAAGTCTTCTTGACCTGGAGTTCGCCATGGAATCGCCTGTGCACAGCTTGCCATCACTGTTCAAACAGCTCGGGCTGCCGGATGACCCGGCCAGTATTGAGAAGTTTGTGGCAGTGCATTCGCCGCTAAAGCCGGAATTACATCTCGCGGATGCGTTCTTTTGGACGCCCGGCCAGAAGGCGTTTTTACGCGAAGAAATTCTCGACGATTCGGATTGGGCTGAAGTGGTGGATGAGCTGAATCTGTTACTGCGGGAAGGGCGCGGCGTGTAAAAAATGTGGGAGCTGGCTTGCCTGCGATGGCGGTGGTTCAGTCAACATCAACCTCGACTGATCCACCGCTATCGCAGGCAAGCCAACTCCCACAGGTGTTTTGTCTGATTGTTCCCATGCTCCTCGTGAGAAGTGGGACAGCTTGGGAAGTTTCCTATTGGTTAAACAGAAGCGGACGATAGTCGCCAGAATGAGGAGCCCGCTATTTACAGACGCTGATTTCCTTTTATGGCCACATCATGCAGCGTCTGATCCCTCACAAAGAAATTGAAAACTATGATCTCACCAAAATCGAAACCCCCTACTTTGCTGGTATCAAGGTAAGGGAGTTCTTTCGCGCGCCTTATGCATTGCAGGGGCTGTGCGAGCTGCTAGCCGAGTGCAATGTTTCTCCTGTTCGGTGTTCAGGGGATAACGATCAGCGCCGAGTTTTGGACAAGTTGGCGTCCGGTGATTGGCTGTTCGTAATGGACAGGCCTTTTCTTCCTTTAAGTCGAGAATGCCGTGTTAAGTATGGGCATTTGATGGGGCGCCGACTTTATGTCGGGCCTGGTAAATGGGAAAAGGTAAGTATCGATTACGATGGGGTTAAAAATACTGCAATCCTGGCCGCAAACCGGCTGGCATCTATGGGTGACGAAGGACGAATGTTCTTATCCGACGGGAAAGATCTTGCGAACACCACCAGGGTCATGACGCAGCGCTGGGTCCGCTTGGATAGTCGTGATGACCAGCTCACCCACAGATCGGTTGAGCGCCGATACGGGGAGCTGCGGCAAATCAAGCAACGCTATCTGGAGGGAGATGACAATTGGCAACAGGGTGGGAAATCCTGGCATTGGCAGCCTGTGACACCGGACACAGCGTATGAATACAAGGATGCCAAACAGTGACGCGCAAGCAGGTCTTTTGGTTTTGGGGAGCGATGGATGCCATCTATCTGGTTCGCTATTGGGTCACCAGTGCGGTGGAGGGGCGAGTTCCTTACTTGAGCGATATCGAGAGCGCATTATGGGTTTTGCGTGACCACAGCGTGCTGCAGATTTACACCTTTGGCTTTGTCATGTTGCTGCAGATCTCGATAGTAGCGTCCTGTTTTTTATTTCTTCTCAGTAGTCAAAAGGTCCGCTGGCTTGTTTACCTTCAAACCCCGTTACGGTTAGTTTTTTTCATCCCTTCAGTTGCTCTTCTGCTTATAGGCGCTCAGTTAGTCCCAGGCTACAGCGTGGTGGTGATGGCGGTGCTAGTCGTCGCGTCCGAGGCCATGAAGGTTTGGAGCGTCTGGCGATGGGGCAAGAAATCTGACGTTTCCAGCAGTCGGCGTTAGTCGATAAGCCAGTTGCACAGCTTCAACCATCCCCCCTATAGTTCGCCCCGTCGCCGCACATCGGCGATCGGATTTGGCGATCCGCATTCTATGACGCGTTACAGCGCTCTAACTCCGTGTTCTCCGCTTGGCGGATACATGAGTTCTATGGCGGCTGTGCGCGGGAGATCTTCGGATCTGCCGGGTTTCATAGATAACCGGTTCGCCAACCTGCGTACAGCTGCCACCCATACTCGTTTGGCGACGGGGACGGGTGGTCAAAATCTTATCTATGAGGCTTTATCGATGGACCAATACAAACCGCTTCAAACCAATCCCACCGGCGTTCCCGTTCTGGCATTCAACACGTTTGCGCCCTCGCACCTGCTCCATGAAACAGCCCGCAGCCGCGTGCGTATCGGCACCGAGCTGTTGGAAACGCTCAGCGCCAAAACGGACAGCAAGAACCTTCATCACCTCGTCACCGCAGCACTGGTTTCGTTGCGCGATGGCTTGGACATGATGGGCGAAATCCAGCGCCGCTTGGATGCTCAGGCCGAACAGCCAGTCTGAGGCCAACACGGGTCCAAAATGTGGGAGCTGGCTTGCCTGCGATGGCGGTGGTTCAGTCAACATCGACCTCGACTGATCTACCGCTATCGCAGGCAAGCCAGCTCCCCCAGGTGTTTTGTTCTGCCGGAAATCCAACGCTCGCTCTTAAACCCGCTTTACTTATCCACAACCCCACCACCCATCACAAAAGTGTTTCAAAACTTGACGGCTTTGGATCCATCCACCATATTGATAGTTAGCAAACTAACTGTATGCGAACAATCCAGTGTCCCAAACCCTCGAACAGCTCCATATGAACCTCAGCAGCAGCATGGTGGTGGGCGCCCGTAACTGGCGCAAAATCTGCCAGACCACGCTGGTGAGCTATGGTATTTCCGAAGCCTGCGCCGTGCCGCTGTTGATGATCGGCCGCTTGGGCGACGGTGTGCACCAGGTGAAAGTAGCCCAGGCATCCGGCATGGAAAGCCCGTCGTTGGTGCGCCTGCTTGATCGTCTGTGCCATGACGGTTACGTGTGCCGTACCGAAGACGTCCATGACCGTCGCGCCAAGGCCTTGAGCCTCACCGAGCGCGGCCGCGAGTTGGTGCAGGCGGTGGAAGTGCAACTGGTGCGCCTGCGCCAGGAAGTGCTGGCGGACATCGCCCACGGCGACCTTGAAGCGGCGTTGCGTGTACTGCAGGCCTTCGAGGCGGCTGAGGCGACCTCTTGAACGGATTTTTTACCGGCATGCCGCCGGCCCGCGACTGGTTCTACGGCGTGCGCACCTTCGCCGCTTCGATGATCGCCCTGTACATCGCCATGCTTATGCAAATGCCGCGTCCGTATTGGGCGATGGCCACGGTGTATATCGTCTCCAGCCCGTTTGTCGGCCCTACCAGCTCCAAGGCGTTGTACCGCGCCATCGGCACCTTCATGGGCGCGGCGGCGGCGGTGTTTTTTGTGCCGATGTTTATTCAGACGCCGTACCTGCTGGTGGTGATCATTGCGCTGTGGACCGGCACCTTGTTGTTTTTGTCTTTGCACCTGCGTACCGCCAACAGCTACGCGCTGATGTTGGCCGGCTACACCTTGCCGCTGATCGCCTTGCCGGTAGTGGATAACCCGCTGGCGGTGTGGGATGTGGCCGAGGCGCGTACCGAAGAGATTTTCCTCGGCATTGCTGTGGCCGCCGTAGTAGGCGCAATGTTCTGGCCGCGGCGCCTGATGCCGGTGTTTGATGGCTCGGTGGCCAAGTGGTTTGCCGACGCTCAGGTCTATAGCCAGCGCTTTCTGACCCGTAACGTTGCGCCCGAAGAAATCAGCACCTTGCGCGGCGGCATGGTCGCCACCTTCAACACCCTGGAACTGATGATCGGCCAGTTGCCCCACGAAGGCGCTCGGCCACAGACGGTGCGCAACACCAAGGAACTGCGCGGGCGCATGATTCACCTGCTGCCGGTGATCGACGCGCTGGACGATGCGGTCTACGCGATCGAACACCGCGCCCCCGAGTTTCTCGACCGGTTCACGCCGTTGCTGCAAGACGCCAACGCCTGGCTGGAGAGCACCACCGAGCAAGCACCGCTGGAACGCTGGCGCGTGTTGCGCGACAAGATCGACGCCGCGCAGCCACAGGGCGAAGCACTGGACGACCGCCACACGCTGCTGTTCTCCAACGCCCTGTATCGCCTCGGCGAATGGGTCGACCTGTGGCAAGACTGCCGCAGCCTGCAAGCCGCCATCCAGTGCGAAAGCCAGGACACCTGGCGCGCCGTCTACCGCCATTGGCGCCTGGGCCGGCTCACGCCGTTCCTCGACCGTGGCCTGATGTTCTACTCGGCGTTTTCCACCGTTACCGCGATCATTGTCGCCTCGGTGCTGTGGATTCTGCTGGGCTGGACCGACGGCGGCAGCGCAGTGATTCTGGCTGCCGTGGCCTGCAGCTTTTTTGCCTCCATGGACGACCCGGCGCCGCAGATCTACCGGTTCTTTTTCTGGACCGCCATGTCGGTGCTGTTTGCCAGCCTGTATCTGTTTCTGGTGCTGCCCAACCTGCATGATTTCCCCATGCTGGTGTTGGCGTTTGCGGTGCCGTTTATCTGCATCGGCACGCTCACGGTGCAGCCGCGTTTTTACCTGGGCATGCTGCTGACGCTGGTGAACACCTCCTCGTTTATCAGCATCCAGGGCGCCTACGACGCGGACTTCCTCAACTTCGCCAACGTCAACCTGGCCGGGCCGGTGGGCTTGCTGTTCGCCTTTGTGTGGACGCTGGTCGCACGGCCGTTCGGCGCCGAACTGGCGGCCAAGCGCCTGACGCGTTTCAGCTGGCGCGACATCGTAACGCTCACCGAGCCTGCAACCCTGGCCGAACACCGCCACATGGCTGTGCAAATGCTCGACCGCCTGATGCAGCACCTGCCGCGCCTGGGCCTGATCGGCCAGGACACCGGCAGCGCCCTGCGCGATTTGCGCGTGGCGCTGAACCTGCTTGACCTGTTGGCCTACGCGCCACGCATCTACGGCGTGCCACGGGTGCTGCTCAACCAAGTGGTGGAAGGCGTGGGCGGTTACTTCAAGGCCTGCCTTAAAGCGGGTGAACGCGTGCCCGCGCCCAGCGGTCTGCTGATGACCCTCGACCGCACGCGCCGCGCCCTCAACGGGCAAGGCCTGCAAGACGAAGATGACACCCGCCTGCATCTGCTGCACGCACTGGCCGGCCTGCGCCTGTCGTTGCTGCCCGGCGTGGAATTTATTGGCGGCACCGAAATGCAAGCGCCGCTGCCTGATGGAGCGCCTTTATGATCGGTGATCTGGATATCAGCGGGGTGTTCCTGCCCACGCTGCTGGTGCTGATGGGCATTACGTATGTGTTGTTTCTGGTGGTGCACGGGTTGTTGACGCGCATTCACTTCTATCGCCTGGTCTGGCACCGGGCATTGTTCAATGTGGGGCTCTACGCGCTGTTACTGGGCGCCGTGGACTCACTCAGTCGATACCTCATGACATGAAAAAACCTTTTTTGACCATCGGCCGTGTCGTCCTGACGTTATTGATAGTGACCTTCGCTGTCGTCGTTGTGTGGCGCATGGTCATGTACTACATGTTTGCGCCCTGGACCCGTGACGGGCATATCCGTGCCGACATCGTGCAGATCGCCCCGGACGTGTCCGGGCTGATCCAGCAAGTCGACGTGCGCGACAACCAGTTGGTGACCAAGGGCCAGGTGCTGTTCGCCGTCGACCAGGACCGCTTCAAGCTGGCCCTGCGCCAAGCCCAGGCCGCCGTGGCCGACCGCCAGGAAACCCTGGCCCAGGCCAACCGCGAGTACAAGCGCAACCGTGGTTTGGGCAACCTGGTGCCGAGCGAACAACTGGAAGAAAGCCAGTCGCGCGTGGCCCGTGCCCAATCGGCCCTGGCCGAGGCGCAAGTGGCCGTGGACGCCGCCCAGCTCAACCTTGACCGCTCGGTGATCCGCAGCCCCGTGGACGGTTACGTCAACGACCGTGCACCGCGCAACCAGGAATTCGTCACCGCCGGGCGCCCGGTGCTGTCGGTGGTGGACAGCAACTCCTTCCACATCGACGGTTATTTCGAAGAGACCAAGCTCGACGGCATCCACGTAGGCATGGCCGTGGATATCCGCGTGATCGGCGACAACGCCCGTCTGCGTGGCCATGTGCAGAGCATCGTCGCCGGTATCGAAGACCGCGACCGCACCAGCGGCTCCAACCTGCTGCCCAACGTCAACCCGGCGTTCAGCTGGGTGCGCCTGGCCCAGCGGATTCCGGTGCGTATTGCCTTTGATGATGTGCCGGCGGACTTTCGTATGATCGCCGGACGCACGGCCACGGTGTCGATCATCGGCGATAAGGTCAAAGACGGAGAAAAACCATGAAGCAGCTGCTGGCAACCGCTGCGCTGGGTTTGCTGCTGTCGGCCTGCCAAGTGGTAGGCCCGGATTACAAGCTGCCGGACACGTCCGCCATCAACCGTGGCGACCTGCAAGGGCAGCTCGCGGGCGAGGGCAACAACGTGGTGTCGGCGCCGGTGCCGGCCGATTGGTGGAAGCTGTACAACGACCCGCGCCTGGATGAGCTGGTGCGGCAGGCCATGGCCTCCAACACCGATTTGCGCGTGGCTGCCGCCAACCTGCAACGCGCGCGTTTCCAGACCCAAGAGGCTGAATCCGCAGGCGGTTGGAGTGCTGGCGCCAAGGCGGAAGCCCAGCGCCTGCAGGAATCGGGCGAAGCGTTTTTGCTGACGGAAAAAGTCCCGGTGGCCAACATCGGCAGCGCCAGCATCAGCACGTCCTACCAGTTTGACCTGTTCGGCACCTTGCAGCGTGGCATCGAGAGTGCCCAGGCCAGCACCGACGCGGCCCAGGCCGCCGCCGATATTGCGCGCATCACCCTGGTGGCAGATGTGGTGCGCTCCTACACCCAGGTGTGCGCGGCCAATGAAGAGCTGGCGATTGCCAATGAGTCCCTCGACCTGCAAGGCCAGAGCACCAAGCTCACCCAGCGCCTGCGCGACGCCGGGCGCGGTGACGAAACCCAGGTGACCCGCTCGCAGACCCAATACAAATCCTTGCGCGCCGAGATCCCGCGCTATCAAGCATCGCGTCAGGCGGGTTTGTTCCGCTTGTCGATGCTGCTGGCCAAACCGGTGGACCAACTGCCCGCAGGCACCGGCACCTGCGCCGAGCTGCCGCATATCGCCCAATTGCTGCCTGTGGGCGACGGCGCAGCACTGCTCAAGCGCCGCCCCGACGTGCGCCAGGCCGAACGCCAACTGGCGGCTGCCACCGCCCGTATCGGCGTGGCCACCGGTGCGTTGTACCCGGACATCAGCATCGGCGCCACGGTGGGCACGGTCGGCATTCTTGACGACCTCGGCACACCAGCGACCAATCGCTGGAGCTTTGGCCCGCTGATCAGTTGGACAGTGCCGACCAACGGTGCCCGCGCACGTATCCACGAAGCCGAAGCCGCGACCCAGGGCGCCCTGGCGCACTTTGACGGCGTGGTGCTCAATGCCATCCGCGAAACCCAGACCGGCCTTGCGCAATACACCGCGCAACTGCAACGCCGCGACGCCCTGGCCGACGCCGGTGCGTCCGCCAAGGAAGCCTCGGAGCAGACGCACCGCTTCTTCCAGGCCGGCCGTGCCTCGTTCCTGGCCGACCTGCAGGCCACTCGCACCTACACCGATGTACGTGCACAGCTGGCAGCGGCCAACACGCAAGTTGCCATGAGCCAGATCGATCTGTTCCTGGCCTTGGGCGGCGGTTGGGAAAGCGGACGAACGCAGGCGTCACAACCCGGCAAACCCTGAGCGAAAAGCTATGCTTTGACAGGCGGGCCACCGTGAGGCCCGTCTGACAAAGTTCGCGTTTGCTCATGGGGATTCCAATAATGAAAAACCCTTATGCTCCCGCTTTCTGGTGCGTGCTTTTCGCACTGGTGTTGCTATCGGCTGCCTATTTCTACGGCGTCATGCTTGCCCACCAACTCGACAAGGCCATGGTGTTTCTCGATAGCGCCTGTCTGGTGATCGGCACGTTGTCCATCGGCGTGGTGGCCTGGGCGTCCTATCAAAATCAACGGGTGAAGAAAAAGCTGCTTCAACAAGGCAAGACCCGCGTGGCGATCTGGGACACCAAGGTTGCTCTGCGCCGCGTCGAAACCGTATTCGACCGCTATTTCTGGGGCAGCTACTGGCAGCCCGGGCGTACTTTCCAGGAAGTCATGGGCGAGCTCACCGGCACGCCGCTGGAAAAAAGCCTCGAGGCCCTGAAAAAACAATGTGTGCTGCTCGACCAACAGGTCGCCGACGGTAGGCATTGGCTCAATAACGCCCGGGAATTGTCCGACGTGGCCACGCAAATGGCGCGGGAACGCTACCAGCTGGACTTCTGCGACCCCAAGGCCGATACCCCCAGCAACACAGTGATACACCGCGAGTTTGAGGTGTTGGTGTACACCTGGACCGCACGCTTGAAGAGTTTCGATCACCAACTCGATGAGGTTGAATTGGAATACTCGTGAACCAACCGCTGACCTGACCTCTCTGAAAAGCTGGGCCGTTATCGGCCGCCAGTGCTAATCTTCCCCCGTTTTCGGCGGGCTTGAGCCAACCCCTTCGGGGTTCAAGGAAGACAGCCCACTTCTCACAGGATTTGATCAGGTCACTTCATGAATAAGCCAGCAGTTGTTTTCTTGGGTTTCGTTGTCGCCGTCGGCGCCATTAGTGCAGGCGGCGCCTGGTACACCGGTAAGCAACTGGAGCCGGTGCTGCAAACCGCCATCCAGAACGCCAACAAAGAACTGCAGACCTCTATGGCCGGCGTCGATGGCACGGTGAACCTGGAGCTGGTGTCCCTGGATCGTGGCCTGTTCAGCAGCACCGCGCACTACCGCCTCAAAGGCCAAGGCAGCGTGTTCGGTGAAGAAAACCCGAACCCTGAGCTGTTGTTCGTCGACCATATCGAACACGGCCCGCTGCCGTTCTCGCGCCTGGTGACGCTGAAGTGGTTGCCGGTCATGGCCACCAGTCACTATGCGCTGGAAAAGAACGCCACCACCGAAAAATGGTTCGCCGCCAGCAAAGACGTGTCGCCGCTCAAAGGCGTGGCCAATATCGGCTACAACCGCTCGGTCGACGGCAACGTCGAATTGCTGCCGCTGGACATCAAGGACGACAAGTCTTCGGTGAGCTTCTCGGGCGCCAACCTGGACTTCGACAGCAGCGCCGAAGGCCAGAAGGTCAAGGCCAGCGGCTACATGAACAGCCTCAAGGTTGCCGTGATCGACGCCAATGGCCAGCCGCTTGAAGCCGAACTGTCCGGCCTGACCGTGGCCAGCAACCTGGAAAAATCCACCTTCGGTTTCTACACCGGGCAAAACACCGTTGAGCTGACCGACACAAAAGTCACCTTCGGCCCGCAGAAAGCCGTGCTGACCCTCAAGGGCTTCGAGCAAAAAGACACCAGCGAAACCAAGGACAACAACCTGGCAGGCCGCGTTGACTACAAGATCGACGAAATCGGCTACCAGGGTAAACCCGTAGGTTCGGCCGCCATGGCCCTGAGCATGAAGAACATCGACATCCCGGCGATGCTGGTGCTGACCAAGCTCTACCAGGACAAGATGCAGCCGGTGCAAGCCGCCGCGGCTGCCGGCCAACCGGTGCCTGAGCTGCAACTGACCGAAGCCGAGCAGACCCTGGCCGAGGCCAACGTCAACCAGGTGCTGGCCGCCAAGCCGCAAGTGGCAGTGGAAAACCTGTCGCTGAAAACCACCCACGGTGAAAGCAAATTCAACCTGGTGGTAGACCTGACCAAACCCACCTCGATGGAATTGCCACCGGTTGAGCTGGGCAAGCAGGTTATCGCGCTGCTGGATGCCAACCTGACCCTGTCCAAGCCGATGATCGGCGACGTCGCTGCCCTGCAAGCGGAAGTGGGCGGTGTGACCGACCCTAAAGCCATCGAACAGCAATCACAGATGGCGGCCGAGATGGTCAGTGGCATGGCCGTTGGTACTCAGTTGGCAACCCTGGTGGGTACTGACGTGGTTTCCAAGCTGCACTACGCCAACAACGAAGTGACGTTTAATGGCCAGAAGATGACCGTGGAGCAATTCATTGGCTTTGTGATGGCCAAAGCGGGTGCGGTCAGCGGCGCGCAGTAAGATTTCTTACATCGTTAAGAAATAATTATTGGAGGCGTGGGTTTACCTGAAGCGGCAGTCAAACAACCGGCATACAGGCCGGCTGTGGCTGCTTAGCTCAGGCAAGCCTTGGCCTCCATTGGTTTTTCTGCGGTTGGATAATTCTGAACAATTGTTCTGATTTGGGCATTTCCCTACTTTCCTAAGAGATAGTTCCTACAGGAAAGCTAGGCCGGGTCACGAGACGCCGGCACCCTGATGCGTTTTGCTCAGGACCACCTATCGTTATAGCTTTCCGTGTGTAAGGAAGCTCACGATATGCTGCGAACACTACCCACCAGTGCTTCAGGCCGGTTGCGCCTGCTCGTTGGGGCCGCCTTATGCAGCCAATTGCTGACGCCCAGCCTTGCCTTCGCCGACCCAGCCTATGACGCGCTGATTATCCAGGCGCGTAACGGCAACTTCACTCCCGCGCTGACCCAATTGCGCCAACTGCCGCCTGAACGCCAGACACCTGGCCAGATCAGCGATCACCTGGTGATTGCCGGTTGGGCAGGGCAAGACGCCGAAGTGTTGAAGGTCTACGAGGCCCAAGGCAAAAATCGCAACCTCACCACCCAGGCGCTGGCCACGGTGGCGCGCACTTATCGCAACCAAAAGCAGTGGCCGCAGGCTCTGGCGGTTTATCAGCAAGCGCTGGTGCGTGAGCCGGGCAATGTCGACCTGCAGCTGGGCCAGGCGCTGACCCAGGCCGACGGCGGCCAGGCCACGACGGCCGTGCAGCGCTTGCGCGCACTGGTGGCGGCGCAACCCAATGACCCCAACCGCCGCATGGCCCTGGGTTATGCGCTGACCCGCGCAGGCTTGAACTACGACGCCTTGTTCGAGTTCGACCAAGCCTTTACTCGCGCCGGTGACAAGCCTGAAGTGGTCCGCGAATACATCGTCGCCCTGCAAAAGGCCCGCCTGCCGGAGCCGGCGCTGCGCCTGTCGGCCAAACATCCGGGCCTGCTCGACGCGGTGACCCAGCGCCGCCTCGAAGGTGACCTCGCCGCCGAGCGCGTGCGCATGGCCGAGTTCGCCACCCGCACCGAAAAAGAACGCTACGTGGTTGCCGACCGCGCCCTCAATGACTACGACAAACTGCTCGCGCGCTGGACCCCGGACCCAAGTGCCCATGATGATGTGGTGCGCTGGCGTATCGACCGCCTGGGTGCCCTCAAGGCGCGGGCACGCACCGCCGATGTGATCCGCGACTACGAAACCCTCAAGGGCGAAGGCGTGCAATTACCGACCTATGCCCTGCGTTGGGTCGCCGCGTCTTACCTCGACCAGCGCTTGCCGGAAAAAGCCGAGCCGTTGTACCGCGAGGTGATCAGCGCTGCCGATGCCGAACCCGATGATCGGGTCGAAGACACCACGGCCTTGTTCTACACCTTGCAGGAAAGCGACAAAGGCGCCGATGCGCGCGAAGTTGCCAACAGCCTCGCCACCAGCCAGAAACCTCGAGTCGAACTCAAGGGCTTGCCCATTGGTAACCCCAACGACGCCTGGATGGACGCGCAACAGCTGTCGGCCCAGGCCGGCGTCTACGGCGGTGACCTGCCGGGCAGCGAAGCCGGCCTGGACGCGTTGGTGGCCAAAGCTCCCGGCAATGTCGGCTTGCGCCTGGCCCAGGCCGACATGTACCGCGCCCGCGACCTGCCACGCCGCGCCGAGGGCATCCTCAAGGAAACCGAAGCCCAGACCCCGCGGGATATCGGCCTGGAAGTCAGCCAGGCCTACACTGCCATGGACCTGCAGGAATGGCGGCAAATGGACGTGCTCACCGATGACGTGCTGGCCCGCAACCCGGACAGCCGCCAAGTGCAGCGCCTGAGCCGTCTGCGGGATGTACACGACATGGCCGAGCTGCGCGTGGAGGCCTACACCGGAAAAAGCTACGGCGGCGGCAATAACAACAACGCCGGCGCAGTGGCCGGCAGCCGTGACTGGGGCATCGAAAGCGTGCTCTACACGCCGCCTATCGATGAAGACTGGCGCCTGTTCGCCGGTGCCGGCTACGCCACCGCCGACTTCAGCGAAGGCACCGGCCAACACCGTTGGCAGCGCGTCGGTGTGGAGCGTCGCACCCGCGACATGACCCTGGAAGCCGAAGTGTCCAACCACTCCTACGGCTATGGCTCCAAGCAGGGTGCGGCCGTGTCGATTGCCCGCGACATCAACGACAACTGGCAGTACGGCGGCAGCCTCGGCTACCTGCTGACTACCACGCCGCTGCGAGCGTTGAATGCCGATGTCACCGCCAACGGCGGCAGTGGCTTTATTCGCTGGCGCGCGAATGAAAGCCGCGAGTGGAAACTGGCCCTGAGCCCGTCCCACTTCAGCGATGGCAACAACCGCTTCGAAGCCGTACTGACTGGCCGCGAGGGCATCTACAGCGCGCCCGGCGTGCAGGTAGACCTGGGCCTGGAAGTCGGCACCAGCCACAACACCAAAGAAGACACGGTGTACTTCAACCCCAAATCCGACTTCACCGTGTTGCCCACGGTCACGGTCAATCATGTGCTCTATCACCGCTACGAGACTCAGTGGAGTCAGCAGTTCCAGCTCGGTGCAGGTACTTACAGCCAACGGGATTATTCCACCGGTGGCGTCGGTTTGATCGGCTATGGCCAACGTTTTCGCTGGAACGATGTACTGGACGTGGGCGCCAACCTGAGCCTGATCAGCCGACCTTATGACGGTGATCGCGAACGCGATCTGCGCTTGCTCGTCGACCTCACTTACCGTTTCTAAAAGAGCCTGACCATGACCGTCCTTTGCCGTTGCTTGTTGGTCCTGGGTGTAATGCTGGCCAGTGCCTGTGCCCAGCAACCCGCGCCTTTCACCCCACCCGCCGAGCGGCCGATACTGGCCAACGAAGCGCCGTGGCCGAAAAACCATTTCCTGGGCATTGCCTACCACGATGTCGAGGATCGCGACCCCGACCAGGCGGTGGTGGCGGTGCGCACCGAGCGTTTGATCGAACAACTGGCGTGGTTGCGCGAGAACGGCTACCAGGCGGTCAGCGTCGACCAGATCCTGGCGGCACGCAACGGCGGCCCCGAGTTGCCGCCCAAAGCCATCATGCTCAGTTTCGATGACGGCTATTCCAGCTTCTACACCCGCGTGATGCCGATTCTGCGCGCCTATCACTGGCCAGCCTTGCTGGCGCCGGTGGGGTATTGGATCGATACGCCGCTCAATCAACCGGTCGACTTCGCCGGCTCGCCGCGCCCACGTGGGGAGTTCCTCACCTGGCAGCAGATTCGTGAAGTGTCGCAGTCGGGCCTGGTGGAAATCGCCGCACACACCGACAACAACCACAAAGGGATTTTGGCCAACCCCCAGGGCAACCTGGAGCCGGCGGCGACCAGCCTGCGCTTTGACCCGGCCACCGGGCGTTATGAAGACCAAGCCAAATTCGATGCGCGCATGCGGGCTGATGTCGCGGCGATCACCAACAAGATCCGCAGCGTAACCGGCAAGGCGCCGCGGGTGTGGGTGTGGCCTTACGGCGCCGCCAAAGGCACCTCGCTGGCGATTGTCGGCGAGCAGGGCTACCAGATGGCGCTGACCCTGGAAGACGGCCTCGACAGCCTCGGCAACCTGATGAACAGCCCACGCTTCCTGGTGGCTTCGGACCCGGACGGCGAGCATTTCGCCAATAGCATGGTGGCCGTGCAAACCCAGGCACCGCTGCGGGTGCTGCACGTGGACCTCGACAACGTTTACGACCCCGACCCGGCCCAACAAGCGCGCAACCTCGACCAGCTTGTACAACGTGTGGTGGACATGGGCGCGGGCACTGTATTCCTGCAAGCCTTCGCCGACCCCAAAGGCGACGGCCTGGTGCACTCGCTGTACTTCCCTAACCGCCACTTGCCGGTGCGCGCCGACCTGTTCAACCGCGTCTCCTGGCAGTTGCACACCCGTGCCCACGCGGCTGTGTATGCCTGGATGCCGGTGCTGAGTTTCGCCCTCGACCCCAAGCTGCCGCGTGTGACCCGCTGGGACCCGCAAACCGGCCAGGTCGGCACCGACCCGGACCAATACAAACGTTTGTCGCCGTTCGACCCGCAGGTGCGCAAGATCATCGGCGAGATCTATGAAGACCTGGCGCGCAACAATGCCATCGACGGTGTGCTGTACCACGACGACGCCGTGCTTTCCGACTTCGAAGACGCCAGCCCCGCTGCGCTCAAGGCTTATGCTGCCAACGGCCTGCCGGGCAGCATTGCCGCGCTGCGTGCAGACCCTGCAGTGATGCAACGCTGGACGCGCTTCAAGAGCCGCTACCTGATCGACTTCACCAACGAGCTGACCGCCAAGGTTCGCGCCATCGGTGGCCCGCAAGTGGCGACCGCACGCAATATCTTTGCCGAGCCGATGCTCAACCCGGCCAGCGAAGCCTGGTTCGCGCAGAACCTCGACGACTTCCTCCAGGCCTACGACTGGACTGCGCCCATGGCCATGCCATTGATGGAAGGCCAGGAGCTGAAAACCTCCAACGCCTGGCTGGAAAAACTCGTCGCCACGGTCAAGGCGCGCCCCGGCGCGCTGGAAAAAACCGTGTTCGAGCTGCAAGCCAAAGACTGGCGGACCAAAGAAGCGCCGGATATCAAGGGCGCGCAGATGGCCGAATGGATGGGCGTGCTCAAACGCCAGGGGGTCAAGAGCTTTGGCTACTACCCGGATAACTTCCTGGAAAATTCGCCGGACCTGAAGACAGTTCGTCCGGCCCTTTCCAACCAGTGGAACCCTTGATCATGTTCGACAGAATCCTGGCTTTATTCGTGTTGGCGTTGGTGTTGGGTGTGCCCCTGGGCCTGATCTTCCTGGTCACCGGGCAGTTCCTGATGGACTTCGTGTTTTTCTACCCGCTGTTCATGTCGGCGCTGTGGATCGCCGGCGGGCTGTACTTCTGGCTGCACTGGGAGCGGCATTGGCCGTGGAAGGAAGACACGCCGGCGCCGACCCTGGCCGGCAACCCGCTGATCTCGATCATCATCCCTTGCTACAACGAGGGCGATAACGCCGCCGACACCATTCATGCGGCCCTGAACCAGGTGTACCCGAATATCGAAGTCATCGCCGTCAACGACGGTTCCAAGGACAACACCGCTGCCGTGCTCGACGCCCTGGCCTTGCAACACCCACGCCTGCGTGTGCTGCACCTGGCGCAAAACCAGGGCAAGGCCGTGGCCTTGCGCATGGGCGCCGTGGCGGCGCGCAGTGAGTACCTGGTGTGCATCGACGGCGATGCCTTGCTCGACAAAAACGCAGCGGCCTACATGGTCGCGCCGATGCTCGACAACCCGCGCCTGGGCGCCGTGACCGGCAACCCACGCATCCGCACGCGTTCAACCTTGATCGGCCGGGTGCAGGTGGGCGAGTTCTCCTCGATTATCGGCTTGATCAAGCGCACCCAGCGCGTGTTCGGGCGGATCTTCACGGTGTCGGGTGTGGTGGTGGCGTTTCGCAAGAAGGCGCTGGACCGCATCGACTACTGGTCCACCGACATGATCACCGAAGACATCGACGTGAGTTGGAAGCTGCAACTGGACCACTGGGCGATCTTCTACGAGCCTCGTGCCCTGTGCTGGATCCTCATGCCCGAAACCGTAGGCGGCCTGTGGAAACAGCGCCTGCGTTGGGCCCAGGGCGGCGCCGAGGTGCTGTTCAAGAACATCCGAGGCATCTGGCAATGGCGCCATCGCTACCTGTGGCCACTGCTGTTCGAGTACTGCCTGTCCACCGGCTGGGCCTTCACCTTCCTGCTCTCGGTGATCTTCTGGGGCGTGGGCAAGTTCGTGGTACTGCCGCAGGCGATTGCCGTGGATTCCCTGGTGCCACCGGCCTTTACCGGGCTGGTATTGGCAATGGTGTGCCTGCTGCAGTTCGCGGTGAGCATCCTGATCGACCGGCGCTATGAAAAGGACCTGTGGAAAACCCTGTTCTGGACCGTGTGGTACCCGATGGTGTTCTGGCTGGTCAGCCTGCTCACCACCCTGGTCAGCTTTCCCAAGGTGCTGTTCAACCAGCACCAGAAACGCGCGCGCTGGGTCAGCCCGGACCGCGGCATCAAACCCAGTGAAGAGGAGGCGTGACCATGAAGCTGGTCAGAACTCGCCAAAACACCGTGATGTGGATCATCGACGTGCTGCTGACGCTGCTGGCGTGGGGCGGCCTGATCTGGCTGCTCGCGCGTGGTATCGGCGCCATGCTGGAAACCCACGGCGGCCCACGTATTGAGGCGCCGATTTTCGCCGCGCTCAACACCTTGCAGATCTACCTGTGGATCGCCTTGTTCAACGCGGTGATCCTGATCAGTTGGGCGCGCTATCAGCAACGCCGTGGGCGCAAGTTCGCCCAGCGCCGCGCCGAAGCCAATGCGCTGAGCGACAAAAACCTGAGTGAGAGTTTCAATTTGGGCGACGGCCACCTGGAGCAGTTTCGCAAGCCGGGCGTGCTGGTGATCCACAACGACGAAGACGGCGGTGTCGAGGATGTGAAGTCCCACGTGTCCCGCGACGTGGAGCGCCCCGGCCTGACCCTGGTGCCCGGCGCGGAAAAAGGCAAAGACGCCGGCTAGAAAATCCAAAGACCCCAAAGACCCCTGTGGGAGCTGGCTTGCCTGCGATAGCGGTGGGCCAGCAACCAATCAATACCTGACACGCCGCCATCGCAGGCAAGCCAGCTCCCACATTCCATCTGCGTCGCTTGGAATTCCGATAAATGGGATCCAATTCACAAAAACACCGCGAACTTTTCGCTATTCCCCTGCACTAACCTAACTCGGCAAGTAGTTGATGGCTAAATAATGGCATTTGCTAAATTGTTTGCCGAATTAATATCAAAAGAGTTGCCGCTGGTCGGAATAAAACTTCTAACGGCCGCCATTATCTCTTTGTGATAACTCTTTATTGTTAACAATCAATGTGTTGCGGATGTAATAAGCACGAATGTGCAACTGTCCCGGTTTCTTGGGCCAGCGCTAGTTCGATGGTAGTTTGCCGCCCCTTGATTTTCGATGGATCGAACATGTCTTTTTTATCGCCACGGACTCGGTACTTGCTGTGCACTTTCATGCTCGCCTGCCTGAGCCTGAATACGGCCACCGCCGCCCCCACGCCTGGGGATCAAGACCTGATCCGCGATCGGCAAAACCGCCTGCTGGAAGAGCAAAGCCGGCGCCTGCAAGAGCTTCAGGACCTGCCCGGCAAAGAAGCCAAGCCACAGGCACCGGCTACGCCTGCCGACACCCGCTGCTTCCCGATCAAAGACATCGAACTCAAAGGCGCCGACAGCCTGCCTGCCGGCGACCGCACGCTGCTGCTCAAACCCTATATAGGCCAATGCCTGGGCGTCTCGCAGCTCAATGAGTTGCTCAAGGTCATCACCGATTATTACATCGCCAAAGGCCGCGTCACCAGCCGCGCCTACTTGCCGCAACAAGACCTCTCCAGTGGCCATCTGCAGGTGTTGGTGGTCGAAGGCAAACTTGAAGCGGTGCGCAGCGCCGAAGGCAGCAACGTCACCGAGCGTGAACTGGCCATGGCGTTTCCCGGCAAAGTCGGCGAGGCGCTGAACCTGCGCGAAGTCGAGCAACTGGTGGACCAGCTCAACCGGTTGCCGTCCAAACAGGCGCAAATGGAGCTGACGCCCGGCAAGCAAGTGGGCGGCAGCGACGTGGTGGTCAAGAACACCCTGCAAAAGCCCTGGCGCGCCAGCCTGTCGCGCAACAACGACGGGCAACGCAGCACCGGCGAGCAACAGTGGGGCGCCGGCCTGGAGTGGGACAGCCCGCTCGGCCTGGCTGACCAATTGGTATTGCGCGGCGGCCACGACGCCATCAGCGACCACCAGAAAACCTCGAAAAACACCCTGCTCTACTACAACGTGCCGTGGGGCTGGTGGAACTTCACTTACACCTACAGCGAGAGCGATTACCGCGCCCTCGGCTATACCGACACCTTCAAGTTCAAGCAATCGGGCGACAACCAGAACCACCAGTTGCGCGCCGAACGTGTGATCCACCGCGATGACGTCAGCAAAACCTCGCTCAACGTCGGCCTGGCTCACCTGCGCACCAACAACTACATCAACGACGCCCAGCTCGAAATCAGCAGCAACCGCCTCAGTGAGTTGCAGTTTGGTATCAACCACGGCCGACGCATCGGCAATGCCTTCGTCAACATCGACCTCGGCGTACAGAACGGCATCGGCGCCTTTGACGCCCAGCGCGACGACCAGCACCGCGACCAGTTCGGCAACCTCACGCCCACCCCGGATTACCGTAAATACACTGCCACGGTCAGCTATTTGCAGCCGTTTCGCCTGTGGGGCGAGTCGTTCAGTTTCACCAGCCTGGCCACCGGTCAACGCAGTGAAGACGTGCTGTTCTCGCCGCAGCGCATCAGCCTCGGCGGCTCGTCGTCGGTGCGCGGTTTGAAGGACCAGCAACTGTCTGGCGACAGCGGCGGCTACTGGCGCAACGAAGTGCGCTGGGCGCGCCCGGTCACCCTCGAATGGCTGCGCCCGGCCTTCGCCGAATACGGCACCAGCCTCGGTTACGACCAGGGCGTGATCCGCAACGACCGTTACAACGGTGACAACCACGGCCGCGTTTCAAGCAACTCCGTGGAACTGTTCGCCCGTGGCAAATACGTCAGCACCAGTGTGACGTTTGCCCACTCGTTAGAAAGACCTGGAGTGGTGACGGAGCGTGAAGCGCCGATCTACTTCCGCATGGATTTCTTCCTGTAATTCAACGCCCCGCTGCAACGAGAATTTGACCATGGATGTTCGCCACTTTGCCTTTCTGGCCCGCCAACCTTCTGCTGCCTTGAAGCGCCGCGACGCGTTCTTCGGCCTGCCCAAGCGCGGCCTGGTGCTGATCCTGGTCAACGCGCTGTTCTGGCAGCCGTTGCTGGCCCAGGCCGAAGGCATTGTGGTGAGCAACCCGGCCACCAGCGTCGGCCAGGCCGGCAATGGCGTGCCGGTGGTGAACATCGCCACCCCCAATGGCAGTGGCTTGTCCCATAACCAGTTCAAGGACTACAACGTCGGCCCCAACGGCGTGATCCTCAACAACGCCACTGGCGCGCTGCAGAACACCCAGCTGGGCGGTTACATCGTCGGCAACCCCAACCTCAAGGGCGGCGCGGCCAACGTTATCCTCAACGAAGTCAACGGCGGCAGCCCGAGCCAGCTGCGCGGTTACACCGAAGTAGCGGGGCAGTCGGCCAAAGTCATCGTCGCCAACCCTTACGGCATCACGTGCAGCGGCTGCGGGTTTATCAACACGCCCAACGTGACCCTGACCACCGGCAAGCCGATGATGGACAACGTCGGTCGCCTGGACCACTACCAGGTTGACGGCGGCGCCGTGACCATCGACGGCGAAGGCCTGAACGCCAGCAACGTCGACCGCTTCGAAATCATTACCCGCACGGCCAAGATCAACGCGCAGATCAACGCCCGTGAACTGGCCGTGGTCGCCGGGCGCAACGACGTCGACGCCAAAAGCCTGAAAGCCACCGCCCGTGCCGACGACGGCAGCGCCAAGCCCGAGCTGGCCATCGACTCCAGTGCCTTGGGCGGCATGTACGCCGGTGCGATCAAACTGGTGGGCACCGAAGCCGGTGTGGGCGTGAAGCTCGACGGCACGTTGGCGGCCAGTGGTGGTGATATCCAACTCGATGCCAATGGGCATTTGAGCATGGCGCAAACCGCCGCCAGCGGCGCGGTCAACATCAACGCCGCAAGCCTGGACGCCAAAGGGCCGGTGTATGCCGGTACAGCCCTTAACGTGAACACCCAGGGCGACCTCACTAACCGCCAGAGCCTGGCCGCCCGTGACCGCATTGCGCTGTCCAGCGGCGGCACGCTGACCAACGGCGACATCATCGAAGCCGGCGTCAACGCCGACAACACCCGCAACGCCACAGGCGATGTGAGCCTGCGCGGCAAGGCCGTCACCAACACCGGCGCCAGTGTGATTGCCAGCCGCGCGTTGAGCGTGGATGCCCAAGCGTTGAACAACCAGGGCGGCACACTGGGTGCCAAACAACACACCCAAATTACCGCCGCCACCGTCGATAACCAGAACAAAGGCCGCATTCTCAGCAACGGCGGCCTGGCCATCACGGCCGATCGCCTGCAGAACACCCAAGGTGGGTTGGTCACCAGCAACGCGCCGCTGACCGCCGTCGTCGGTGAGGTGAATAACCAGGGCGGTGAACTCTCAAGCCTCGACACCGCAACGCTCACGGTCGCGACCCTCGATAACGTCGCGGGCCTTATCACAGCGGGCAATGCGCTCAGCCTCAACGTCGGCAGCCTCAATAACCAAGCCGGGCTGGTCACCAGCCAAGGCACGGTAAGCGTGGCCGGTAATAGCCTCGATAACCGCCAAAAAGGCTTGGTCGCAGGCGTGGGTGGTGTGCAGGTCAATGTCGCCAACATCGACAATCGCAACGGCGAGCTGTCCAGCCGTGCGGGCGTGCAGGTGACCGCTACGCAACTGGATAACAGCGACGGCGGGCTGCTGATTGCTGGCGCCGGTGCAGGTTTGAATGTCGACCAACTGCTCAACCGCAACCAGGGTTTGATCAGCAGCGAAGGGCTGCTGAGCATCACCGCGCGCACGCTGGCCAACGGCGGCGGCACGCTCTCCAGCGCCGGCCCGCTGACCCTCAGCGCACTCGGCGCGGTGGACAACCGAGGCGGGCGGCTGGTCACCGATGGCAGCCTGATACTCAACGCCGCAAGCGTCGACAACAGCCAGAACGGCACCCTGAGTACGCGCCAGGCCCTGTCCCTCGGCACCGCCGACCTCAACAACCAGCAAGGCGGCCAGATCACCAGCGCAGAGGCGCTGACGCTGGACCTGCACCGTGGCGAGTTCAACAACCAGGGCGGGCTGATCAACGCGCCGCTGCTGATGCTCAACAACCTCAAGAACGTGCATAACCAGGGCGGCGAAATCTCCAGCAGCCAGGCGTTCACACTCACCGCCGATAACCTCGACAACAGCAGCGGCAAACTGCTGAGCAACGCCGCGCTGACCCTGCGCATCGGCCAGGCCCTGGCCAACGTCAAAGGCATGATCGCTGCCGCCTCGGTTGACGCCCACGCCACCGACCTCGACAACAGCGGCGGCACCCTCACCAGCCGTGGCGACACGCTGCTCAACGTGGCTGGCCACCTGACCAACCGCGACCAGGGCCTGCTCAACGCGAGCAATACGCTGACGCTCAACAGCGCCGCGCTGGACAACCAGAACGGCTCGCTGCTCGGCAGCGCAATTGCCCTGGACTTCGGCACCGCCACCGGCGACCTCAACAACGCGGGTGGCCTGATCACTACCGCCGGCAACCTCACCATCAACCACCTGCGTGACCTCAACAACCAGGGTGGCGAACTCTCCAGCGCGCAAACCCTGAACCTTAGCGGCCGCACGTTGAACAACAGCAACGGCAAGCTGATCAGCAATAACCTGCTGGTGCTCAATGCCGAAAACCTGATCAACCAGAATGGCCTGATGTCCGGCTGGCAGGGCCTCACCGTCAGCGGCGCGAACCTCGACAACCGCAACAGCGGCACCTTGTCCAGCCGATACGGCGACCTTAATGCCACGCTGACCGCCAGCCTGCTCAACAGCGCAGGCGGGGCACTGGTGAGCCAGAAAGCGCTGACCGTTAATGCCGGCGAACTGGATAACAGCAACAAAGGCGTACTCTCCAGCGCGGCCGGGCAGACGCTTACCGTCGGCGGCTTGCTGAACAACGCCCAGGGCGGCGTGATCGACAGCGGCGCGGCCCTGAGCCTGACTACGCAAAACCTGGACAACAGCGCCGGCAGCATCAGTGGCGGCACCGCCACCACCCTTGACCTGCTCGCGACCCTGACCAACACCAACGGCAAACTGGCCAGCGGCGGCCCGCTGCTGATCAGCCGCGCGGCGCAGATCAACAACCAGGGCGGCCAGATCGCCAGCCAAGGTTTGTTGACCCTGCTGACTGTCGGCCTGGATAACCGCAACCGTGGCACCCTGGCCGCCAACGACCGCTTGAGCCTCACCGCCAGCGGCCTGGTACAGAACGGCAACGACGGCTTGATCTACAGCCAGAACGCCGACCTGCTGCTCACCGCCAGCCGCTTGGACAATGGCAAAGGCACCGTGCAAAGCCAGGGTGGCATGACCGCCAACGTGGCCGACACGCTGGATAACCAGAGCGGCAAACTGATCGCCCAGGCCGGTGACCTCAGCGTCAACGCCGCCAGCCTCGACAACCGTGGCGGCACCCTCGCCAGCCTCAAGGCCGCGCTGCAAACCCAAGTGATCGGCGTGCTGCGCAACGGTTACGACCTCAACAACAACCGCCAGGGCGGCGTGATGCAGGGGCAAAGCCTCAACCTGCAAGCCGGCAGCGTAGACAACTATGGCGGGCGCATCGCGGCGCAGGGCGGCAACGCACTGGTCACCACCGGCAATTTCGACAACCGCAACGGCGGGCTGTATGCCAAAGGCCTGATGCGCGTGGTCGGGCATGACTTCGATAACAGCGGCGACAACGACGGCCAGATCGCCGGCCAACAGATCGACCTGGACCTCAGCGGCGCGCTCAACAACCGCCTGGGCATCATCGAAAGCGAAAGCACCCTCAAGGTGCGCGCGGCCAGCCTCGATAACCAGACCGGGCGCCTGCGTGCGCTGGGCACGGCGGGCACCACCGAATTCGCCATCGGTGGCCTGTTCGACAACCGCAACGGCGTGCTGGAAACCGCCAACAACGACCTGACCCTCAACGCCGGTAGCTTCCAGAACCTGGGCGGCAACGTACTGCACGTGGGCACCGGCAACTTCGGCATTGCCCCGGCCAACCTCAACGACGTGGGCGGCAGCCTGGTCACCCGTGGCGACCTGACCATCACCCAGGGCAACTGGACCAACAGCAGCGTGATCCAGGCCGGGCAACTCACCGTTAACGTCGACAGCCTCGACCAGACCGCCACCGGCCAACTGCTCGGCGCGCGACGCTTTATCGGCAATGGCGCCAACTGGACCACCCACGGCCTGATCGCCAGCGACGGCGCGCTCGACCTGACCTTGAGCGGCGCGCTCAACAGCAGCGGGCGCATCAGCAGCCTGGGCAACCTCAACCTCAATGCCGCACAAGCCAGCCTGAGCGACACGGCCAGCATTGCCGGCGGCGGCGTCACCACCGCCAACATCGCCGGCACGCTCAACAACCGCGGGCGCCTCACCGCCGCTACCGACCTGGTGGTCAACGCGGGCACACTCAACAACTACGCGACCCTGGGCAGCGGCCAACGACTGGTCGCCACCACCGGCGCCTTGCTCAATGACCACGGCCTGATCTTCAGCGGCGGCGACATGAGCCTGCGTGTGGACGCGCTGAACAACAGCTACGCCGACGTCTACAGCCTGGGCAACCTCAGCGTCGACCGTGACGGCAAGGGCGGCCTGGCCAGCAGCATCCTCAACAGCTCATCCACGATCCAGAGTGACGGCAACCTCAGCCTGTCCGCCAACTCGATCAAAAACGAACGGGCGGTACTCGACGTCAACGATGCGGGTGTCTACACCGCCTCCGCCACCCAAGGCACGTGCATCGAGTACGTCAACGCCGGTGACTGCCACGCCGGTGGCACACCGCGCAACTACGTGTGGGAACTGGTGACACGCGACAAACTGGAAGTGACCGCCGCCAGTGCCGGTTCGAGCATCACCTCGGGCGGCAACATGACCCTGGCCGGCGGCGACCTGCTCAACAGCAGCAGCTCGATCGCGGCCGGCGGCAACTTCACCGCGCGCCTGAACAACCTGGTCAACATCGGCATTGAAACCGGCGAAACCGAGACCTATCGTCTTTTCACGTCAAAGCGCACCAAGCACCCTGAAGGCTGGTTCAGTGCCGCCGCCGCACTCACCAACAAATACTGGTACAAAAGCGCCGGTTACAACCCCAATGACCTCGGCGGCCTTGAAGCCACCGTGGCCAACTTCATCGGCATGATGGAGATCGAGCGCACCCAGTTCGGCAAAGTCACCAAAATTGCCAGCGATGACCAACGTTACGCCGCCGTGATTCAGGCAGGCGGCGCGGTAGACGTCAAAGCGCAAGCCGGCATCGACAACAGCGTGGTACGCCTGGGCTATAGCTACATCGGCGCAGGTGCCAAAACCACCACCGACGCCACCGGTGCCAGTGGCGCAGCCGGTTACTCCACCCGCGTGACCCTCAACCAGCAACTGCCGCCGGACCTGGCCCAACAGCAGATCAACCCGCTGAGCCTGCCCGGCTTCACCTTGCCCACCGGCCAGGGCGGGCTGTTCCGCCTCAGTGGCCAGAGCGCCAGCGCGCCTGCCAGCACCGGCCCGCAAGGCTGGACCTTGGGCGGCGGCAGCGTCGACCGCACGCCGGTTACCGGCCCGGTCGTGCCCGGCAGCGGCACCTCGGCCGACGGCGTGGTGATTAACCGCGTGCAAGGCCTGCCAGACAGCCAGTTCGTCTCCAACCCACAGAAATACCTGATCGAAACCAACCCGCTGCTGACCAACCTCAGCCAGTTCTTAAGCTCCGATTACATGCTGTCCAAACTGGGCTACGACCCGGACCAGGCACAAAAGCGCCTGGGTGACGGCCTGTATGAACAGCGCCTGATCCAGCAAGCCGTGATCGCCCGTACCGGCCAGCGCTTCATCGATGGCCAGACCAGCGACACAGCGATGTTCAAGTACCTGATGGACAACGCCATCGGAACCAAACAGGCGCTTAACCTGGCCGTAGGCGTGAGCCTCACCGCCGAGCAAGTGGCGGCCCTGACCCACGACATCGTGTGGATGGAAAACGCCACCGTCGCCGGCCAGCAAGTGCTGGTGCCCGTGCTCTACCTGGCCCAGGCCAACAACCGCCTGGCGCCCAACGGCGCACTCATCACCGGCAGCGACCTGAACCTGGTCAGCGGCACCGACCTCAACAACGTCGGCACCCTGCGCGCCACCAACAACCTCGCTGCCAGCGCCGGGCGCAACATGGTCAACGGCGGCCTCGTGCAAGCGGGCAACCGCCTCGACCTGCTCGCCGGCAACACCCTCACCAACCGCGCCGGCGGCATCATCGCCGGGCGCGACGTCAGCGTGCGCGCGGTAAATGGCGATGTGCTCAACGAACGCACCGTCACCAGCCACCAGAGCAGCAGCGGCTACCGCACCGAGCGCACCGACTTCGTTGACAACGCTGCGCGCATCGAGGCCGCCAACAGCCTGACCCTGCAAGCCGGCCGCGACGTCAACAGCACCGGCGGCGCCTTCAAAAGCGGCGCCGACCTGGGCGTTCAAGCCGGGCGCGATGTAAACCTGGCCACCGCCGAACAACGCAACGCCAATGCCGTCAGCACCTACATGCGCAGCAGCAGCGCAACCCAGTACGGCACCGAGATCGAGGCCGGTCGCGACTTCCAGGTGGTGGCTGCGCGGGACATCAGCGCCATTGGCAGCCAGTTGAATGCCACGCGTGATCTGGCGCTGGTAGCCAAGGGCAATGTGAACCTGGCGTCGGCGGCGAATGAACAGCATTCGGCGTTTAATTCCAAGAAGGTCACCAGTGTTGAAGACCATGTTCAGCAGGTATCGACCGTGCTCAAGGCTGGCGGTGACGCCACCCTGAGCGCCGGGCAGAACCTGCAACTGGTGGCCAGCCAAGTGGACGCGGGCAAAGAAGCGTACCTGGTTGCGGGTAACGACCTTGCCCTCAAGGCGGCTGAAAATCAGGACTACAGCTTCTACAGCAAAACCAAGAAGACCTCGTCCGGGAAGAAATTCCGTCTGGATGAGACATCCGCCATCAACAATGTCGGCAGCCTGGTCAGCGCGGGCACCAACAGCACCGTCGTGGCGGGTGCAAACCTGTTGCTGGCCGGCAGCGCCGTCACTGCCGACAAAGGCGCTGCGCAACTGGTCGCAGGCCAGGACGTCAGCATTCTTGCGGTCACTAACTCCGACAGCGCCCGTCACGAACGCAAAGAAAGCAAAAGCAGTTGGGGCGGCCTGAAGTCGAGCAAGGTTCAGGACAAAGTCGACGAAAAACGCACCACCGCCCTAGGCAGCATGGTCTCCGGCGAAACCGTCACCATCGCCGCCAATCGCGACGCCACAGTCACCGGTTCCAACCTTGTCAGCACCGGCGACCTCGCCATCCAGGCCGGCCGCGACCTGACCATCGACGCGGCGCAAAACACCTTCGCCCGCACCGACATGCACAAGGAGAAGAATCGCGACCTCACCGGCGTGCTGACCGGCAACAAGCTCGGTCTGGACGATGTGACAGGCAACCAGAAGCTGTACATCAACAGCTCGAAGCACAATGGCACGGCCAATGAAATGACCTTGACCGGCAGCACTATTGGCTCGAGTGCGGGCAATGTGTCGTTGACAGCGGGGCGTGAGTTGAAGGTGGTGGCCAGTGATCTGGTGAGCACCAAGAACATGGAGTTGAGTGGGGCTGATGTCACCGTTACTTCGGGGATGGAGACGGCCAGTCAGACCAGTAAGGACAGCTCCAAGAGCTTGGCGGTTGGGCGGGTGATCGCGGGCTCGGTGGTGGACACCGCCACCAGCATGCGCGATGCCGTCAAAGCGGCCCGTAGTGCTGATGACCCACGCCTCAAGGCAGTCAAAATCGCCCAGGCTGCCCTCGCCGCCTACAACCTGAACGGCCAGGCTTCGGACGCCAATGCGCAAAGCTCCGGTTTCAAAAATAAAGTCGGCGGCACGCCCGGCAACGGTTCGCTGATCAAAATCGGCACCGAACTGGCCAATAACCGCAGCAAGAACAGCATCGAATTCAACAGCGTCACCGCCAAGCAGAGCACGCTCAACGCAGGGCAAGACTTGTCGATCGTTGCCACGGGCGCTGCGGCGGGTACTCAGGGTGATATCCAGATCACCGGCAGCCGCTTGAAAGCCGCCAACACGTTGTTGTTAGCCAAAAACGATGTGTTGATGCAAAGCGCACAAAACACCACCGACCGCAAAAACGAAGGGTCGAAAAATAAAACCGCCATCGGAGCCAGCTTCAATATTGGCGAGCAAAACGGCTTCACCCTCGACCTCGGTGCGCAGGGTGCCAAGAACAATGGCAACGGTAACTCCGTCACTCAGGTCAATAGCACCCTCGATACGGGCAGCCTGTTGTTACAAAGCGGTGGCGATACCACCCTCAAAGGCGCCCAGGTTCGTGCGGACCGTATCAAGGCAGATATTGGCGGCAACCTCAATATCATCTCCCTCCAAGACACCGAGTCGTCGCGCAGCAAACAGAGCAGCGCAGGCTTCGGCGCGAGTATTTGCATCCCGCCGTTCTGCTACGGCTCTACCGTAGCGGGCTCGGCGAACCTTGCCGCCGCGAATATGAACAGCGACTACAAGGGCGTGACCGACCAGAGCGGTTTGTATGCGGGCACGGGCGGCTACGACATCAATGTCGGCAAGAACACCACCCTGCAAGGCGCGGTGATTGCCAGTGAGGCGTCAGCTGATAAGAACCACCTAAGCACTGACCGCCTGATCGTCAGCGACATCAAGAATGTCAGCGAAATCAAAAGTCAATCTGCCGGTATTTCGGTGTCTTCCAGCAGTACCAGCGGTGCGTCGATGGGCGGCAGCATCCCGATAGCGCTCAAGGAGAAAGACCATAGCTACACCCGTAGCGCGGTCAGCGAAGGCACGATTGTGGTTCGCAATGCCGAAGGTGCCAATGACCTGGTGGGGCTAAATCGCGATACCGACAACGCCAATCAGAAACTTGACCGGCCTGATGAAAAGGCGATGCAAGAGCGTATTGACCTGATCCAAAGCTCGGCGCAGTTGGCCAGTGGGGTGATCAGTGCGGTGGGGAAGGCGAAGGCGGATGAGGCGAAAGCACTGGCCGATAAAGCCAAAACCCAGACCGAAGCCGGTTCGCCGGATGCCACTGGAACGGTGCTCGCAGCGAATGCCGCTTATACGGAAGCCCAGCGCTGGCAGGTCGGTGGCGACAAACGCTTAATGGCCGATATCGCGTCCGGACTAATCGCCGCAGGGCTGGGTGGCGCGCCTGTAGGAACGACGGTTGGTATTGTCGCCAACACGGCCTCCAGCGATATCTTCAACAAGATTGGCGATTATGCCCAGTCGCGTGCGACTGATCCTAAGTCGGATGCGGCCACTCGGGCGGCTTGGGCTGAAGGCGGTGCGGCACGTGTGATGTTGCACGCGTTGGCGGGGGCGGCTATTGGGTTGTCCAGTGGCAATGTGCAAAGCGGCGCGTTGGGCGCGGGAACATCGGCTGCCTTGATGCCGACCATTGCCGACGCGCTGGGGAAAAATGGCATCAAGGGTGTGGATCAAGATGCAATGGCCGCCTTGATCGCGGCAGGCGCCGGGGCCGTGGTTGGCTCTGGGCGAGGTACCTCAGGTGCTGTTGTCGCGGGAGGAAACGCGATGTCGGTGGACGTCTATAATCGAGCAGCTCATGAGGCGGAGGTGGCGGCGATCAAGGCTGAGGCTCAGAAAGGTGACTTCACGGAAGCGAACCTGGAAAAGGCCATGTGTTACATCATCAAGTGCTGGGCTCATCTGGAGCGAGGGACCAAGGAGTATCACGATGCATACTTGAGTGAAGCCGATATGGTCGGGCTGAGTAATGAGCTTGAATGGGCAGATGCGCAGAGGGATAAAGGCCTGTTTAACTATTCGCTCACTGACTCGGTTTTTGATGCGGGAACGCGTGATGTCATTCCTGTGGTAGCTAACACCGCCAAGACTGTCACGGGAGGGGCAAGTGTTTACTCGGGGGGCACTCTATGCGGCACAGTGGCCGGGTGCTTTTTCGGTGGGCCTATGATTGTATTCGGATTAGGGAATATTGAGGAGGGCACCTCAGCCCTTTATAACCATGTTAATAATGAAGAGGGCAGTTATAATCATGTTAAACAAACTTTTGATCAGATTCCTGGCGGATATGGGCCGGTGATATATAGTGCCGCAGATTTCGCGTTATCAATTGGTTCGGGGTTTGTAAAGGTGCCTCTGAAGATGGGGTTGGCTGATGGTTTGAACAAGAAAAAATCAATATTTGATGTGACGGTCAGAAAGTTTGATAATAACCAATTTATTCTTGGTAAAAAGGCGCCGTATGGCGGTGCAATGTTGCTATATTTTCTGTCCGTGGGCGCGAAAGGCAATAGCCTTTACAATGAGGCGGTCGATGCGAGCAAGTAAACTTATAAATACCCTGCTGCTGATAGTTTCATTGTTGGCGGTGGTGTGTGGGGTGAGTACGTTTTTCGGCATGATGGTCGCCATAGTGGTTGGTATACTGCTTCGCACAGATTCGAACTGGGTGTTCATCTGGATTGGATTTCCCTTGTCAGGAATATTTGCTGTGTACTGGATAGTTACACGGTGGGATTATGTGAAATCCTTTATGTCCGGGCGTGGTGGGTGGTAGAGCGGGTAATCGAGGTCAGATCACGTTTGTATGTGGTCTTACTCCTGGCTGCGCTACTCAATGGCTTTCTACGATTTGACGGTAGCTGGAAGCGCTTTTTCCTCATGGTGCTGGTGCAGTTGTGGTTTGGCCAGGCGGTCTACAGCTATGCGCGAGGCGCCAGGGTGGCCATCGCGCCGGGCGGCATGAGTAAGGATGCCGACCCGGAGTGGCGAGCGGCGTTGGCCGGCTTCGCCCTGTTTTTATACGGGGTCGTATTTTTTTTGAGTTTTTGAACCTTGCATAGCCCATGTATGTATACGGAAAACCCTTATGAGAAAAGTTGCCTTTATCCTCTCGGCCCTGATCCTCGCGGGCTGTCACTCCAATGCGCGCGACTCGTCGTCCAGCCTGCTCAAAGACGGCGTGCAGTTGCAGCAGAACAAGGTCGTGGCCGATGCCGAGCAAGCCAAGGTGATCATGCGGGCCACCGGTTTTACCTACCCTGTGCAGTTCTCCGTGCGCCGTGGCGGTGATGCGGATCAGCGGCCGGAGATCCTCGGCACGGTGGTAGATTCAGGCCGTGGCAAGGTGTTCGGCTGGATCGCCAAGATGAGTGAGGTTGCCAACAGTGCGGCGGTCAAGCGCTTCCCGCAGTTGGAAGTGTTGGCCGATCCGGGGCAGACAATCGAGGTATTGGGCGAGTCGCGGGTGTATGACTCGAACTACTACCGCTACGCCGAAAAAATTGTCTACGCCTGCGGCCCTATGAGCTCGGCGTTCAAGCCGCAGAAGCAGAAGGTTTACCTGGTGGAGTTCGTAATCGTCGGCGCGGGCTGTGAGCAGCATGTGTATGACATCACCGATCCCGCGCAGCGTATTCCCGTCCTCGAGTGAAATAGGGGTCATGAAATAGGCAGAAATAGGGGTCAGACCACGTTTTTGTTTTTTAGAGTTGAGCAGAGTTGCTCTTTAAAAACATGATTTATTTTTTGTAATTATTCCACTCTGTTGGCCTGTTGAAGGGCGGCTAAGCTGTAAGCTCTTATCCAGTTAGGGGTTTATATGGCTCGCCGTCCTAGGGTTTTACTGCCGGATATCCCGTTGCATATTATTCAGCGGGGAAACAATCGGTCTGCGTGTTTTTACTCAGATGAAGACTATATTTTTTACATTGATACATTAGCCGTGCTTGCTGAATTGTATGGCTGTAAAGTTCACGCATTGTGCTTGATGACAAATCATGTTCATTTGTTGTTGACTCCCACCTGCTGCGCAGGGGCCGGCCTGCTTATGAAGGGACTGGGGCAGCGCTACGTTCAATATGTCAATCGAACATATCAACGAACGGGCACGTTGTGGGAAGGCCGTTTCCGCTCCTGTTTGGTTCAACAAGACAACTATGTTTTAGCTTGCTATCGATATATCGAAATGAACCCGGTCAGAGCCGGTATGGTTGCTCATCCGGGCGACTATCGCTGGACCAGCTATAGGGCAAACGCACAGGGCGAGCTATCAGGCTTTATAAGCCCGCATGCGGTTTATAGCGAATTAGGTAGCGGCACCGCGCAACGAGCCGAAGCTTACCGGTCTATATTCAATGATCGACTTTCACCTGGGCTGATAGAACAAATCCGATCTTCTACAAACGGTAATTATGTTTTGGGCGATCAGAAGTTTGCGTCCGAGATCGCGCAGGCATTAGGTAAAAGAGTTTCGCAGGGCGTGTCAGGACGCCCAAAAAAGTATGAGTTAAAAGAATAGTGGTCTGACCCCTATTTTCTGCCCTATGCCCACCCGATAAAGGAGGCTGGTGAAAAAGGTGGTGTCAAACTGGCTAGTGTTGAGGTCGATGTGACCAAAGCCAGTAAAGGAACACCTGAATACAAAATACTGAATGAGCCCCCACCAAATAGCCAAGTCAAGCTGAGCAACGGCACTGAATTTAAGACCAATTCAAGCGGTTACGTTGATGAAATTACCTACAGTCCGTCGTTGGATAAAGGCGTCCGTGATGCACGCCAAACGGCAGTTGGCAAAGAGGGATTGCCAACGGATGTGGGGGGGCACATCCAGGGTTGTCAGCTTGGTGGTACCTGTGACAGATTCAACCTCTTTCCGCAGGATGGTAATTTCAATAACTCTGCCTATAAGCGGTGGGAAACAGAAATTAAGAAGGGGTTGAACAACGGTGATCAGGTCGGCGCCGTGACAGTGCGCTTTTCTAGAACGGATCCTGTGTCGGCAAGACCAGATTCATTAGTTATTGACTACTCAATCAATGGAATAAAAATGCGCAAGTCATTCAGGAATGAGGCCGGGCAATGAGCATTGAGCAACAAGTACAGGTCTTGAATGCGCTCACGCAGATCATGCATGACTCTGCGAATGGTCCGTACGAGGAAATGCGTTGTGAATTTGAGCATGAAGTTTATGACGGAGGGTGGTCTGTAGGTTCTAAATACTCATTCGTTCGCGATGGCTTGTTCTTCAGCGAGCTTTTGGATGACCCTGAAGATAGAGCTTCTAGTCACGTCCATAAGTTGCACGAGCTGATGAGATCGCACACAGGTGGTGATTGGAGAAAATTTGTACTGGTTATCGACCCTAGTGGAAAGGCTAATACCAAATTCATTTATTAAGTTGGTACAAAAGGTGGTGTCAAACTGGCTAGGGAAATGGGGGCAGACCACGTTTTGTGGACCACGTTTTGCGTTTTTTAGAGTTCAGTGAAGTTGTTATTTAAAAATATGGTTTATTTTTTGAAAAATAAGGTGGGCCACGATTTTGCTTTTTTAGAGTTTGGTAGAGTTGGTATTTTCAAAGCATAATTTATTTTTGTAATATTTTTATTTTGTCCGCCTAGTGATCGAAGGCTAAGCTGGGATCCCTCAGGGCCTGACCCCTGTTTTCACTATTTCATCGAATGCGTTGAAACAAAATCCCGGTATCAAAGCCGTTTTTGAATTTCCAAGTCAAAAAGCGGCTGAGAGAGCAACTGATATTTTGATTGAGCAAAATATCAGAAACGTTACTGCGAGGGTTGCACCCTAATGACTACGCATAAGCTTGAATTTCGTCATAGGCCAAAATTTTCAGAGTCTATTGAAAAACGGCACGAAAATATTATCGAAAGGTTGTCCGGCTTAGGTGCGCCATGGAATTTGGCCGGTGCTGTAGATGTTCCCGATATTGAAGGCGAGCTTGTTGTTTCTGTTTCTTTGGATAAATTCCTTCCAAAGGGAATAAAAGGTCGAATTGCATATTCTCTTAGAAGTGAGAAATATCTAGAAGATGATGCTCAATTTGATGACTCTCTATTCATTGAGTTTTCGAATGCTAAAATTGATTATTTGGACTTGTTGAAACGAATTTTCCCTGCGTACGTAGAGGCTTTTGGTGCCTATAGAGCTGCACTGCATGATTGGTCTGTCACTAGAAGCGACTGGCCGGCAGTAGTAGCTGCATGCGATGCTACAAAAAAAGATGTTAACGGGAGAGAGGGTGTTTTTCGTATAAATGCGGCTAATTATTTTGATGAGAAATTATGCCTTCGTGCATTTGGGAAAAGCCCTCAACAGATTATTAACTGTCTCAAGGGGCACGTTGAGGAGACCTCGGAATTGGCCGGAGGTGTGTTGATTGTTGTTAGCTATACGCCGCTGACCACCAGCGAGATAGCTACTGCTGGAGAGCGATTAAAAGAACTTTTGGTTGGGTGATGCGAGGGGAGGCTAGGTCCAGAAGAGCCGGGGCCAACTGGCGCACTCCCAACAATGACGACTTGTTGCCCTGCCTGCTGTCCGCACGTGACCTCCACGCTTGGCAAACTGGTAAGACAACTCGAGACCAGTCGACCAAGATTAAAGGATGTTTCAAGGGAAATAGGGGTCAGACCACGGTTTTCGTTTTTTAGAGTTCAGCAGAGTTGCTCTTTAAAAACATGATTTATTTTTTGTAATTATTCCAATCTGTTGGCCTGTTGAAGGGCGGCTAAGCTGTAAGCTCCTATCCAGTTAGGGGTTTATATGGCTCGCCGTCCTAGGGTTTTACTGCCGGATATCCCGTTGCATATTATTCAGCCGGGAAACAATCGGTCTGCGTGTTTTTATTCAGATAAAGACTATATTTTTTACATTGATACATTAGCCGTGCTTGCTGAATTGTATGGCTGTAAAGTTCACGCATTGTGCTTGATGACAAATCATGTTCACTTGTTGTTGACTCCCACCTGCTGCGCGGGGGCTGGCCTGCTTATGAAGGGGCTGGGGCAGCGCTACGTTCAATATGTCAATCGAACATGTCAACGTACGGGCACGTTGTGGGAAGGCCGTTTCCGCTCCTGTTTGGTTCAACAAGACAACTATGTTTTAGCTTGCTATCGATATATCGTGAAATAGGGGTCAGACCACGGTTTTGTTTTTTAGAGTTGAGCAGAGTTGCTCTTTAAAAACATGATTTATTTTTTGTAATTATTCCACTCTGTTGGCCTGTTGAAGGGCGGCTAAGCTGTAAGCTCTTATCCAGTTAGGGGTTTATATGGCTCGCCGTCCTAGGGTTTTACTGCCGGATATCCCGTTGCATATTATTCAACGGGGAAACAATCGGTCTGCGTGTTTTTACTCAGATGAAGACTATATTTTTTACATTGATACATTAGCCATGCTTGCTGAATTTTATGGCTGTAAAGTTCACGCATTGTGCTTGATGACAAATCATGTTCATTTGTTGTTGACTCCCACCTGCTGCGCAGGGGCTGGGCTGCTTATGAAGGGGCTTGGGCAGCGCTACGTTCAATATGTCAATCGAACATATCAACGAACGGGTACGTTGTGGGAAGGCCGTTTCCGTTCCTGTTTGGTTCAACAAGAAAACTATGTTTTAGCTTGCTATCGATATATCGAAATGAACCCGGTTAGAGCCGGTATGGTTATTCATCCGGGCGACTATCGCTGGACCAGCTATAGGGCAAACGCACAGGGCGAGCTGTCAGGCTTTATAAGCCCGCATGCGGCTTATAGCGAATTAGGTAGCGGCAGCGCGCAACGAGCCGAAGCTTACCGGTCTTTATTCAATGATCGACTTTCACCTGGGCTGATAGAACAAATCCGATCTTCTACAAACGGTAATTATGTTTTGGGCGATCAGAAGTTTGCGTCCGAGATCGCGCACGCATTAGGTAAAAGAGTTTCGCAGGGTGTGTCAGGACGCCCAAAAAAGTATGAGTTAAAAGAATAGTGGTCTGACCCCTATTTTCGCAAAAAAGTATGAGTTAAAAGAATAGTGGTCTGACCCCTATTTTCTGCATGCGGTTTATAGCGAATTAGGTAGCGGCAGCGCGCAACGAGCCGAAGCTTACCGGTCTATATTCAATGATCGACTTTCACCTGGGCTGATAGAACAAATCCGATCTTCTACAAACGGTAATTATGTTTTGGGCGATCAGAAGTTTGCGTCCGAGATCGCGCAGGCATTAGGTAAAAGAGTTTCGCAGGGCGTGTCAGGACGCCCAAAAAAGTATGAGTTAAAAGAATAGTGGTCTGACCCCTATTTTCCCTAGAACTTCCGAAAGTATGGGATTCCTTGCTTGAGAAGCACTCATCAAATGCACGAGTATTGACGCAGGAGGAGTTTTTTCATGAGTTTGGACGCTAAGCTTAGCGCATTAGAAAGTGAGCTGTTTGAAGGGCGCAAATCAATTGCTCTGTTTGTTTTGAAAGAGCAACATTATTATGTTGTGGATGATAAGTCCAATTACTGTATCGATGTCCGGCCGGATTATTTGTCGTATATTGAAACAGGCCGGCTAAAGCAGGAAGATTATGAAAAAGCTCTTGGGCTCTTTCGCGGTGGAATCTCAGTTTTAGGAGCTGATAATTTTCATCAGTACATTGATAGTGCCGAAGCAGAAGTGATAAGTTTTACGATGATGCGAGATTTTTTTTTCAAAGGCTTAACTTTGGAGAGTGTTAAGAGTTTTTATAAGGATGTAGAGCGGTTCTTATCTTATGGAGGAGAAATGGATTTGCGAAAATGGAATTTTTTGTGTATGAAATTGCCGAGCTTTTACATAAATTTCGACCGCGGGATTTACCGACATACCGACTATGGTCGGTTGCATGAGGAATTGGCGTTGCCAAAAACACAGTGGGATGCTCGTTGTAGTAGCGATTTTGGATTGCTCATCCCTGACGATGTTCAATACTGGATCGTAGATAGAATGAATTTTTTTAAGCTTTATGGCGGTTGAAATATTCAAGGAAAAATGGGGGGCAGACTCTGAGGGATCCCTGACACTTAAATACCTGCGGAGAAAGGGGGCGGATTTATTTAATTTTTCGAGTTCTTTTTTACTTAAATAAATCTGTCCCCTTTTTGCTCCCTTTTTGCTCAAGAAAAGCGAGTGCTTTCATTGTGGCGACTAGGCTTGGAGTACTGGCGAAGCTGCACAGATTTTGGAGGCCGAGGACACTGGGAAATATTGGAACGGGCTCTGCGTGATGAGGCAAGCCATCAAGCGCAGAGCTTAAGGTAAATTTGTGGGGATCCCTCAGGGTCAGACCCCTATTTCCTTCCTATTTTCTCCATCTATTAGAACCCGCTTGTACTACCAAGAACGGTGTCCCAATACTTAGTCCACCAAGAGTTTTCTTTATATTCTGGTTTTTTATCTTGAGGTTTTACGTAGGGTTTCCACGTCATCATTAGTTCAAACCGACGGATTGTGCCTGGCACCTCATCAATAACTACCATGCGGTAGAATTGGTTCTCGGATAAGTTTTTTGACACGTGCTGCAAATATTGCTCTAGTGTGGTCGTTAAGTTTTCGCTTCCGCCAGGTTCCATTGAGAGCAGCCACAAACGGCTATCTCCAGTTGTTACTATTTGTGCATTACGCCTCCAACCACTTTCATGCCTCTTCTGTGGGTCGTCGGCAAGGTCCGTATTTACTTTTCTAATGAATGAAATAGCTTCCGGCAACAACGTGAACGATTCTTCGCCAAAGTACTTGTCCATTTATGAGTCCTCATATCTACTATGTTTGCTATCCGGCTCACCGGTGTCGTATGAAAGACTATGGAACTCTGCGTTTTTATAAACCTGTGAGAATTGACAGTTTTTTAGAATTTTTTGTTATAGCTGTTATACAAGAACTGTCGCGAAAATCTTGATGTAAAAAATTGGTTGGTCAAGAAAGCTCCCACGCCTATATCCGCAAGCCGGGCGGCATGCGAGCCGCCCGGTTGTTACTCAGGATGGATCGGCATTGAGCCTGCGAATAATGACATCCAGCAAATCACACCCATCCCGCAGCGGTATAGCCAGTAGTTGGGCGAAGTCTTGAAGCACCACAGCATCGCTGCTGAGCTGTTCGCGGAAGGCCAGGTTTTCCAACAGTTGCGTGACGGCGCGAATCCGGTACGCGGCGGCGTCGTGGAGTACGTCGAGGGGCGCGCTGGTGTCGATAAGCAGAGCGGGGACGGTGCAGTCGTGGCCCGTTAGGGGCATGTATTGGTTCATGGTGAAACCTCGGTCAGTAGAGTGAAGCTGTCACCTATCGTCGCCAAACGAATGGGTGACAGCTGTACGCAGGTTGGCGAACCGGGACCGAGTTCCGGCAGACCCGAAGGTCTCCCGCGCACAGCTGCCATAAAGCAGCGATGCGGGTACGGAAGCCCCTGCAAGCAAGCAGAAAGCTTTCGCATACGGTCAACGGATCGCCAAATCCGATCGCCCTTGTTGGGCGACGGGCCGGACTATAAGCCCCCCACCCAAACCCACGCAAGGCACCAACGCCCTGACTCAACCCCCTTTCGCCGATCCCCAACCCCACCACCCCCAACGCATTCCGCCGTCCGCTCACGGATATCAGGCAAACCCTCGGTAGTTTGGGGAAGCGTCCTACCGCAAAAGGAACCATTTCCCTCAAGTCCGGGTCTTTACCCCGCCCACCCGCAACCGGTCGGGCTGCATGGACTGCAGCGTTTTAAAACGACATTAAGGATTAATGTGAACTTCGCCTCCCCATTCCCTTGTCTGCCACCACCGGCTGCGGTGCGATTGCTCGCGCCTGCAGTTCAGCAGGGCGCCTTGGGGGAATGCATTCGGATCATCTGATCCTTCGCTCAGCACACCTACAGCCGCCGGGCGTATTGGCGGCTTTGACTGTAGTTCATGGAGTTTGAAATGAAGCGTAAGCCGTTCCAGAAAACCCTGCTGGCCCTGATGGTCAGCGCAGGCGCCGCGCATGTTGCTGCGGTGGAATTCGACGTGAGCAGCGGCCAGAACAAGTGGAAAGGCCAGGTGTTCAACGAGCCTGTCACCTTGGTCGGGTCGCGCAATGTGGTGGCCACCCAGCGTAATGTCGATGGGGCCAGTGTTGCCGAGACCAATGTTCAGGGTTCGCTGATCAACCGCGCCGACTACAACATCGATGGCAGTGGCCTCAACATCCGTGGTTTTGTAGTGGATGGCGCGCTGGACTCTGATCTGCGGGCCCGTGGCGGCACGATCACCGGTGATGTCATCCAGGCCGGTACGATCAGGCTCACCAACCAGACCTGGGCCGAAGGTTTTGAGGTGGGCGCAGCGAACATCGGCGGCAGCGTGATCAACTCCGGAACTATCGTCACCGTTGACGTGCCGGGGTCGGACAGTGACGGCGAGGGCATGTACCTCAATGGCACGACCGTCGGTGGTGACGTGATCAACTCCGGCCTGATTGATGTCACTTCCATCTACGGCTACGGCCTGATCCTGGACACCCATAACAATATGCCGGTGACCGTCGGCGGCAAAATCCTCAACTCCGGCACCATCCGCGTCACGGGCGAAGAGGCGTTGGGCATTGAAGTTGAAACCGACACTAGTGACCTGCGTATAGAAAACAGCGGTGTGGTGACGGTCAACGGTGGTATGGCCAGGGCCGTACAGTTCAACTCCGGCACCTTCGATTACTTGCTCAACACCGGCACGATTGAAGCCAACGGCGCCAATGCGGTGGCTGTGCATCTGACTGGGGCGACCTTTACCCAGAACCCGCAGTCGGGCGCGCGCGGCGTTATCAACCGTGGCCTGATCAGTGCCGACAGCACCGCGATCCTGGTCGATGCCCGTGACCAGACTTCGCCGTTCGAGATCAACCAGCAAGCAGGCGAGATCCGCAGCAAATCCGGCACGGCCATCGACGCCGCCAACCTTGCCACGTTGAACTGGACGGGCGGCAAAATCACCGGTGACTTGCTCAACCTGAGTGCGGTGAATGTCGCCGGCCAAGCTGATTTTGCCGGCCAGCGCATCATCGCGCCGGTCTCGATTAATTCCGGCTCGTTGAACCTGGCCGCGCCCGGTACCACGATCAGCGGCAACCTTAACGTCGCCAGCGGTGCGGGCATTGATATGCACCTGGCCGACAGCGTGGTGCCGACCACGCCGTATCTGTCGGTCAACGGTACGGCTAATTTCGCCCAGGCGTCGAAGCTCACGGTGAGTGCGCAGCCAGGCGACTTTGCGCGCACCAATAACGGCACTCAATACACCCTGTTGCAGGCCACCAGTGTGCAGAACAACGGCCTGTCGGTTGCCAGTTCGTCATCGCTGCTCAACGTGCTGAGCTACTCGGCGGATGCGCAAACGGTCAAGGCTGTCGTCGCAGTTAAAGACAACCAGCAAGTGCAGCAGGAACTTGCCGGTGCAGGTGCCAGCGCCGCAGCGGCCACGGCGGTGAATACGTTCAAGAACGATGTGCTCGGCGGGCTCAACCAGGACGACCCAGTGTTCCAGTCCCTCGCCAACGCCGGGACTGCGCAACAGCTTGCTCAAGTGAGCGAGCAGCTCAAGCCGGACGTCAACCGTGGCGCGCTGGATGTGGCGTTGTCGGGGCAGACTGTTATCAATGGCGCAATCTTCAACCGCCTTACCGACCAGCGCGAAGGCCATCAAACCGGCGGCGTGTGGGTGCAGGGTTTGAGCAGCAACATGGACCAGGATGGGCGCGGCGGTAACAACGGTTACTCGGCCAACAGCAGCGGCATGGCCGTGGGTGTGGACGGGCGTTTGAACGACACCACCACCCTGGGCGTGGCTTACAGCTACCTTAATTCCAACATCCATTCGGACCTGGGCAACAAGACCGATGTGGAGGGCCACGCGCTGTCGCTGTATGGCAACTGGGCGCTGCAAAACTGGTTTGTGGATGGCAGCCTCAGCTACGGTCATAACGACAACGACAGCAAGCGCCATGTGGCGGGCACCACGGCCAAGGGCAGTTACGACAGCAACGTGTTGGCAGCCAGCGTAATCGGCGGCTACAGCTTCAAGCCATCGCAGGCGGTGGTGATCGAACCGCGTGTGGCGGCGCGTTATGCCAACGTGCGCATGGACGGCTACGACGAGAAGGGTTCTTCGGCGGCGCTGAGCACGCGTTCGCAGCGTTATGAAGTGGGTGAGTTGGGTGCCGGTGTGCGTTTGGCCGGCAACTTGCCGATGGGCGCAGGCAGCCTGCAACCGGAAGCGACCTTGATGGCGTATCACGACCTGATGGGTGATCGCGTCGCGCAAACCTCCAACTTTGTGGCGGGTGGTGCGGCGTTCACCACCACCGGCGCGTCGGTGGCGCGTGACAGCTACGAGGCGAGTGTGGGCGTGAACTACCAGGTGTCGGACTTCACCGTGGGCGCCAGCTACACCCGCCAAGCGCGCAGTGGCTTTGACGCCGATGGCGTGATGCTCAAAGCGCGTTACGCGTTCTAAGCCCCAGCGCTGATCGTTCCCACGCTCCGCGTGGGAATGCCGCCCTGGACGCTCTGCGTCTGCTTTTGAGGCCGTGACGCAGAGCGTCACCGGATGCATTCCCACGCGGAGCGTGGGAACGATCGGTAACACCACCAAACCCCTGTGGGAGCGGGCTTGCCCGCGATGGCGGTGGGTCAGTGAATAAATCCAGTGACTGACACACTGCTATCGCGGGCAAGCCCGCTCCCACATTTGGTGTTGTGTTTGTCAGAACAACTTGCGCTGCACAGCTTCATCCAGCGTGCTGCGGGTCAGTGCTTCAACCACTTCTCCAGTATTGGCCTGGAACGGGATGCCTACGATCAGCACCAGGTGCATCCACGTGCGCACCGATTCGCTTTTCTTGACCCGGCCCAACTCTTTGCCGTCCTTGTCCTTGAACACGGTTTCCAGGGTGAAGGTGTTCTTCGCGGTGGACGGGATGATGAAGAACGTAACGCCAGTGATGATCGCCGAGGCCATGCTGAACTGTTCGTTGTTGTACAGCGTGGCGTCGGCGTAGATGTCCGAGTCGACCTTGTCGGTGCTCACCCGTGCAAAGCGGTTGGACTGGCGGAACCCATCGGCCACGGTTTTTTCCCACAGCGCCGCCGGTGCGCCGGCCGTGGTATTGCCGGGGCCGCCGTTGACTTGGCTCAGCGCCGTGGTGCGCACGTAGGCGGTGGGTTTCTGTGCCGGTGTGCTGGCGGTCGGCGGCCAGGTTTGCACGGCCGGCAATTCGTGTTGCGAGTAGGACACGCAACCGGTCAACAAGACGGCGGCGAGGACCAGGCTGTGTTTGATCAACCCTTTCATGTGTTGCTCCCTGAAATTACGGTTTGGCCAGTTTGGCAGTGGCGGTATCGAGCAGTTGCGCGACCAGTTCGTTCAACTGTTTGGCGCCCATGGTCGGGGCCCAGTATTCGCGGCCGTAGAGGCCCACGTTGCGTTCAAACTTGACCTCTTGCTTGGCGCTCGCCAGTTCCTTGCCGTCGCGGTCGACAATCACCAGGTCGCCGGCCACGTCGAAGGTGTCGACGAAAATCGGGCCGTTGACCCAGATCCAGATCGTCAGCGTCAGCAGGGCACCAGGCACGTAGGCGGGGTGAACGCCACGGTGGCCTTTGAGGGAGGTCATGTTGAATTTCAGCGCGACATCGTTTTCGCCAAGGCGCACCGGGTACTCAGTGACCTGCTTGAAGTAACCCGCCGTGCGCACGTACTGGTTGAGTTGGGCCGTGAGCGAACGGCTGATCGCAGTTTTATTGGCGTCGTTGACGTCGGCGGCGCTCACTGTCACATCAGCGACTTGCGCACTGCGCGGGCTGCTGACGGGGGCCGGGTGGAGCGGGGCGCCGATGGGGCCGGTGACGGTGTAAGAGACGCAGCCGGTCATCGACAGCGTCGCGAGCAGGGCCGCAGCCCCAAGGAGGGTTTTCAACACGCAATATCCCTATTTAATGAACAAGCCAAGCCAATGTCTCGACCGATGGCTGTGTAACTTGAGGCGGGCGCGCAGCGTAACAGAATGCCGTTGAGCGGCGAACGCCCCCGCAGCAGCGAAACCGCTTGAGTACACAGGGCAACCCCGTAAAATGCCGCGCACTGGATACAAGGCATTTTTCAAGGATGAATCAAGCAATGCGCCTCTCTGCTTTTCTCCCGGCCACCCGCCTCACCGCGGGCCGCACGTTTCAACCGCACTGCTGCGAGGCAGTCACCCTTCCTGATATCGCTATTGGCGGGCTCGACACTTTCCATGTTGAGGCTGCGGGCAAACGCGCGCGCGTTTTCAGCAAAATCTGATTGCCGCGACTTCGTTGATAACTTACATAACAGCCCTTTGCGCTGGTTTCACCTCTAGGAGCACTCTGTGAAAACACTGTCCAAAATCCTGCTGTCGGGCCTCACCGCCGCAGCGCTGCTGAGCGTGGCCGGTTGCGCCACCGAGAGCAACCGTGCGATGCCGGTGGAGCAAGTTGCCAGCGCCAGCGTGGCCTATTCCGGCGTACGTGTACCGATTGCCGTAGGCAAGTTCGATAACCGCTCCAGCTACATGCGCGGCATCTTCTCCGACGGCGTTGACCGCCTTGGCGGCCAGGCCAAGACCATCCTGATCACCCACCTGCAGCAGACCAACCGCTTCAGTGTGCTGGACCGCGACAACATGGGCGAAATCTCCCAGGAAGCCGCGATCAAAGGCACCGTGCAAAAGCTTAAAGGTGCTGACTACGTGGTGACGGGCGACGTGACCGAGTTCGGCCGCAAAGAGACCGGCGACCGCCAGTTGTTCGGCATTCTCGGCCGTGGCAAAACCCAAGTGGCCTACGCCAAAGTCGCGTTGAATATCGTCAACATCAGCACCTCCGAAGTGGTGTATTCCACCCAGGGCGCCGGTGAGTACGCGCTCTCCAACCGTGAAGTCATCGGTTTTGGCGGCACTGCCAGCTACGACTCCACGCTCAATGGCAAGGTTCTGGACCTGGCCATGCGCGAAGCGATCAACCGCCTGGTAGACGGCATCAACGCCGGCGCCTGGAACCCGCGCAACTAATCACAACAACGCCAAGGAGCACTACACGGATGAGCAAGGCAGTTAAGTTGGCGCTGATGCTGACAGCAATCGCGACGGTCGCCGGGTGCCACACGGCGCCCCAACCCCTGTATCAATGGGAAAGCTACCAGCCGCAGGTTTACGAGTACTTCAAGGGCGAGCCCAAGGAAGCGCAGGTGGAAGCCCTGGAACGCGATCTGCAAAAGATCAACGCCAGCGGCCGCAAGGCCCCGCCGGGTTACCACGCGCACCTGGGCATGCTGTACCTGAGCATGGGCAAGGATGACCAGATGGTGCAGGAGTTCCGCACCGAGAAGGCATTGTTCCCTGAGTCCGCTGCGTACATGGACTTTTTGCTGAAAAACGCCAAGGCTGGAGTTGCCACTAAATGAACCTGTTAAAACTCACCGGCGCCTTGCTGGCCCTGGCATTGCTCGGCGGCTGCGCGGCGCCCAAGACCATTGATTACACAGCGTTCAAACAGGCTCGGCCGAAGTCGATCCTGGTACTGCCACCCATCAATGAGTCGCCGGAAGTGCAGGCCTCCTACAGCCTGGTTTCGCAGGTCACCTACCCGTTGGCCGAAGCCGGTTACTACGTGTTGCCGATTGCCCTGGTGGACGAAACTTTCCGCCAGAACGGCCTGACCACCGCCAACGATATCCAGGGCGTGGCGCCGGGCAAGCTGCATGACATTTTTGGTGCGGACGCGGCGCTGTACATCACCATCAGCGACTACGGCACCAAGTACATGCTGATATCCAGCGACACCTCCGTGACGGCCTCGGCCAAGCTGGTGGACCTGCGCACCGGCACCACGTTGTGGACCGGCTCGGCACGCGCTTCCAGCGAGGAAGGCAACAACAATGGCGGCGGCCTGGTGGGCATGCTGGTCTCGGCAGCGGTCAAGCAGGTGATCAACAGCTCCACCGATGCGGCGCACCCGATTGCCGGTATTGCCAGTGTCCGCCTGCTGTCGGCCGGGCAGCGCACCGGCATTTTGTATGGCCCGCGTAACCCGAAATACGGCACCGACTAAGTATCTGTTCAACCGTGAACAGCCTTTGCTGACCGCTCGGGTCTGCAAAGGCTTCGCGGGTTGGGTGTCACGCGTTGCCGTCAGTTTACAAGCACATCCGGTGGCCTGATCACTTGCGTACTGGTCACCACGAAGTCTGCTGTGCGGTTGCCGGTCAAGTCGATGGCGATGAAGTGGCGCTGGGTCTGCGGGTTGAAGCCCACGATCGCGTCGCCGATACGCCCGCTGAACACCTGGACGGGCTTGAATCGCGTGTTGGACCTTCGCTCCAGCCCGCGCAGGTCAATCTTGTCGGTGCCGCTGGTGAAATCCATGATGACATCGGGGTTTGCAGGCGTGGAGTCGCTGGCGTGGTTATAGACGAAACTGTCGGCGCCGCCGCCGCCGCGCATGCGGTCCGCACCCGCCCCACCGGTGAGCCGGTTATCGGCGGCGTTGCCGATCAGCACATCGTGGCCTGAGCCACCGATAGCGTTTTCGATGAGGCAGTTGCGGGCGATAGAGACGTTGCCCTGATAACCACCTACGTCGGAAAACGAGCCATCTCTCAGATTGATCGTTTGGTTATTGCCGTAACCCGAGAAGTCCAGCGTGTCATTTCCGGCGCCATCCCATACGCAAAAAATAGCGGCGTCCTGATGGCTTCTCAGGGAGTAGTGGTCCCTGCCGGTGTTGGAGTTGAAACCGTAGATGTTGTTTTCTCGGCGGGTTTGATAGTTGGCGCCGTACTGGTGCTGGATAGCACTGATGTCATCCATCATGGGAGCCAGCGGCCTGCCCTCGAAGTGTTTGCCACTGCTTTGGGCAGGGTAATAGCTCATGACGGTATGGGCTTTAGAGTCTTGGGCATAAAACCGTTTGGCGTCGTCTTTTTGGCCGTTGTAAGTACCGGGGTGATTCAGGCCGAGCGTGTGACCGATTTCGTGGGTTACGGTGGGGCGTGTCACAAAGCCCGGTTGATAGCGGGTATCGCCAGCGATGCCGTTTTTGTCGTTGCTATAGGGGTAGTAGCCGTCTGCAACTATCACATTATTGGAAATACGGAAGGCCAGCCGTCCTTCTGCCGGGCCGCCGTTTTCAGTGAACGTCAGGTTCGCCACATCGCCCCAGGACTGGATGGCGCGCCGTGCTTCTTGTTTCTCGTAGTCGTTGAATCCAAGACCCTGTTCATAAGTGAAGTTGTAGGAAATCTCGGTCCTGTTGTTTTGGTTTCGGTCCTGCCATTTCAACCTGCCACCCGTCAGTTGCTCAACGGCCTGACGCTGATTAAATGACGGCCTGTCGGCTCTACTTGTGTAGGGATCATCCGAGCGTTGAGTCGGGTCATAGTCACCCCCATTGCCGCTGAGAGAACGGGCCACCGGGGCGTCCCAGCGGCGGTGTGCAGGGCTTTGGGCTGACTGAGCGCTGCTCGAATAAGGCTTGTACATCGGCGTTACAGGATTAATTCTCAAGGTCGTTATTCTCACGGGGTATTGGTACTTTTCCTTCTTGGTGAGGCAGGCAGGTTCCCTTTTGCTAGGTGTGAAGTTGCCAGTGTTGGCGTCACTTTCCAAAGCCCGATGTGTGTCCGAGTAAGTCGTTTTTCTTGCAGGTAAAGTGTTCCTACACAGGGTTAAGCCAATGCCCAGTCCTGGGCTGAATTTTCGCCCTGCATCAGAAAAAACGGCCACCGCGAATGACCGTTTTTCACACGTGTTCAGGGACGACTTTGAACCCTGGTGCGACAGTGCGTTTATCCGAATATAGGCCGTGAGGTCATCAGCCCACTGATATCCTGGGGCCTTATCAACCGCGTGCTTTTCAGCAGGAAGTCCGTCTGGCCGTTTCCGGTCAGGTCAATGGCGACAAAGTACCGATTACTGTAGGCGTTGAACCTCACCATCGTGTCGCCCGCGCGGCCGGAGTAGGTGTGGACCAGTCGCAGCTGAGTGCGGGTGCTCTGGCTCAGCCCGGTAAGGTCGATCCTGTCTCGGCCGCTGACAAAATCGGTGATCAGGTCAGCACCCGCAGCGGTTGAATCGCTGGCCTTGTCGTAGACAAAAACATCCGCGCCGCCGCCGCCCCTCAACGTGTCTGCGCCGCCCCCGCCCTTGAGGCGGTTGTTGGCGTTGTTGCCGATCAACGTATCGTCATGGCTGCCGCCAATGGCATTTTCCACGGTCACGCCCTTGGCAATGGAAACGTTGCCTTTCATACCGCCCACATCAGAGAAGGCTTCGGCGTTCAAGTTGATGGTTTGTTTCTGATTGAAACCGGAACAGTCCAACGTATCGTTGCCACCGCCATCCCATATGCAAAAAACCGGTGCGTCCCGCGAGGACTTCAGGCTGAAATAATCACGCTCGGTATTGGAGTTGAAACCGTAAACGGTATCGCCGCGACGGGTCTGGTAGTTGGCGCCGTAGGCGGCCTGTATAGCTGCAATGTCATGCATCAGGGGCGCCACCGAGTAATGGGTCCACTGTGCGTCTTTTGAGAAGTTCTGACCACTTCTGATCTCGGGGTTGTAACTCATCACGCTGTAGGCTTGAGTGTCCTCCAAGTAGTCGCGCGTGGCGGGTTGCTGGGTATAGTCACCGGTATGGTCAAGGCCCAGGGTATGCCCAATTTCGTGAGCCATGACATGTTGGTCGTAACGGTCGGTCCTGGGTTGTGCATGCCCTGAGTCCAGCCATGCCTCGCCTCCTTTTTTGAAGCTCTTGGGAAAGGGCAGGGTCGCATAGGATTCCTCGTTACCCTCGTAAAGACCCAGGGTCAGCCGGCCCTCGGTACTCGCGCCTTTATGTGAGAACTTTATACGGGTCACATCCGCCCAGGCTTGCATCGACATAAGCGCCCGTTTCTTTTGTTGTTCATTTAACTCACGGGCACCCTTGGGTACATGACTGACCCTGTGTGGCTCATCCGGCGTGAAGAACTCGTAGGCAATATCAATGACGCCGTCGCGGTTGTGGTCTTGCCATTTCAATCCCATTTCCCGGCTGGTGCGCAGCAGGTGCCTGGCGGCGCGGTCGGTGGTGTAGGACGCCAATGGCTGGTCCTTTACAGCACCCGGTTGTTGATGGGCAGGCTCAAATAATGCAAGCGCCGTATAAGGCTTGTTATCAACAGAGAGCATCTACTTGAATCCTTTTAATAGGCGAGCGGAGGTGTGAACGTTAACGCTCATGGGAACACGCGATGGTGTCAGGGGTTGATAGGGTTAAACCTTCGAGGTGACTACCTGCGAGAAAATACCCTGGCTTGGCTTTGGAAGTTTGCAGTCAAACCCATAATGTCCTCGGGTTTTATTAGTTGAGTGCTTTTGACCAGAAAGTCGGTCTGGCGATTACCCGTAAAGTCCACGCCCACAAAGTATCGACCACTGCGTGAATTTAACTTAACAACGGTATCGCCAATGCGGCCTGTATAGTTATCGACAAGCCGCAGCGGTGTGCCGGTATTCTTGGCCAAGGCAGTGAGATTGATCTTGTCTTTGCCACTGACAAAGTCCTCAATCAAGTCGGCATTCTGATAGGACGAGTTACTGACCTTTTCGTAAGTGTGTGTCATTGAACGGTGGGAGGGGCGGGTGGGTGTGAGTGTGGATCGAGTAGTGGGGGTCTCAGGCTGTTGATGATGGGCTGTGGTGTTTGCGGAGGCGACAATATCGTCTGCTTTGACTTGCCCATAAGTGCGGATCAGCAGGTCGGCTTTGCCGTCGCCCGTCAGGTCAATCGCCACGCTGCCCTTGCCGCTTTGTTGATCGTAGGTGAGCACGGTCTGACCGGCCTTGCCTGTCATCTCACTGACGAAGGCCAGGGCGGCGACATTGGCGTTTTTCATGGCCACGGATACATTGATTTTGTCGGTGCCGCTGACAAAATCCATAAGCGTGTCGGGGTTTTCGGGCGTGGAGTCACTGGCACTGTTGTAGTCAAACGTATCCGCGCCGCTGCCTCCGCGCAGCCGGTCACCACCCGCGCCGCCGGTGAGCCGGTTATCGGCATCGTTGCCGATCAGCGCGTCATCGCCTGAGCCGCCGATGGCGTTTTCCATGACCACACCGCGAGCGATGGAAACATTGCCCCTGAGCCCGCCGACATCGGAGTACGAGCCGGCCTTGAGATTAATGGTCTGGTTGGAACGGTAGCCGGAAACGTCCAGGGTATCGTTGCCACCGCCGTCCCATATGCAGAACACGGCAGTGTCCCGGTTGGAATTGAGGGTGTAGTAATCGCGCTGGCTGTTGGAATTGAACCCGTAGGTGGTGTTGTCCTGACGGATTTGACGATTGACGCCATAAAGCGCCTGGATGGCGGAAATATCATCCATCATGGCTGATGCTGGTTGGGCGCCGCCATGGCTTTTGCCGCTCAGTGCCGCCCCGAAATAGCTCATGACGCTATGAGCCTGGGAATCCTGTACGTGACTCCTTCGGTTCTCGTCATAGCCGCCATCGTAGTTGCCGGTATGCGACAACCCCAGGGCGTGACCCGTTTCATGAATCAAGTCGTGGCGCGTGACCCTGGTGGGGTTATACAGGGTGTTGCCTCCTTGGTAATGGTTGCTTGGGTAATAGCCTACGGCGGTGCCGACGGCGTTCGATATGCCAAATGACATTTTGCCCTCTGTGCGTGGCCCATTCTCTTCAAAGGAGAGATTGGACACATCGCTCCATGACTGCATGGCACGTCGTGCCATTTCTCTCTGGCGACCATCGAATTGCCAGGCGGCGCTGTTGAACGAGTAGGAAACAGAGACCTTGCCGTCGGCATTGTTGTCATGCCACTTAAGGTTTCCCCGAGTGAGATTGTTGGTTGCCTGGCGCTCATCGAAAGAGCGCACATTGAGGTTAGCCGCGTAGGGGTCGTTGGCGCGCAGAGTTGGATCTTTGCCGTCCCAGTAGCGTTTGGTGGCGGTGTCGAATGTCGTCGGGTTGGTTGTTGTGGTTGGATTAAATGGCCGCCGTGTGGGTGGCTGAGTAAAGGGCTGTACGAACTTACGCACGAAGGGGTGTTTGAGAAATGGCTGCACGAAAGGTCTGAAGACCGGGTGGTTGAGATAGGGTTGGGCAAAAGGCTGAATAAGCGGGCGCAGAAAATGTTGGCTGTAGTTGGGTTGCTGGAAAACAGACGGGCGCAAGTCGATTCTCATAAGAGTAATCCATGTTCTTGTTGTTGGCCTATTCCTTGTGTAGGGAAGTGCATGTCCGTGTGCTGGAAATACCTTCGCACCCTATAAGTTAATTTCCAATAGAGTATTTATTTCTAGTGTGTGTCAACAGGCCGGTGTGACATGGTTTGCAACGGCTGTTATGTTTATCCGAATTTTAAATTTCGTGTCAAAGAGTCGGGTTCCCCAAGCATTACTCGTCTTGTTGAAAGCTGATATGTCGTTTGTGTTTAACGTGTTTTTTTTGGAAATATAGAATTGCTTACAGTGTGAGTATTTTCGTTAAGAGCATTCTGGAGTTTCTCGGTAATCGTAAGTTGTTTCGGGCTCGGCATCGTTGAGTGACCTACAGGGCTCGATGCTTCCAGCTGACGCCCAATGGCTTGGTACTCTGTAGGGCAAGCGTGTTGTATGCGTAAATTCCGGGATTTAACCCGAACCCGAAGTGCTTTGCGTCTGAACCTATGAACGGATTATTTACTGTTGAGGTTCAACGCCATGTCACATGCTCGTTTAGTGCTGCGTCCCCTTGTCTGCAGCGTTGCGGTTGCCGTACTGGCTTCGCTGGCCGGCTGTGGGCTTTCATCGTCCAGAGAGGTGGCCAAGCCTCCCGCGCCCGCCGAGCCTCAGGCTGAGGGTGCCTTGAGCAAGCAGGCAGCGATGCCTGTGCTGATGGCCGCGCCAATGGCCATGCGCGACGCCGCGGCTTTGGCCTATCGGGCCGAGCCTCACGAACGCTACCAGAACCTGCCCGACAACCCGGTCTACAGCGTTGCACAAACCCCGGTCTCGACCTTCAGCGCCGACGTCGACACCGGCAGCTACGCCAATGTGAGACGTTTCCTCAACCAAGGGCGGCTGCCACCTGACGGCGCCGTTCGACTCGAGGAAATGCTCAATTATTTCCCCTATGACTACACGCTGCCCACTGATGGCTCGCCCTTTGGCGTGACCACCGAAGTCGCCGCCACACCGTGGAACCCGCACACGCGATTGCTGCGCATCGGCATCAAAGCGTCCGACCGCGCGGTGGCAGACCTTGCGCCAGCCAACCTGGTGTTTCTGGTGGATGTGTCGGGCTCCATGGACCGCCGTGAAGGCTTGCCGCTGGTGAAAAGCACGCTGAAATTGCTGGTGGACCAATTGCGTGATCAAGACCGTGTGTCGCTGGTGGTCTACGCCGGTGAGTCGCGTGTGGTGCTTGAACCCACCAGCGGGCGCGACAAAACCAAGATCCGCAACGCCATCGACCAACTCACCGCCGGCGGCTCAACGGCAGGCGCCTCCGGCATCGAGCTGGCTTACCAGATGGCCCGTGCCGGCTTTATAGAGAAGGGCATCAACCGCATCCTGCTGGCCACCGACGGTGACTTCAATGTGGGCGTCAGCGACTTCGACAGCCTCAAGCAGATGGCCGTCGACCAGCGCAAAAGCGGCGTGTCCTTGACCACCCTGGGTTTCGGTGTGGATAACTACAACGAGCACCTGATGGAGCAGCTTGCCGACGCCGGCGACGGCAACTACGCCTACATCGACAACCTGCGCGAAGCCCGCAAAGTGCTGGTAGACCAGCTCAGCTCGACCCTGGCGGTGGTGGCGCGGGATGTAAAGTTGCAGGTGGAATTCAACCCCGCCCAGGTCAGCGAATACCGCTTGTTGGGTTATGAAAACCGCGCACTCAAACGTGAGGATTTCAACAACGACAAGGTCGACGCCGGTGAAATTGGCGCCGGGCACACCGTGACCGCGCTGTACGAAATTGTGCCCAAGGGCGAGAAGGGCTGGTTGGAGCCGTTGCGTTACGCCGCCGCGCCTGCGGCCGAAAACACCTCCGCTGAGCTGGCCATGCTGCGCGTACGCTACAAACCGGCGGCGGGCGGTGCCAGCCAACTGATTGAACGGCCCATCCGCAACGAAACCACCCAGGCCAGCGCCGACCTGCGCTTCGCGGCAGCGGTGGCCGCCTTCGCCCAACAGCTCAAGGGCGATGGCCGCTACACTGGCAGCATGAGCTTAAAAGACACCGCCGCACTGGCCCGCTCGGCCCGTGGCGATGACCCGTTCGGGTTGCGCAACGAGTTCGTGCAACTGGTGGAAATGGCGCAGAGCCTTAAACACTGATCCCGAACATGGCAACAACCAACAGTGGGAGCTGGCAAGCCAGCTCCCACAGTCAATGTGCATCGATCCATCAAAAGGAGTTCGCTACCTACATGGCCGTTCCCGATGACTCACCCAGCGACGAATCGCTGCTGGCCCGCTACCGAACCGGCGACGCTGCCGCGTTCGAGGTGTTGTACGCGCGGCACCGCCAGGGCCTTTACCGGTTCCTGGTGTCACTGAGCAACAAGGCCGAACTGGCCGAAGAGGTGTACCAGGAAACCTGGCTCAGCCTGATTCGCAGCGCCACCCAGCCACAGGGCCGGGCGAGTTTTCGTACATGGCTGTTCCAGATTGCCCGCAACCGCCTGATCGACCACTGGCGCAAGCACGGCATCCACAACCCGCTGCACGACAGCTACGACGAACAACTGCACGCCCAGGCCGACGACAGCGCCGGCCCTGAGCAGCAACTGAGCCTGAGCCGCGACCAGGCGCGCCTCGACGCCGCTTTGCAAGACCTGCCCGAAGACCAGCGCGAAGTCTTCCTGCTACGCCTGCACGGCGACCTCGAAGTGCCGCAAATCGCCGCCCTCACCGGCGCCCCGCTGGAAACCGTAAAAAGCCGCCTGCGTTACGCCCAGCAGAAACTGCGCCGCCTGCTGGCCGAGGAGATACTCGTATGAACCACTCCCCACACACACCTGACGACGAGCTGATCCAGCATTTTCGTCAACACAGCACCGGCGAACCGCCAGCGTCCCTCGACGCCTTCATCCTCGCCACCGCCCGCCGCGAAGCCCCGGCGCCGCAACCCAGCCTGTGGCAACGCTGGCTGCAAGCCTGCCGCCAACCGCGCTGGCAAATGGCATTCGCCACCGTCGCCGGTGTAGCACTGATGATCGGCGTAGTGATGCGCGTGCCCGAGTCGCAACCGGAGATATCCCCCGCGACATTTTCCGCGGCGCCAGCCCCACAGATGTATGCCGCACCTGCGCCCGCACCTATGGCGCGGATGGCAGCAGCGCCGAAAGTTGAGCATGCGCTGGTTCAGGCTGAAGCCATCGGTGCGTTTGCCGATCAGCCGGCAGAAAAACTCAGTAAGCGCGCACCGCTGGCTTTGCCGTCACTGGAGGAAGGGCTGCGGGAGATTGTGAGCCTGCGGTTGGCGGGGCAAGCCAAAGCGGCGGATGAAAAGCTGTTGACGCTGCATGAGCGCTTCCCCGAGGAAGACTTGCCAGCGCGGTTGGAGGCGTTGCAGAAGCGATAAATGCCTTCAAAGAAAGCCCGCCACCGACTACTCGGTGGTGGGCTTTTTAATGGAGTTTTGAAAGCAACTTGGCCAAAAATGTGGGAGCGGGCTTGCTCGCGAAGGCGGTGTATCAGTCATACATGTATTGGGTGACACTCCGTCTTTGCGAGCAAGCCCGCTCCGACATTTTGAGCATCGTTTGCCTGGAAAGGCGCTGGGGGGAAATGGGCAGAGATTTATTTACACCGCAGGTCGATTATTTGGAGGTTTTGGATACTTGAAACGCGAGGCATGCAAAAAATTGCCTACAAACAAGCCCTAGGTCTTTCGACTTGGGGCTTTTTTGTGTGTGTCTGGTGCCCCGGCGCCGTTTGAACCTAGGGGTGAAGTTCTCGTTTTTAAAGGGTTTGGTCGTCTGTTTCTTTCTAAGGGATACACCTGGGGATACACGGCGCCGGCTGCTGGGGTGTTTTCGGTCGGTTTTTCGCTGGCTGAAAAAGCCGTCGAGATTCGTTGCTCCACCCCCGACGAACGGTATCGTCATCGTGATAAAGCCGCCACAAGCGCAAAGGTATGGCCATCACCACCAATCCTTTAAGGGATCAGTCCAAAAGTGGCCCGATTATTACGTCCCTCACTTTTGAGAAGCAATCGCCACACTTTTGTGGCGATTGCGCTGGCGCCGTGTGGCGCTTCCCCTCACACAAAGGCGTTCCCTCCATTTCCCTGCGCCAGCACCACCCCGGATCAGGGTAGTGGTCATTCATGGGGTTAATTTCGCAAATCGTCGTTCAAGGCAAAAAGTGGTCGCGAGGAAGAGCTGACCTTCCATTTCGGTAGGGCAGGTTTCGCGTGTGGAGGCTGGCGGATCGGCGGAGTTTTCGCCGATCCCTGTCCTGGGGGCAGACTTAGGTGGCGACCTGGTCAGAATGAAAAAATACCACTTCGGTCTGGACTGCCATTCAATCTAGGAGCTCCCCCCTCGTGCTCTTTAATTATTTGGGTAGCGGAACGTTGTGCGTTCGAGCAAGATCGAACACCTTAGCCTCTACGTCTAGGTAGGAATCTAATATTTCTTGGGATACGTGACTGGCTTCTTTATTCATTATTGAAATAGCCAGTCCTTTGTCATCTTTGCGTTTAGTATTGAACGCAAAGAACGCTGTATACCGTTTAGGTGAAACACCTTCAAAGGTTTCGAAAATGATTTTGTTTTCTGCTGCGAGGTCGATGGAGATCGCGTCGGAGTGTAGAGCCATTGCTAAACTTTTTTCATATGGCTCGATATATACAACTCGATTGATTCCGGAGGCGATTATATGCCTAGCGCAGTTGTGGCAAGGGTAGGTTGTTGTATACATCACCCCATCCGTGGTACTGCCTGATGGTTTACGAGCGATATTTAAAATGGCTTCCATCTCAGCATGAATTGCACGGGAGTATTCAATTAAGGCTCCGGCAGGTGTTTCTTTCAATATTTTTTTTGAAATTTCTTCTGCGAGGTTTGGATCGATTTTTGCGGAGCTTTCCAGAATTCTGACAATACTTTCTACCAATCGACTTTTATGAAAGTCGTTGTAACATTTCCTTCCATGGTTGACACATCGTTGGTCATTCACATTATCGGCTGAATAAAGACCTCCACCGGCTTGTGGAACGTCATTCCAGCCTACCGAAAGAATATTACCGGATGAGTCAGTGATCGCAGCCCCAACCTGCCGGCTGAGGCAGGCAGACTTCAGCGAGGCTGAGTGGGCTGCATACATCCCCGACTCATCTCGAGTAGGAGTAATGCCATTTTGTCCGTGAACAAGTCCTACAAATCTGCCGCAAGGTTTGGATAGGTTTCCGATGCTGGTCAAATGATTTCTTATGAAGAAATCTGATTTTTGAACTGTCTTCTCTAATAACTGGCCATGATCAAGATTCTCGTTTCGATCTCTTTCAATTAGTTCTTGAGCAGCTACGGAGCTCATTCCTTCTTGCTTAAGTTGATCTATTCTTGAATGCTGAGGGCTCATTACGCCGACGAGATAAAATATATTTTTGTAAACTAATCTGAAGAGTTCTACTTCTGCGGGATTTTTAAGTTGGTCAATGATGTAAACAGTTCTCGGTGGGTCTTCTTCTTCGCTAGCGTTAATCTGAAGCTGCCGAGATATTGAAAGATTGTGAATGGCAAGGGTAGCTAAAGCATCATCCCCTAGTCGCTTGCGAATGCTATTGCCGAGATCTTGAAGTACACGGTAGCGCTCATCAACGCCGAGGCGATTTAAGTCTTTTCCAAAGTGCTCTGATGGGAGAGGGTGACTAGCAAAATATTCTTTGATTATTGTGCTGAGCTTGATGGTGATTACGTGGTAATTACACAAGCCAAACTGATTTTTTAGCTCTTCAACTACATCGGCTAGATTGCATCCAACAGCTCCACATACGCCAATTACAATTTCTTTTGTCAGTCGAGATTTTATGCGAGCTTGTATGTTTTTTTCTTTTTCTTCGTTAGCAGCAGTAGCCTCGCCCATGCTGGGCAAAGCTTTTACATTCCCTGTACTCATCTCATTCCTGCTTACCAGTCGGTTTTTTGAGCGCGCCTTGAAATTTGCTCGGCCGCAATCTCGTACTCATTTTTTTTCTTTTTAGCTGCAAAAGCATCGGTATAGATCACAGCGCCTTTCAGGTCATCCTGGGTTTTCAAGTCCGTCCGATCTGACCTTCCCGTTCTTTCCTGAATGTTCATATGCTATCCCTTATGGATCAATTAAAAGCCTTGCAATTTTCTATCTGTTTGTGCTAGGGCTTGCTTGGTGTAGCCCGCGTTGATGATAAACGGTATAGCTCAGAATTTGTTATTCGTTGGTCTGAATTCATAATTGTATTTTTCTACTGGAGAAGGGGTTTTTACTAAGAATACCCAGATCTTGTGGACGCTCTTGTGGGAATTTGGTCATCGGTGGCCTGCAAAGCCATTAATCCGAAATTGCCAGGATCATCATTAGCAATGAGTGCGCCCGGGGATCATCGTTCAATTTACGGGTAGGGGGTGACCCTAGGTGTGCCAGATCTTTGCCGTTCCCCCAATCTTTCCCCCAGATTAAAGAAGTGCTTCGATGCCCTAGGTAATACTTGACGAGCATCAAGCGCCAGCACCCCACCTTTAACGCTGGAAGCGGCGCGCTCCCTGGGTTGCAGGCAACTTGCCCGCGTTCTGTCGGCGAATATCCGTCTAGGGCCTGTCTAGTATTGCCTGGCGCGCTAAGCATTTTTCTGGCCCGGTATTTCACCACCCCATCTCACCAGGATATTGATCGAGCATCTACCTTGACGGCCGCCTCCCGAATTTTAGACGGGGCTGGTGCTGGCCAGGCAGCCCGAATGCTCGCAAAGCCCTGACCTGCGTGGCTATCAGCGCTCCAGCCGCTGGTGGTGGCAGATAAATCCGTCAAGACCTGTCAAGAATTTCGTCAAGGCTGGTCAAGGATAACGGTCGCGTTTGCCGGTTCGATCGTGTGCCACTTGTCCCGCAAGTGACTGTCTCGGCAAGCCCCTTTTTCTGGACGAGATAGCTATCCGGCCTCATGCCCGATCTGCCGCCAGCCTTTGCTGGCTTTGGCCCGCGGGTCGAGTCGGATGAGCTGCGGCGTCTCCAGCCGTCCAGAGCCTGTCTAGAATCCTGGCGAGTGTTATGCCTCGCCGAGGCTGCCGGCGACGGTCAGCTCAGCAATGCCCTGGCGAATGAACACCAAGTTCTCGTCGAGCGTCTCCAGTGCGCCGCGCACGTTGTTGGCAATGTCCGCCGATCCGCGCTGTTCGACCCAGTTGGAAAGCTCCTCCACTGCCGCGCCCAGTGCGAGCTGGTTTTGATTGAGGCAGTCGAACAGGCTGGCGATCAGTTTGGTATCCGTCATGGTGGTTCTCCGTGTTTCGAGAGAGCGTAGCACCGGCTCCGTGAATGCCTGAAGTCACCTTTACGTGGTTTGCGTCTGCCGGCGGCAAAGTGCCCTGGCGATGTGATACGGGATTTCCCCGCATCTAATGCGTGAGCCCCGCCCGCATTGGGCGATGCGCGCTCTCAGGCGGCCACGTTCGTCGACTCCGTCTCATGCCTGTCTCACATTCGCCAGCGATTCGGTAAATGCCGGGTAAAAGTAGGAGGGCCGAAAGCGCCGTATCCGTCTGGGGTCTGTCAGGGGTATCAGAGGCCACGGTGCGCTTGTTTGACGGGCTGGCCACGCGATAAGCCTCAGACGCTCACCTGGCGTGGTTTTGGTCTGATGCCTGTCTCGCATTCCGTCAAAGCGTGGTCAAAGTGCTGGAAGATCGATCAGATCCCGGGCAGGCCTCACAGCATAGCTAAGATCCGGTACAGCGCCCGATAGCAGAGAATCCATAAGCGCTTTGATCGACACGCGCTGAAGGCATAGATCCCCATCGTCTCCGTACTTAGCTAGCGCCCACATCTCTCCCTGGCCCAAATCAAAGACAACAGTGCGCCGGGACAAAAGCCACCCTTCCCGGGGATTCTTCCAAGACCACGCATGTTGGCCTCGGTACGAATTAGCTACGACACTTTCGAACGCCTTGCCGTGATGCAATTCATACATTGCACCGCGCGACGGGTCTGCGGCGATATCGCTCTTAAGAAAGTATCCAAAGGCGCTGCCGTCGTGACATGGTTCCCTTACGTGCTTGGACCATTTTGTATAGGTAGGCATCCCCAGTTTAAAATCACGCATCCGCTCATGATGTGGATCAGGCAACGAATCACTGATCCGGATGTGGTTCTTGAACTTCTCCCCGTTTACGATCCAGATCATGCGCTCCCCGTAGAACGCCTCGCGGCTGTTCATCTCCTCAATGCTCATCGAGGAGTTTTGGAGCTCAATCACTGTGCCGTCTGGGCGCTTTACATCAGCGATATGCTTCTCGCCAGCATGGTCATAGGCCACAACCTCTTGCCACTCGAACGGAAACAGAGCTTTCCAGGCGCGATGCCAGGGACCTTCGTTCTCCATCCATGGGTCGCAGTGCCTTCGGCCAGCGTGTGCCCAGTGCCAACGAATGATTGGCCCGCATTTCGCCTGAGCGGGTTTTCCGCACAACGGACACTTGCCTTTAAGGCCTGGCGCTGGCGCAGCACGCTCTCCGCCCACAAGAGCTACTTCCATTGATGGCATAGCCTTCTCCCTTCCTATGATGAGAAGGAATGTAGCTGAATAGACCGGGCGTGATCATTTACAGCGTGTTTCCCCAATTAGGGGACAACCCTTGCCGTTAGGGGTTTCCAGATAATGTGCCGATATTTCACAAGGCTGCCAGTCAAAACGCCTGCTCTTAGTGGAAACCATAGTGGAAACCTGTGCCTGGCAACCGTTCGCATTGGTAACCTTCCGTGGTGGCCATGGCCAGGTTCGCGCTAGTTCGCGTTGTAGGGTTCGGACTAAAGGTGCGAAGCTCAATATTCACAAGAAACGACTTGGGCGGACGAATTGTGAAGTTTGAGCCTACCCAGCCTGGTAACCCTCACCGTCTGACGATAGACCAGCATGTCTTCCCGAAAGCGAGCATCCAGCGCTTCACGAACCCGGGAGGCACCGTTGAAATCTTCGTTAAGAAGTTGAACCGTGTACTGAAACTGAAACCAAACAATTCGATCTTCTGCGCCAGGCGGGTTTGGGATCAGAAAACTGAGGCGGGGATTGGGAAGCACATCGAGGATCGTTTTCAAGCGTTGGCCTGTGCGATAGAAAAGGGCACAGTGACCACCATTGGGATTTTCGAGAAACGCATCATTGAGGAGTTTTTTTCGCTATGGCGAACGCGCCAGAAATTTAAGCTTCAAGGTCTGGAGGACGTCCGCCTCAATGGCATCAATGGTGACTCTCTTACCAAAGATGAGCAGGAAATCTTGGAACGGAATCACGTGATGTACGCCGTTGATGGCGTCATGAGGGGGAGGCTACTGGCAAGCGTCCACGTGTTTGGATATCAAGATCGATTTATCCACGATAACAAGTCAATGCGATGGGGTATTGCTCGATCCTGCTCTGACGAGTTCATCGTCCCTGATTGCTTCGACGATATGATGATAGTTCCAATCTCCCCCAAGATCGCGATCGTAGCTGATCTTCCCGATCTAACTCTGACCCATGATCAAGTTGTAGTAATCAACCAAGCCGCCATCGCGCGCGCGAGTGGCTACTACTTCGCGCGCCGGCTTGCAGTTAGCCCTGTTGTTCGCGAGATTAGTCCGCCGTTCGAGCGGTGCTTCGATGATAGGTCTTACTAAGCGTTGCGAGCGAATCGTGAATAGATGAATGATCTGGGAGCCCTTCATTATTGGTAGGCTGGTTCGCGGTTCGCGCCTTGGGGGTTGCGAACCTCAGTGCGAACCTGCTGCCAGTACGCACCCGAATGCGTGCCAACCGTGCGTACTGAACTGCGTACTTTCTGTGCGTAATTTGCGCAGGTACTGCGTATTTCGGGGGGGAGCCGTCGCTGAGGCCAAACCGGTTACAGACGGGCAGGGCACCACGCGGTCCAGTGCGTGAATATGCTGCGTGGAGGGTGCGTGAAACCTTACCTGAGGAGGGCTTCGCGCATTGACCAGGTGCGCGACGGGCGTGCGCGAATTACTGGGCGAAAATTACTTATGTCTGCGGTTATTGAATACCGCATTGGCGCAATGCGACCTCCAGCGATTGGTCCAGTACGTATTCACCGGTCGTAGACGCTGCCTGATTCAGTCCAACAGTGCGATAGATAAGCGTCTTGCCGGATCGCATCTCTTTGAGAATGGACTGAGCCTTCTCGCCTGTTGACGCGGTAAACGGTGACATGGACCGCGCTGTAGCTTCCATCGCAGTCTTGTAGGCGTTTTCCACTATTTGTTGCTGCTGGGGATCTTTCGGTGCGTAGGCTTGCATAGCTTTAAGCTGGCCCTCGGGCACATAGTCCAGCGGGGTTTCGCTGGTGCTGATCGTCCATGCCTTGTTCTGATCGACTCTAAGCTGGACGTCGCCGACCGGGATCAGGAAGCGGCCCCCGCTTTTTACACCTACCCGAAGGTCTCCGTTCACTATCTCAAGGTATGGGTAGTACTTGTTCGTCATGGTAAACACCCCACTAGAGGTGTACAGAGATCCAACAGTGACAGCGCAACTGGATACATCCGTAAAGCTATCGGTTTTAGAGTTAGCTACCCACTTCACTGAAGGCGCCGCACCGCCAGCTATACCGCCTGCACATCCGGCAAGGGCGATCGATAGGAGCATCAGGTATAAGGTTCTCATTGGGAACATTCCTTGTTTGAGAGATACGGCACGCAGGGAAAGGCGAATGTTATCAGTAGTCTCAAAGGTCGACCTCCATATACGTCGTCACCAATCACGCCCCCGCTGAAGGTGGCAGGCTCGGGTTGTGTCTAAACCGTGGATACCGGAGTGGATACCGGCCGATCTGTCGCTCGATTGTTGAAATCTCTAAGGGATGCCGCTATTGGTTACCTTCAACCCAAGCAGGAAGCGACGCATGCCCACAGAAACAATAGATCTCGTTGAAGCCCGAACAATGGCTGACGAGATACGCCGTTTGTACGAACATTTAGATGTCCTCATGCGTGAGGCAGGAGGTCGAAAGTCATTCTCCCCAGACGAGATTGCCTCGCTTCAATCTAGGTTGAAGTCGATCAAGGAAGAAATCAAAACTGCTGCCAAGCACGGAACCATGTCTCGGCGAAAACAAGCACAAACGCGTTTGGAAGAAATGTACTTTGGCCCAGGTCTTCGTGCCGCGTCGGCCAATTTCAGGCTCGCCGTTAATGCGAATCCAGCGAGTGATAAATGGGTTCGTGAGCTGTACGACCCGGCTGGGGATCTCTCGTATACGCTTCACAATCTCGAGGCTCATATTCTCGAAGAGGAGCAGTCCGAAACCTGACAAAACTTGACATCGGATCGAGTGCGCAAGCCTAGCTCCATGTTGAGAAATGTTGAGGCCAGGCCGGTCTGGAGCTGATGGCAAAGCTCGCTGTCTGTTAGCAAAAGTTAGTCCCTGAGGAAGTTGGCTAGCATGTCACTCTGTTAACAATTATCAAGTTTGGCGGGCGTCGGGCGACTCTGTGACGTCGATCCCGTGATGGATGGTAAACATGCGAGGTGGTTACTTTGGTGGTTACTCAGGCGGTTACCGCATCAGTTGGATGATTGGTAAGTCGTGAATGCCAGGGTGGATACCGCCTGATCTGATTACCACTAGCGAGTTGTCGCGTGCATCATCGACGAGCCTTCGTTGGCGCTAGACAGCATCAGTAGGCCGCCTGGCAATCACGCGGCCCAGGGCGTGAAAATTCTGCGTGAAACCTTGGTTGGGGGAATGCTTCGCGCACTTGCCATCCGCGCGACGGAGGGGCGCAGAACCCTGCGCGAAGCACTCCGATAAGTACTTGGCGCCGGCCTTCCATGGGCTTCTTTGCAAAGAGGGATTTGATGCGTCAGTGACGGGGGAAGTGGTTATCAATGGCGATCCTCGCAAATACTCACATACCCCATGTGTCCGCGCTGAATCTGCTCTATACGGTGGAGAGAAAGGTGGTTGCTGGGGGTTATCCACTCTGGTCTGGCGGTAGCTGCCAAGACTGGTATTTAGCGGGCTAGCTTTACAAATGGGCAGAGGGTGGCATTCTGATGGCCCGTCATGAAAGGAGTTCAATATGTGGAAGACTCATCTCAAACAAGCTTTTGGCATTGTTGATAAACGCTTCGCAGGCCATCCGATGGATCAAAAGAAAGCTCAAGAAGCGCGCAAGATCATCAAGCGTGACGGTGTTACGTGGGCAGAAATCGAAGCGGAGATAACACGCATTCTGCAGGGGGCTACGCTTGTGCATGTGCAAGAGCAGATGGCTGAAGCGCGTAAATACTTCAAGCTTTGAGGAAGGGAAAACACTGCTATACCAGGTTAACTCTAACTTTTGGGACGGTGGCATTTACATTGCTAACAAGGAGCGGCTCTTGCCTCTTTGAAGGCTGAGGATGCATGGCATAGCTGCTGAATTTGTGAGTTTAGGAAAACACATGGGATACAGCGAAGAGTGGAAGTCGGCTATTGAGCGGTCCGAACGCTACGGTTTGGCCGTGCCAAAGCAGACAGGAATGGCGCAGCAGCGGTATCTGACGAAAGAGATACACGATCGCTTTCCAGATGTAGTGAGGGACGCATTTGGCAACCTTGGCTACGAAGATGTGGTGGCTCAATGCATGTCGATTCACTATCGACTTCTCCCCGTAATGGAAGACCTGCTCGCGTGCCCGGTATTTTTTACCATCGGTTGGGTCGATGATGGGACCGCGAGAGGTATGTTCCGCTTCGATGAGGAATTCATTCAGGACAAGTTGCAAAAGCCGAGCTCGACTTTAGGCGGTCAGACAAACTTGCACGCGTGGTTGACGCTACCGAGCATGGAAGTTATCGACGTGTCGCTTGTGACAACGATCGTCGTGGTTCAGAACCTTAAGAAGGGACATGGAGGGGTACTCGCTGGTCCGGCTGACGACTTCAAAGGGTTTTCATATAAGCCCATGCTCGTTGGAGATGATTTCCTAAGAAAGGCAGGAATGCTTTTCGAGTTTAATTGACGAAACAAGCTCCGGCCTTAGCAGGTGAATAAGTGTCACCCAAGTAGCCTCATAACAAGTTCTGCGTTGTGTGGTGCTTGGGTGGTCACTATCCACGGTGTCCCTCTGGATCAGCGCAATATTGTGGATGCCGCCCATCAGGTTCACGCCGGCTACCTGTCAAAGCTTGATATCGGGACGGCACGGGGAGGGGCGGCGACCAAGCGCCTGGCCGAGCTAATCAATCCTCTCCATCTGTAACACCACCTTGCGCATGTCGAGCAAGGGCATCCCTGACCATTGCCAAAGTTTGGGATTCGGTTTCGTTCAGTTCGATTGAATCGAGCCGATCCACCCACTCAGCACAGCGCGCCAGTCCTAACAGATACTCTAACGAACTCGGCGAAATATACTCTGTACGAGTAGTGGTTGCGCCACTTTGCGAAGTGCTGACGCTAACCCGCCCTCGCGCGAACTGGAGGAACCGAGTCGGTGAGGTGACATGAGTCTCAATCCATCGGCGTCCCTCGTCACCACCCTCACTGTAGCGATTCATGTCAATGAGGTAAGACGCGTGATCCTCATCCCCTAGGAATGTATCCGGGTCGCGGTCAGCCATCTCACGCAAACTCTGCAAGTAGATGTTTTTCAAGTGCTCCAATCCGTCATCATCGAAGTAGCCGACATCGCCTTTACGGCGGAGTGCGAAGTCCGCCCCCAGTAACAGGTCTACGATGACCAGACCAGTGCCCGAGGCGAACGCCTCAATGACCAGATCGCTGCGGACGGCTTTCTGCTCATGACGCTCTAGGAATAATCGCAGTAGTCGGGCGACCTGCTGTCGCGGCGAAAAGTTAGTAAAAGACCCGTGGCGACCAACCCGTTCACCCGCGCACAGTAAGGTCTGCACCACCTCCAGTGACTGATCGACTGGGAATTCCTCCACCAATCCGAGTAAGCGCTGCAAAATTTCAGCTTGGTAGTCTTCCTTCTGGTTACTTAGCAGCGCTGTAAACGCTACGGGATCGGTAATTCGCCGGCCCAGTTCGTGCAAAAGTGAATTAGGCACATCCTGCTCGGGCAAAGATAGCTCGAAATAGCGATCAAACACCTGGTCGCAACACACCCGTGAGTTGATTAGCCAGCGAATGTGTATTGTTGAATCGTAACTGGTGTTTTCGAACACCCAGTCCAAGGTTGGGAACATTTCTCGCAGCAACTGTCGCGTGGCAGGTTGATGATGGGACGGGGCTAAACTAACCAGTTGGTCAATCACCTGATTAACACGGCTTCGCTGCGTCTCGTCCTTTCGCGCATAAGGCTCGCTGCTGGTAAGGAGCGCTTTGTGTCGCGGCATCTCCGCGTAGGTCTCTGGAGCAAAAACACGCAAACATTCCAGCGCGAACAGATCCACCGCGTTAACCTCAGCGACCTCTGTACCCCGCAACAACCGACAATGAAACTCCAAGGTCGATGCATATCGATAGACATGGCGTAGATTGCTAAAAAATGGCCGCATTCCTCGCTGGAACATCTGGCTCCAATAATCCTGTTCGAAGCGCTGCTGCAACTGCTGCTCATGAGTCAGAATTGCGTTTAACCTTTGGAACAGGACCACCTCTAACTGACTGCCTGAGATCGCTGGCACACTGAAGGGGGCTTGAATGATCTTTTCCAGGTAGGCCGTCCCATCGAATCCGACCTTGCTCAGTCCCTGCTCAACCGTGTCGCGTTGGAACAGCAGCAAAAACACCACATTGGCGAAATCCATGTGCGCCTTGACCAGCTGAAATGTTGCTTTCATCTGCTCGGCCGAAAGCCGGTCCAAATCGTCCAAAACGATCAGCAGCGGCTTGTCGCGCTTACTAAGTAACTTTTGTAGTTCCTCACGGAGTTGGTCGAGTGTTAAAGCGCTGTCTTTGGCTTCCTCATCTAATTTTTTGGCCCAGCTAGAAAGCCATGATCCGCCCCGCTTCAGAAGCAGTGCAAGGCCGCCTAACGCGCTGACGGCAGTAACTGCCAACCATGTTACTTGCGCAACTGTCCCCTGGGCCATGGTGCCGAGCAGGCTAGTTGCCAAGGTCGAAGCGAAGAGTAAAGGCAAGAGTTTCGCCGTGCCGTCAGCTAAGCTGGCTCCAGTATTTAGGCGACGACTATACGATCGCAGCGCCTTAGCCAGTTGCTTATCATCATCGGTAGGATCTTTGCGCTGTATAGCCCTAGAGATTTCCGCAAAAAAGGCGCTGCTCAAGCTATCTTGGCCTGCCCATTGCCACGGGTTGAACTCTATGACCTGAGATCCCTCGGTCGCCTCTAGGTGATCCAACGCCATGTTTTTGATTGAGGTTTTGCCGCTACCCCAGGCCCCTGTCAGGCTGATCACAAGGCTTTCCTGGTTTTTCCAGGAACTGATAGCCAGTGCTAGGCGCTGAGAAAACCCTGCGCGGTCGAGCAGGTCGTTTTGCTGCTTCTTGATCGGTAGATCATCGGTGAATTGCAAGTCATCGTTGGTCATTGGCTGCTTCCCGGCAGACTGGATATCAGATGATTAGGTGTGACCAGTTGATTCTGCTCGACAACACAAGTCGACGTTCCCAATCACGCTCAAAAGCCGCAGTTGAATGCTGACCATGCTGGGCAGTTACTGTTTGTGGTTACCGACATGGTTGCCAGCGGTCCTCGTAAAAACGACCAGCGAAACAGACGATTTGGTCTGAGTGAGACCATATCGTCTGTCTCGACCAGTCAGCTAAATGGAACTTGGGCGTATGTCCGTTCCATTCTGAGTACCCGAAATCCTGAATTTTTGGATTTCTCCTGAGCTGATCTCGGCTGCCGTTTCCTTCACGGGCTGACCGATCTGCATTGCACAGAGGCCGTTGCCTTCGTCATCGCCGGCGATGCCAACGATATGCCGACCTGGCTTGACCTTGAATTTCACCATTTCGCCGGTGTCGATGCGGGCGACCTTTTTTCCGTCGATAAGAACAGTGGCCAAGCAGCCGCCAGATGCCCAAAAACCGTTGTCTCGACTAACTATCAGTGTCGCACCACCAGGAACGTCTGACTGATAGGCGTAGACCCTGTCGTCAGGCACTCGCTCTGCAGAGCCAGGCGCTACTGGTGTGCTTGAACATCCAGCCAGTAGTGCGAAGATGACGGTGGCGAGCAAAATCCTGTGCATATTTCTTCCTCCGGGTTTGATGGATCACTTTACACCAGCACCCCTACATCTGGTCTTCGGCGTAGATAGCGGCACTGATGATCGCGCCTCCTACCCGCCGCTTGCCGTAGCAGAGCGGTACCGGGTTACCGGATGCCGTGGTGTTCTTGGCGCTGCCGAAGGCGTAGCCGGGCGTGTTCTCAGGCGCAGCGCTGGTCTTGAGGCCGCCGGCCTGGGGGCTGAGCATTTGGATAACACCACCAGCAGCGAGAGCAATCCCAGGGGCAAGCGTAGCCCCGTTGGTAAACGGACTGGCGACGATCAATACAATTCCAATGATGGTCTGAAGTATCCCAGCACGCTTGCTACCGGTGATCACGGGGACGACCCGTATCTCCCTGGCTCCGCCAAGTGTCAGCTCGGATTCGCCAACATTCTTCCTGTTGCGGAAAATTGCGAACTCCAGACCGATGGAGCGTGCTCGCGCGATATCGCTTAGGAACCCTGGGTGATTCACATCTATTGCCCTCAGCGCCTCCCTGGTGTCGCCATGGGCGGATAGGACATAGGTGTGTCTACGGCCGTACTTTTTGGCCAATGAACCACTGAGCAGAATGGTTGTGCGCGGTGAATATTCGATGGCAGTCATACCCTATCCTCAGCGTAAATAGCAGCGCTGATGATCGCGCCACCCCAGCGACGATGGCCGATGCAAAGAGGTACGGGCAAGCCAGATGCCACGGTGTTTTTTGCACTACCAAAGGCATAGCCAGGAGTGTTCTCGGGCGCGGCGCTGGACTTCAGGCCTTGAGCTTGCGGGCTCAACATCTGAATTACACCGCCGGCGGCCAGCGCGATACCCGGTGCAAGTGTTGCGCCATTTGTGAAAGGGCTCATGACGATCAGTACGGCCCCTATGATCGTTTGCAAGATACCTGCCCGCTTACTGCCGACGATCACGGGGGCGATAATGATGTCGCCATGGCCTTGATAATTGAGTTCACTCTCCCCGATGTTTTTCTTTCCTCGGAAAACAGCAAACACAAGTCCGCGCGACCTGGCGTTTGAGATGAATCGCTCAAGGCCGGGAATCTGCACGCACAGCGCTTTCAAGGCTTCCGCTGGAGTGCGCACGGCAAGGTCGTAGGACCTGCCGAACTGCCGGAGTTGTCCGTAAAGTTTGATGGTGGTCATAGGGGAGTTATCGAATGCGGTAGCGGCCATGTGGCCTCCTATACGGTGATCGAAGGGGCAGGTAGCCCAAGGCGAATGGCGAGCACTGCGCGCGACATATGCGCCTGGTCGATGGTCAGTTGTTCCTGGCGTGGGTCGTAGTTCCAGACCCGGTTGTAGATCGTTTCGCTTGCCCTGGCGCCGCGGAATGTTCCCCGCATCAGGTCCGCCGAAACCCGGGCTTCTCCCTCGGTGAAGTAGGGGCCGTCGATGGTCACTTGCTGGCCATTGCGGACGTGCTGAACCTCCCACACCAAGTAGCCTGCGTCCGGCCCCTGAATCAGCTCGTAGGGTTTGAATTTAAGTGTGTTGCATGCCTCGGTGAATCGCTCCTGATAGCTGGGCGTGTGGCCCGCGGTGTTGCTGTCTTGGTCTGTCATGGTTTCCTCTGTGCGCCGCTGGCGCTGGTCGTGGGCGGGTGCCCGGTGGTGTTGCTCGGTGTCGCGCCACGTTTTCGTGATTCGCAAAACGTGGCGCGGAAAATGGTCAGTCGCCGACGATGCTCAGGGCGGGCGGCAGCTTTGGGCCGAACGGCGCACCAGGGGCGAATGGGTCGGGTAGTTCGTCTTCTGGGCATTCCCTGATGAATCGGATCATGGCGGCGTGGCAGGCTTGATAAAGCGGGCCACCGGCGCCCCATTCGTCGCTCTTGCGGTCGGCGCTGTCCTCCAGTTGGGATAGGTAGGCCAGCCCGCGAAGGCTGGTGTCACCGTCGTCGCTGGCCTGTTGGCGATGTACTGGGTTGACGCCCAGCAGGTCGCACATCTGGTCGAAGCCCAGCGCCTGCGCCAGCCCCTCGCGATCGAACATCAGTGATTGGCCAAACCCTGCAAGTGCGCTCCACGCTCCGCTGCGGGTAGCCTCCTGGTGTTCGCTGGCCTGCTCCTCCAGTTCCGCAATGGTCTGCCGGGTGAATGGGAGAAACGCTTTCAGCTTTCCCGCTTGCCGGCGTAGGGCTCGCCGTTCACCGCGGATAACGTCGAGCTGGTCAGCAATGGCGCGGCATATTCGCCGGGTGGTGATGAGCTGCGTGGCGGCGCTGATGCCGGGTCTCATACCGATGTTGCACAAGCGGGTGATAAGGCTGGGCGTCATTGGTGCGTCTCCAAAGGTGTGGCGTCGTAGCTGGCGCGCAGGTGGGCGCCAGCCCTGCAATAGCGGCCGGTGGGCGCGTAGCAGCTCCGACAAACCATGATGTGTTTGAGGTAGCGGTCACGGGCGTGTCGCCATTCGGGTGTGGCAGTGGCGGCGCTTGCGTGTGGGCTTGTGATGAGCCGAGGAGTGCGCTCAACAGGGTTGGCCAGCACTAGGCGAGGGCGAGGTTCATGGCGACTCCGCAAATTTGTGGAGTCGGCACCTGCAATAGCTGACGGCATGTGATCGAGCAGGCCGGAAAGGAGGCTCATACCGTCACCTCGGCCTGATCGTTAGTAATCCATTGTTCCTGTGATTTCAAAAACACCGGCAACGGCGGCAACAATGGCAACAGCCCCGTAAACCGTGGCCTCCCGGCGTTGCCGCTGCTGCGAAACTGTTGCCACCGGTTTTTTACCGGCAACAGTGATAACCAAATGGAAGGAAAGTGCGGGTTTCTTATGTTGAAAATGAGGTGTGCGTTGCCAGTTGTTGCCACTTTTTTTATAGAGTGGCAACGGCTGTAAGCCACGCCCCACAAGGCCGTTGCCGGTGTTGCCACTGTTGCCAGTGATTCTAGGTTCCTGTGAACTTGGGCAATCTGGATTGCTGGTCTTTGAGTGACGTTCATACGCCACCGCTTTCACGATCCATGATGTCCGGATCGATCACGTAGAGACGAGCCTGGCCACCACCAGGGAGTCGGTAGTTTTTGGTTTTACGCTCGTTGTCACGGCGTGCGAGGACGTTAGCGCTCTCCAGAGCCTTGATGATGCGAGACAGGCCATAGCCGTGCGCCGCCTCGATGAGCGCCGGCTTGTTGAACAGGTACAGGCGGTTGGTGCCCACCAGCTCCCAGTAACCGGCCCGGTTGAAAACCTTGGTGTCAGGCGTTTGATCGTCGACATCTGAAAAGCGGCTGCTACCGTGGCGGTCGATAAAGTCCAGGATGCCGGCCAGGATCTGCCGGTCTTCCGCGTTGCCGCTGCCTACCCTGCTGAGCCATTCGCCGTACAGCAAACGGCAGTCGGCGATGGCGGTACCTGGCACCCAAGGCAGCAGTCCATACGCGATTGCCATTTCACCGGCCAGTGCGATTACCGCAAACCGGTCAGCTACGCGGCCGGCCTGGGCGTTGTCTTCCACAAAGCTGGCGCGTACCCCAGCGAAGTCTTCCAGTAGGCCCGTGCGGTCGTCGCTTTCGAGCAGCTTCTCGACAAAAGCTGGTCCAAGGTGGCCATGGTGGGCGCCGACGGCCACGGTGAGTTGTCGGTGAAAGTCCGCTCCCTCAAGCCCGTGCAATTCGTCAAAGGCCCGGTGTGTCCGGGTGCCGGCGTTCACGTCGACCATGCGCAACTCGGCGCCAGCGTGTGCAGCATTGCCGGATATGGCCGCGTGTTCAGAGAGTGAGCGCTCGCCGCTGGAGAGTGTCAGCAGGCGCCAGCTCAATTTGGCGCGGCCTTCGCGCTCGCGGGTCATGGTGCCTTTGCCCTGGCCGTTGGCGAGGGAATACGCCATTTCCTGTACGCGCTTGGGGTCGGCGCGCTTGATCTCATCCAAGGGCAGGATGGTGTCATTGCGGCTCGATGCCTCGATCTCCAGGCCGCCCTTTGTCATGTCCCAACTGGCGGCGAACACGCCCGGGTCACCCCATACCGACGATCCGATCAGTTGCGCCAGCGACTTACCGCTCGAGCTATCGCCCACAAGGTGAACACCACCGCCCAGCACGCCCACCAAACTCAGCAATGGGCCCGCCAGCGAGCAGCCGATCGCCAGAGTCAGTATCGGATTGCCCGCGCACTTGGCGGCCACCTCCGATTGCCAGAGCGCCAGCTCGCCGCGCCGGCTGAAAAGTACCTGAGCCTTATTGCTGGCCTGGTACCGCACATTGGCGCTGCCGATGGTTCGCCCAGGCAGCACGAACGCGCCCGACTCATGCCAGCCCGGCCGGCTGGTGGTGGCAAACACTTCTACAGGATGCTGGTCGAGCAGGTACTCCATGAACGTGCCGCGTTTCTTGAGGGCGATAATGACGCCCATCCCGAACAAGGCGCGCCTGGCGTCCTCGCCACTGCCGCCGAACACCTCCATGGCGATGATCCATTCTTTGATGCCGCCCTCTGTGACCAGGCGCAACAACCGGCCTTCGCTGCCATCGTCGCTGTTGGTGGTGCGGGCGACGACGGTGACGGGGCTGGAGATCCACTCATCGGTGATAGGCCGGTCGCCTGTATCGCCCTCGGCATCGTCCTGATCAGCGGCGGCGCGCTTGAAACTATGCCAATAGACGCCCGGGCGCAGCTTGCGGCCCTTCTCATTAATCACCCAATGCTCATACACCGCCCAGCAGGGGCGATCTGGCGCAATGGTCGCGGCGTCCGGCCGAAGGTTGATCACGTTTGTGTCAGGCTTGGACATGGGCGAGTTTCCAATTGGCGAGGTCGTTGAAGTCGGTGAGGTCATCGGGGGCGCCTTCGGGCCACTCGGGGAAAGCCACTTGGCCACCCACGGCCGCCGCCGCTGCGTTTGCCGCTGCGCGTCCCGGGTTGCCATCGGTGAGCCGGTCGTCGTCGCCGGCGATGACGATTGGTTGGCCCGGGTATCGAGCGCGAAGGGCCATCGCTGCCGGGATCAAGTTGCCCGCGTTCATGGCAGCGGCAACGACGTAGCCGCCGTGCTGGTGGAGGCTGGCGGCCGTCGCCCACCCTTCGCAGATGCAAAGCACAGAACCTGGCTCGATGATGCCCAGCGGCGAATAGGTGCCCTTGATCCGCCCGCCGAAAAGGAAGCGCTTGTCGCCGTCCGGTCCAATTCGTTGCAGGTTGACCAAGTGCCCATCCAGGTACAGCGGGATCAGCAGGTCATTGCCACGCTGGCGCAGGCCGTAGGATCGAACCGCCTTGGCTACCAGATACGGGTGGTCGGGTGAGGCGCGGCGCGCATTGCGCCACCAGTGGTTGGCCTTCTCGGCGGCCTGCTGCTGGCGCTGGTGTTGCTCGGCTTCGCGCTGGCGCCGGGCTTGGTCAACTCGCTCGCGGATCTGGGCCGCTTCGCGGGCGTCCACCGGTTCGCGACTACACCAGGTACTGGCGCCGCCGGCTTTCCAACTGCCGAACGCGCCGGATGCGATGCCGTCAGCAAACAACGTGTACCAGCCATTGAAGGAGCCGGCCTTGTCGCCAGGGACGTGGAAGCGGTGAATGATTCCGTCGTCTACGGGTAGCCAGTCGAGCGGGCCATAGACGGCCTGGAGCGCATCACGGAATAGGATCGTCACGTCTGTCATGCGGCCCCCTTGGGCGGGGTAAACCGCTTGGCCAAGCTCTCCAGTTTCTGAGTCAGACGTTCCAGCTCATTGCATTGGCGGCCTTGGTCGCCTTCCGAGATGCGCAGCTCCAGGAAGCCGACTAGGGTTTCCACCAGCAGGGCATAGCTGGTGCTGTCGATGTGAGCGCCCGTGGTGGGCGGCACGCTGCTGCCCTTGCGCTTGATTGGGGTCACGTTACCCATGGCCGACCTCCCGGTGATCCGCACGAGCAAAGGCTCGGCAGACCTGACCGTTGTTCACGCCGTGCCAGCGGGTAATGTCGTCAATTGCGTCAACCAGGCAGGCCGTCACCTGAGCGTCAGCACTACGCATAACAACGCGCCCACACTCAGCGTCGGCCTCGGTCAAGAACGGTCCCAGCAATGCCTTGCGAACCTTCGGATGCGTGACGTAAAACAGCTCGGTGGCTTTTTTCTGGCAAGCCGATCCCGTCGACGCAGGTGCGCCGTTTTGAATTTTCATGCTTAACCTCTTAGGTCAGGGCGTCGGCGCTTCGCGTGAGTACGCGGTGGCTTTGGACAAAATGTGGGGCTGATAAAAAGGATCGAATGTGAGCGCATGTGCTGGCTCATAGGGCGACCTCGCGGTATTGCTGAGCGCCGCCCAGGTCGTCCGATCCGAATAGGGCCTGATTGACGGCCTTCCGGCTTTCCAGCATCAGATCGTGTTCATCATGCGTGCCGACGCCCGCCGCCACCCAGTCAGGCAGTTCCTTGCGGCGCCGCATCTCGTTCAAGTGCGTCCACCAGCGGGTAGCGTGTGTGCGCTCGGCAGAAATCGCCTCGGCCACCTCGTTACTGCGCTGGTCCAGCAGGTAGTGCGGCAACGGCGCTGCGTTCTGCGCCTCGGCGTTCGCATCATCCAGCTCGTTTTCCATGCACTCACACCACTGGTAAACCTTGGTGTTCCAGTCGGTTATCTCGATAGTGCCCAACTGCGCGAAGGCGTGAGGCGTGCTGTCTTCGGGGAAGGTCTCAAGCATCAGCGTGAAGATTGCGCGCACGCTCTCGAGCGCACTGGTCACTTCGTACAGATCCTGGACGCCGGTCTCGGCTATTTCCTTGTAGGAGCGGCTCATAGCTCCCCCCCGGCGTTCAGGCCAGCGCACCCGGACAGAGCGGCGGAAATTGCCTCGCGGTTGCAGTCGGCGGTGTTGGCGCCGTCAGCGGCCAGGTTCCACGCGACATCTACCAGATTGCGGACGTGCTGACTTGTGCCCTTGTCTGCCAATGCGGCATAGAGAACGGCCTCAACCTTGCGCAGGGCGATCTGGGCGCTTTCGAGATCCTCAAGCGTGTCGTGGGCAATCTCTTGGATGGTGCGGGCGGGAGTATTCATTGCACACCCCCGGCAGACTCTAGGGAGCGGGCAATGCTCATGTGGTGCGAGTAACGCTTGAGGCGGGTTGCGAGGCTGGAGTTTGCGCGGAGGGCGCTCAGGGCCATGCGGCGGTGAGCAAATGCGCGAATTGCGGACGGAATGAGGGCGGACATAGGTGGCGCTCCAAGTTGAATTTTGGAACTGCCACGGTCCTTCCTACGGGATTGGGTGGCAGCCGTGCGTGGGGTAGGAATACCGGGAAACTTGGAACCCGGCCAGGCCGAAGCCTGCCCACACACGGCCGCCATAACACTTAACTGCGGGCGTAAAAAAAGACGCCAGCAATCGTAATGGGGGCGCCTGTGCGCCAAGTTTTCTGTTGGGTTCCTACACCCGATCATGGATTTTGCCATGACTTGGGGCGAACCATACCGATCACTTACGGCGCGTGCAACCAAAGCTATCGACCGTTTATCGCTGATCATGAGCATAGCTGTCATGCGGCACCACTCCTAAGGTGCTTGGCCGTAAGGCTTTGGACGTAGCGCAGTAGGGATGCTTTGCGGGCTGCGAAGTCTTTTCCCTGGCCAATCAGCAGCACGTCGCGGATCTCGATCAAGGTGACCAGCACCAGCTCATGGGCGCTGAGTTCGTCGCGATTGCGGCCGGCGAATTGTCCGGTGATTACCTGGTTGATTAGCTTGGCTTCATTGATGAAGTGGTGGCGCTGGGGAGTTTTACCGTTCTCTTCATAAGCGATTACCAGCGCATCACACAGGCCGCGATAGCCGACGGCCGATTGCTGTCGAGCCTGTTGCCATTTGGCCTGGCCACCACGTACCAGAGCGTCGATCTGCTCGTCGCACCAGATCTCAAATTCCACAGCGAGCCAGCGGGCGAACTTCACTGCCAGCTTTGGGTGCAGCCAGGTGCCGCTGGTGGAGGTGTTGCCACGCCGGGTCTTCACCAGAGTAATGTGTGATTTCCCCACATTACTTTTTTCCATCCGCTCAGACAGCCGCTCGATGTATTCCTTGGTCGAGTCGAGGCGTAACCATTGCGCAGGTTCTTTGCCAAAGCGCTCCGCTATCTCTGTCGCATGGAGCCAGCCATCACCATTGAAGCGCACTGCCTGGCCTTCATAGTCAAAGGGGATGATGCGGGCGCTCATGCTGTCACCCCCGCCGGCGGGTTGGTGCTGAGATAGTAGAGCGCCATGCCCTGGTGAGTGCGCCCTTGATCGTCGGTCAGGGTGAGCCGGTGAGTCAGGATCTTGTGGCCTAGGCCGCGCAGTTCATTGATGCGGGCGCCAGGGCGAACGATGTTCAGTTCGCGGATGGCGGTAAAGGTATCAATCGGGCCAGCTTGCAGGCGCTCCAAAAGGCGAGCGCGCTGTGCCGTTCCGCTGGGATTCTCGACGTGAGTATTTTTGTGGCTGGCCTGTTGGTCGGCCTTTTTTTTGTTCATTAGGCGGCTACCCCGCGCAACGCGATGCGCTGGCGCACCCAGGCGTGGACCTCGGCCAGCACAAAGCCAACTGGGGAACCGCGCGACTTGCTGTTGCTCAGCGGCACAGGGCGGGGGAACGTTGGGTCGTCTTTGAGACGTTTGTAGACGGTGGCACGGGCCAGGCCAGTGATGGCCTCGACCTCGGGAAAGCGAATGATTGTATAGGTAGGGTCGAACTGGGGAGTGGCGGTGCCTTGAATTGGGCTGATATTGCTCATGTCTGTATCCCGTTGTTTATGGCGACGGGATATAGGTTGATTGCCCAGCAATGGAAGCGACAGACCAGCCTGCGCGCAGACTGTACAGTTAGCGCGGATACCGTACTGTATGCGCGCAGAGTGTAAGGGCGGCTAGACTTTTCGTCGCTCGTGATCCGCGACCCACCCATAGAGCGTTCTTTCGGTGACACCGTAGTCTTTGTGTTTGTTTCGGGCGAACGCTGCCCGGCTACTGAAATTCGACCCTGTAGACCTCCAGCAAAGTAAGGCTTTAAATTTACTCTGGCTGGTTTCCTTGTGGCGAGCGCTGGCAGCTAGGCTCGCTGCTAGCGAAACCTTTTGCTTCGCGAGCTCTTCAATGCGTTCGGGAATTCCTTTTTCATTGTCGAGCAGGAAGAATTTGATCCTCTTCCGAACCTCGAGACTGTCCTGTAACTGCTCTGCTCTACAAACGATTTCCATAATATCGACCGCTTCGTTGCCGAGCACCGTCATGCGCGACATGGGCTGGCCAACCCATAAAACAGTAGGCCAGTCCTCACCTTGATATGTCTGAACAGCACGGGTTATCAGCGTCAGCGCCAACACTGCGACATATTCATAAAACTTTGCGTCTGGGAAGTCTTGGTCATCAAGATCGAATTCTTTTAGCGCATCCTCCAACGCTTCAAGCGGCTCGGTATTCTCCTCCGACGGGAAGTCAAGCTCGTCTGGATCGATTCCGCTACGACGCTCCTCAACCAGCTCTCTTAGGCCGTGTTCGGTTCGATCCTCGGAACGCAGATGGCGCAGGACTGCACCGCCGTTTTCTATTTGACGCCGAATCCAAGCCTCTTGCTGTGTGTAAAAATACTCGTTTACAAGCCACTCGATGGTTGATGACGCCACTCTAATTTCGCTCTCGGATCGGCGATCAAGCATGAGCTTCGCGCGCGCCTGCAGGCCACGCAGACGATATATTTCCAGGTAGGGCACTTCATCCGTTATTGCGTCAAACTCTTTGTCAGCGCTCACAATAAACCTTCTTCCAGAAGCTCCCAAATGTAATAGAACGGCTGACCAGGCGGATGGGAAGTCCGCTTTTCACCCCGTTGGGCTAGGCCAGCCAAAACCGTCGCTTGTTCGAGTACTGGCTATTTGAACAGTAATGGCATCCAGTCTATATCTGTCTATGCAGGCAATGGAAGGCCCGCATCAGGCACGCTTGATCGACACGACATTACCCTTGGCTAAGGTGTCTAGATGGTCGGCATACCATTGCATCATTGTGGCGCGCTGGGCCAGGTACTGAGCTTTGTTGTAAACACCCGCTATGCCTTGCTTGATATGCGACAGCTGCGCCTCGATGTGGTTTTCGTCAAACCCGTGCTCGTTCAGAATTGTCGAGGCGATATGACGGAAACCGTGCCCGGTCTGGCGGCCTTCGTAGCCGAGGCGACGTAGAGCCATCAGAAAGACCGTGTTGCTGCGGGGCTTAGTGGTGTCGCTTCGACCAGGGAACAACATCGGGTAGGCACCAGTGAGCACCTGCAGATTTCGCAGAAGCTCGACTGCCTGGATTGGCAGCGGCACCAGGTGTTCGCGTCGGCGTTTCATGCGCTCGGCCGGGATCGACCACAGAGCTTTATTTAGATTGAATTCCGACCATCGAGCTTCGCGCAGTTCAGAAGGTCGACAGGCGAGCATGGAAAGTAGGTGCAAGCCGATCCGCACGTCAGCGGTTCCGTATGCCCTGATTGCGCGTAAGAGAGCCGGAAGCTCTTCAAGGGATACATGGGCATAGTTCTCGGCCGGCTTGGTTAGCAGGAATTTATGCAGCCCCTCCAAAGGGTTGTGAGTGGCTCGGCCTGTTACTCGGGCCAGGTCGTAAATCTCCCGGCACATGCCGCGTACGCGGCTGGTCTGTTCAATGATGCCCTTTTGTTCCATGGAACGTAGGAACTCCATCCACTCCATGGGCAGGATCTCACGATAGATACGCTTACCGAATACCGGGAAGACGTGAAGTTCGAGCGCGCCAATCATTCGCACGGCGGTACCGGCAGTCCAGCTCAAGCGCTTGGAAGCGTACCATTCCCGCGCCAGCGCTTCGAAGGTCTGGCTAGAGGCTTCAGCCTCTGCGGTCTTTCTGGCTCGCTTGGTGGCAAGGGGGTCTCCGCCCTTGGCGGCGTCCTCTCTCAGCACAGCCGCCTTCTGTCGGGCCTGTGAGCCGGATAACTGGTGGTCGCCCGTGCCATAGCCGCCCAAGCCAAGCCATGACCACTTGCCGTCTGGCTTCTTGTAGCGCAATTGCCAAGACTTGTTACCGTCTGGGCGCACTCGCAGATACAGAGCGTTTCCGTCCAGCTCCCGGTATTCCTTGGCTTCAGGCTCCAGGGTGGCTAGCACGGTGTCGGCTAAAGGGCGGCGTTTTATCTCGCTGCGCTTCATGTTTCTTGTACCCCTCAGTTTCAATTATTTTAAAAGGTACATGAAGGGGTACACGAAGGGAAGATATAGGGAGAGGCAAGGAGAGATAGCCAGAAACAAGAAAGCCCGCACTAGGCGGGCTTCTTGAGGTGATTCGTAGACTGTCTGAGACAGGTCTAAACAGCTATATGGTGCACCCGGCGGGATTCGAACCCACGACCCCTGCCTTCGGAGGGCAGTACTCTATCCAGCTGAGCTACGGATGCTTGTGCGGGCGACATCATACCCATGTCGCCCTGATGCGTCCATTCCAGCGTTTTAGCCGGTAACTGTCGGCCGTTTCCCACCCAAAATGGCTAATCGCCACTCTCATTCACAACTCCCCGCGCCGCACGTCCCTTTGTTTGCTTTGCTCTTGTGGCTTTAAGCCGCTTCCAAGCCGCAATTCCCCAGGTGAACGCATGCATTCCAAAGGAACCGTGATGCTCGATCTCCCGTTGAGACAAACCCTGTTGGCCCGCTCCGATTTGTTTCGAGGTATGCCGGAGCACCTCTTGCGCTACGTTGCCACCCATATGGTGGAGCGCCTGCTGGATGATCGTGAACTGCTGTATTTCAAGGACGACAGCCTCGAATTTATTGCTTTGGTGGTTGAGGGGCGGATTTATTCGGTGGTGCATGGGCCGGACGGCCGGGAGCAGATTATCGGCAGTACCGGGGCCGGGCAGGTGGTGGGGGAGACGGCGTTGATCAAGGATCATGGGCGCGAGTCTTCCACCTTTGCCAGTGGCCCCACGCGGCTGTTGCAACTGGGTAGCCGGCATTTTGGTGTGCTGTTTGAGGAGCCGGTGTTTTTGCGGCGCTTGTTGATGCTGATGATGCTGCGCTTGCTGCAGGCCATCGAGTTGCTGGAGTTGGTGTGCCTGCATCGGTTGGAGTCGCGGTTGGCGCGGTTTCTGTTGGCCAACCTGGGCGATATCGACCTGGCGCTGGCCATGCCGAGTGTCTCTTTGCCCGCCAGCCAGGGGGTGTTGGCGTCGATGCTTAACACCAGCCGTCCCAAGCTCAATGTGCAGCTGCAATTGTGGCGCCGCAGTGGGCTGATCAGCGGCAATCTGGAGCGCATGGTGATCAACGATCTCGAGCATTTGCGGCGCAAGGCCTTTGCCTTGAATTAGTCGTTGCAGTGTTCCGCAGGTAACAGCGCACCCCTGTCCCGCGCTTGCAGACTGGCCCTTCATCAAGGATGCACAGGAGTGCTGGCGATGGGGATGACTGTTCAGTTCAAGGATCAATGGGCCGCCGAGGACCGTTTGTTCGAAGCGAGTTGGCGCGCCGTGCAGGGCGAACTCAAGCGGCGCGCGTTGCGGCGGGCCAAGGGCAATCTGGATCAGGGCCAGGAATGGTTGTCGGCCACGGCGATCAAGGCCCTGCTGTTCTTTCGGCGCTCGCCGGAGCGCATTCGCGACCCTCAGGGGTTTCTGTTTCTGGTACTCGACCACGTGTTTCTCGACAGCTTGCGACGCAGCAAGCGCGAGGAGCGGCTGCTCGATGATTCGGTGGACCTTGAGCACGATCACCTGGCCGCGCTCGCCGCGCCCTGCGCTTCGGTGCTGGAGCGGGTGGAGTGTTACGAGCGCCTGGAGCTGATCGAGGCGCAGGTGGCGCGGTTGCCGGTGTTGCAGCAGCGCTTGTTTGAGATGCGCTTTGTGGATGACCTGCCGTATCCGCAGATCGCTGCCGCGTTGCAGGTCACGCTGCCACTTGTGCGCAAGCGTGTGCAACTGCTGCGCAACGCCTTGCGCTGAATTTGATTCACACACGCCGGCGCGGGGCGTTCTAGTTGTATGAGCGCGTCCTGCCGCCACTACCCACGCCCAACCCTGGGTGAATGCCATCAAGGAGAGATGTATGACAGAGGTCAACAGCCAGATCACCGACGCGGTCACCCAAACCAACGTCAAAGTGGTGGCAGAAGCACCGGCCCAGGCCATCGCGTCGCTGTATCAGGTGGCGAGCAGTGCGGCGGGCCTGTCGTTGCAGAACGCGGTCAACAGCCAACAGGCGATGAACCAGATTTCGAATGCGGTGATCTCCAAGGCCGTGGCGCTGATCATGCAGATTGGCGAGAAGGGCTAAGCCCTCGGGAGATCGATTATGTCGTGGTTCAGTAGAAAGAAACCCGCCGCCCCGCAAGCAACGCCCGCCGCCGACCCACCTGCGCCGGCACCCGCCGCACCGGCCTCGCGCTCGATCATGGCGCGCATGAACGAGCACCTGCTCAACCAGGCGAGCACGCCGTCGCCCGACAGCACCGCGGCCCTCAACAGCCAGATCGTGCAGGCGGTGCAGTTCACCAACTCGCAGAACTTTGCCTATGCGCCGGCGCAGATTGCGGTGCCGGCCGACATGATGATCAGCCAGGCGGCCGGCCTGGTGGCGCAGGCGGCGGCGGGGTATTTCGACGGGGTCAGCAAGATCGCCCTGGCAGCCCAGGCCGTGCTGCTCCAGCAAATGACCGAGAACATCGTCAAGGACAACCTGCCGGCCGCTGCCGAAGACGCCTTGGGTGCCTTGGCCACCGACTTGCTGGTGGGCGCCGCTGCCGCCGTGGCCGCCGCCGCGGGTGCCATGGAAGCCGAAGCCGCCAGCGTGGCCATCGACAAGATCGACCAGAGCATCGCCAAGTACGCCGACACCTTGGCCAACCGGGCTGCGCCAGCGGCCTGAACCGAGCACAACGTTCCAGGGTTCTTCTGGAACGGTGCAACAGCAACTTGAAAGCAACTTTTCTTAAGTGAGGAGCGACATCATGCAGCCTGGAGATATTATTTTTTCGGTGAAGCAAGAAGATGACAGCGCGACGCGCGCGTTCATTCGCGCGGGCCAGTTGGTCAAGGCCAAGGTGTTTTCCCAGGACACGACGTTCCTGAATGTGGTTCATCCGGCGATTGCGGTGAGCGACACCCAGGTGATTGAAAGCGTGGGTGAGGGGCTGTCGCTGACTGACCTCAGCCTTGAAAAGCCCCCGCGTTCGGCGATGGTCTTCTCTTGCGTGAGCAGTGAGTTGGGCGAGGCGGCAGTCGTGGCGGCCAAGCAGTTCTACTTCGACAAGATCAGCGGCGATATCCATGGCCGTTACAGCGTGTGGAACGCGATGATTTCTGCATTCCGGCGCTGGGCCTCCAACACCAGCCTGGTCGAGCGCATCAACGAGTCGGTGGCGATTGGCAGCAGCTCGTTCTGTTCCCAGTTCGCGGCCAACTGCTATGAAGTCGGCAACCTCTATAACTCGGCCAACCTGCTGCCGCCGCCGCCGGCGATTTTCGGCAGCCAACCCAGCGCCATTACCCCTGCGGAGTTGGCGACGTTCTGTGATGCCTCGGCGTATTTCTACTTCTCGGGCTTCTGGCAGGACAACGTCGAGGTGCGGCTTTAGCGGCCCTTCAGCCAGCAACGTAGTACCCAAGGAGGCCGTCATGGCTCACCCAGCCACACCCTCAGTGCTGTCCAGCGATGATCGCCTGCGGCTGGAAGCGATGCTGCGCAACCCGCAGATCTTCGCCGGAACGCCCCAGGCCATCGTCGACGAAACCCTCAAGCGCGCCAGCCAGGTGCTTGAGCAGTCCAAGGCCAATGAGCAAGCGCTCAAGGCTGCCGCCGAGCAGCGTGAGGCGGCGCTACGCCAAGTGTTGGACGGCGCGGCCCCGGACAAGGACGCGCAACGCAAGGAAGTGCAGGCCCTGATCCAGGGTTTGATTACGCAGATTGAAGCGGCGCTGGGCCCAACTGCGAAACCTTGAGCTCGCGCGTTTCACAGCGCCTGTTTGGCAACGTTCATTCATGAACACGGAATGCACCGTGTACCCCTATAAGGAAATTGATCATGGCATTTGTTAACGAGCAAATTACCGACGCGGTCACCCAGACCAACGTCAAAGTGGTGGCCGAATCGCCGGCGATGGCGATGAGCACTATCTATCAATCCATGGCGCAGGCCACGGCGATTCTGTTCCAGAACGCTGTGTCGGCCCAGCAGCAGCAAAACACCCTGGCCCAGGCGGCCACCAACCAGGGCGTCATGCAGATCTACAGCGTCGATACCACCGCCGGTGCGGCGGCCACCGAAAAAGTCGCCCAAGGCGGCGTCTCGGATAACCTCACCAGCCTGTTGACTGTGCTCAAGTCCTTCCAGCCTTAAGCACTCAGCGATAACGGATGTTGTTCTTTCTCACACCAGGAGTTTCAACCATGAGCACAGTCAGCCCGCAAATCACCGATGCCGTCACCCAGACCAACGTCAAGGTCGTTGCCGAATCGCCAGCGATGGCCATGAGCACGATCTATCAATCCATGGGCCAGGCCACGGCGATCCTGTTCCAGAACTCGGTCTCGGCCCAACAGCAACAAAACACCCTGGCCCAGGCCGCCACCAACCAAGGCGTGATGCAGATCTACAGCGTCGACACCACCGCTGGCGCTGCGGCCACCGAAAAAGTCGCCCAAGGTGGCGTGGCCGACAACTTGACCAGCCTGTTGGCCGTGCTCAAGTCGTTCCAACCGTAAGTTGCAAGGCCCAACAGCCCCGGCGCCCACAAGGCACCGGGGCTGTTGTCGTTTGTGCGCTTGATCTGAAAGATGCATCAAATGCGCCGTTTTCGTTCTTTTTTTCGAACAGACTATTGCCCTGTACCCCCATTGATCCTAGGATTCGTTTGAGATTTCAAACGCTCTGTCTCCCGTGCGCTATTTCACTTATCTCGCGTGCTGGGGCTGATTTCCCTGACGGCAGCCCACAAGGCGCCTTTCAACAACTCTAATTCGCTCCGCGTGCGCGCGGTGCTGTTAAGGAAAGCCGACATGCAGCTCAAAGATACCCAGTTGTTCCGCCAACAAGCCTTTATCGATGGCGCTTGGGTCGATGCGGACAACGGTCAAACCATCAAGGTCAACAACCCGGCCACGGGCGAAATTCTCGGCACCGTGCCGAAGATGGGCGCGGCTGAAACCCGCCGCGCCATCGAAGCCGCCGACAAGGCCCTGCCGGCCTGGCGTGCACTCACCGCCAAGGACCGCGCCAACAAGCTGCGTCGCTGGTTTGAGCTGATCATCGAGAACCAGGACGACCTGGCGCGCCTGATGACCCTGGAGCAGGGCAAGCCGCTGGCCGAAGCCAAAGGCGAAATCGTCTACGCCGCTTCGTTTATCGAGTGGTTCGCCGAAGAGGCCAAGCGCATCTACGGTGATGTGATTCCTGGCCACCAGCCGGACAAGCGCCTGATCGTGATCAAACAACCGATCGGCGTTACCGCGGCCATCACGCCGTGGAACTTCCCGGCCGCGATGATCACCCGTAAAGCCGGCCCAGCGCTGGCCGCCGGTTGCACCATGGTGCTCAAGCCGGCCTCGCAAACCCCGTACTCGGCGTTCGCCCTGGCTGAACTGGCCCAGCGCGCGGGCATTCCAAAAGGCGTGTTCAGCGTGGTTTCCGGCAGCGCCGGTGATATCGGCAGCGAGCTGACCAGCAACCCGATCGTGCGTAAATTGTCCTTCACCGGCTCCACCGAAATCGGTCGCCAGCTGATGGCCGAATGCGCCAAGGACATCAAGAAAGTCTCGCTGGAGCTGGGCGGCAACGCGCCGTTTATCGTGTTCGACGACGCCGACCTCGATAAGGCCGTCGAAGGCGCGATCATCTCCAAGTACCGCAACAACGGCCAGACCTGCGTGTGTGCCAACCGCCTGTACATCCAGGATTCGGTGTACGACGCGTTCGCCGAAAAACTCAAAGTGGCCGTGGCCAAACTCAAGATCGGTAACGGTCTGGAAGAAGGCACCACCACTGGCCCGCTGATCGACGAAAAAGCCGTGGCCAAGGTTCAGGAGCACATCGCCGATGCCCTGAGCAAAGGTGCCAAGCTGTTGGCCGGTGGCAAGGTGATGGAAGGCAACTTCTTTGAGCCGACCATTCTGGTCAACGTGCCCAAAGACGCTGCTGTTGCCAAGGAAGAAACCTTCGGCCCACTGGCGCCGCTGTTCCGCTTCAAAGACGAAGCCGAAGTGATCGCGATGTCCAATGACACCGAGTTCGGCCTGGCTTCCTACTTCTACGCGCGCGACCTGGGCCGTGTGTTCCGTGTGGCCGAAGCCCTGGAATACGGCATGGTTGGCGTCAACACCGGGTTGATCTCCAACGAAGTGGCGCCGTTCGGCGGCATCAAGGCTTCGGGCCTGGGCCGTGAAGGCTCCAAGTACGGGATCGAGGATTACCTGGAAATCAAATACCTCTGCCTGGGCATCTAAGCTCGGCACGGGATTGCAGTAAACGCAGAGGGCACGAGAGCGCTGACCCTTTGCGTGTTTGAAGACGTTATTCGTAGTGGCCGGGAAAGCTGTGGCAGTCGATCATCGCATGCTGCCGTAGTTGCCTCCCCGCCACGTATTCCTTGGACCACGCCACCCGATGAGTGGCGAATGAGGACTTTATGAGCAAGACCAACGCATCCCTGATGAAACGCCGCGAAGCCGCTGTACCGCGCGGTGTTGGCCAGATTCACCCGATCTTCGCCGAATCCGCGAAGAACGCCACCGTGACCGACGTTGAAGGTCGCGAGTTCATCGACTTCGCTGGCGGTATCGCCGTGCTGAACACCGGCCACGTGCACCCGAAAATCATCGCCGCCGTGACCGAGCAACTGAACAAGCTGACTCACACCTGCTTCCAGGTGCTGGCTTACGAGCCTTACGTGGAGCTGTGCGAAAAGATCAACGCCAAGGTGCCAGGTGATTTCGCCAAGAAAACCCTGCTGGTCACCACCGGTTCCGAAGCGGTCGAAAACGCCGTGAAAATCGCCCGCGCCGCCACTGGCCGTGCTGGCGTAATCGCGTTTACCGGCGCTTACCACGGCCGCACCATGATGACCTTGGGCCTCACTGGTAAAGTCGTGCCGTACTCGGCCGGCATGGGCCTGATGCCAGGCGGGGTGTTCCGCGCACTGTTCCCGAACGAACTGCACGGCGTGAGCGATGATGACGCTATCGCCAGCATCGAACGCATCTTCAAAAACGATGCCGAGCCGCGTGATATCGCTGCCATCATCATCGAGCCGGTGCAGGGCGAAGGCGGTTTCTACGTCGCGCCTAAATCCTTCATGAAGCGCCTGCGCGAACTGTGCGACAAGCACGGCATCCTGCTGATCGCCGACGAAGTGCAAACCGGTGCCGGGCGTACCGGTACGTTCTTCGCCATGGAACAGATGGGCGTGGCTGCCGACCTGACCACCTTCGCCAAATCCATCGCTGGCGGCTTCCCGCTGGCCGGTGTGTGCGGCAAGGCTGAATACATGGACGCCATTGCGCCAGGCGGCCTGGGCGGCACTTATGCCGGTAGCCCGATTGCTTGCGCTGCTGCGCTGGCGGTGATGGAAGTGTTCGAAGAAGAGCACCTGCTGGACCGCTGCAAGGCGGTTGGCGAGCGCTTGGTGACGGGCCTCAAAGCCATTCAAGCCAAGTACCCGGTGATCGGCGAAGTGCGTGCCCTGGGCGCGATGATCGCGGTTGAGCTGTTCGAAGATGGCGACAGCCACAAGCCAAACGCCGCTGCCGTAGCTTCCGTGGTGGCCAAGGCGCGTGACAAGGGCCTGATCCTGCTGTCTTGCGGCACTTACGGCAACGTGTTGCGCGTACTGGTCCCGCTGACCTCGCCGGACGAGCAGTTGGACAAAGGCTTGGCGATCATCGAAGAGTGCTTCTCCGAGCTGTAAGCGGAGGCTGACTTGATCGACAGAAAAAACCCGCCTCGGCGGGTTTTTTTGTGCCCGCTGCAGCACATTCAGGCCATGTTCATTGTACGCAGGCGGCGTGATTGTCTAAGGTGCAAGTATTGCCGATGGAGCGTGCTGGATGACTGCTGTTGATTTACCCGCTGTACCCCGCGTGTTAATTGCCGAGGCGGACCCTTGGTCGCGGGACCTGCTCAAGCAAGTGTTGTTGAATGTGCGCTGCGACGCGCGGCTGGATGTGTGTGCCGATGGCCAGGAAGCGGCCACGCTGTTGCGAGACAAAACCTATGACCTGATCCTGGCGGATTGGGAGCTGCCGGGCGTCGATGGCCTGAGCCTGCTGCGCAGCGTGCGCCAGAAGCGCCGTTCGCTGCCGTTTATTCTGCTGAGCAGTCGCAATGACAGCGCCAGCGTGCGCGAAGCCTTGCCCCTGGCGCCCACGGCGTATCTGACCAAACCCCTGAACATGGAAGGCCTGACCCAGCGCCTGCAAGACCTGCTGCTCGATGAAGGCGAAAGTGTGTATTGCGAGATACCGCCGCTGGCGCCCGGTATGGCCTTGCCAGTGTTCCTGGAACGCCGCCGCGACGTCTGTGATGGTGCGCCGCTGCGGGTCGATGTGAAAGCCGCCGTGCAACACAGCCTGGCGCCGGACGGCCTGGACCTCAAGCAACTGGAAGATCAGGTAAAAACCGACCCGCAAATCACCGCTGTGCTGATCGCCGCCGCCAACAGCGCCGGCCATCACGGCACGCCGGTACAGACCCTGGCCGCTGCACTGCAAAAGCTCGCCGCCGGGCAGAGCATGAACCTGATCCTGGGCCTGGCGCTCAAGCACAACGTGGTGCTGGGTGACCCGGCGTTGGTGGCCTACGCCGAGCGCCACTGGCAGCTGTCCCAGGACACCGCCGACTACGGCCGCCGCCTGGCGCGCATGCTCGAACTGGACCACGAACGTTGCTACTGCGCGGGCATTCTGCATCGGCTGGGTGACTTGGCGTTGTTACGCTGCCTGGAAGACTGGCGCCTGGGTGGCGGGGCGCTGGATGACGAGGCAATCGGTGAGTCCCTCGACACCTTTGGCGCCGCCTATGGCTCGGCGTTGCGCACGCGCTGGCGCTTGCCGCTGGAGTTGCGGCAGTTGATTGCGGCGACCTATTCACTCGAGGGTGGGGTGTATTCGCGCGACGCGCTGGTGGTGAACCTGGCGGCGCAAATGGCGCGTCTGACCGAGCATGAAGGGTTGGAAGCGCTGGCCAAGAGCAAGACGGCCAGGTTACTCAAGGTGGGCTTGTCGGAGCTGACGCGGGTGCGCAAAACCTAGCGGGCAACGAAGTTCAGGTCTGGGAGCGGGCTTGTGTGGGAGCCGGGCTTGCCCGCGATAGCATCAACTCGGTACCCCTGATAGACCGAGGTGCCGGCATCGCAGGCAAGCCAGCTCCCACACAAGCCAGCTCCCAACCAGGCCGGTTCCCATTGGTTGATCGAGTTCTAGCCCTCTATGACGCGGTTTTTGCCTTGGCGCTTGGCCTCGTACATGGCGGCATCGGCCCGTGCGAAAAGGCTGTCCAGGGTTGAGTCGTCTTCACGCAGGTTGGCCAGGCCTTGGCTGACGGTCACGGTAAACTCCCGGCCTTCATAGCTGAAACTCAGGGCCTGGATTTCCTTGCCGAGCCGTTCGGCTACCTGCAACGCCATGTGCGGCGCACAGCCAGGCAGTACCGCAGCGAACTCTTCGCCGCCAATGCGCCCGAACAGGTCGCCACGGCGCAGCACGCCGCGACCGCTCTCGGCGATACGCCGCAGCACCTGGTCGCCTTCCAGGTGGCCGTAGCTGTCGTTGACGTCTTTGAAGTCATCGATGTCCAGCAGCAGGAACGCCAGCGGGGCGCTTTGGGCGCAGGCGCTGTCGAACGCCTGGTTGGCGCATTCGAAAAAGTGCCTGCGGTTGCTGCTTTGGGTCAGCACATCAGTGGTGGCGAGTCGGTGCAGCTCCAACTCCATGTGCTTTTTTTCGGTGATGTCTTCGGCCATGCCCACCACAATCAACGGCTTGCCGGGTTCGACTTGTTGGTTGATATAGCACTTGTCGCTCAGCCAGCGAATCTGCCCGTCGGCGGTGATGATGCGGTACTCGCGGTCCTCCACGGCGCCGTCTTCCAGCACCCGGGCCAGGCTGTGTTCGGCGTAGTCGAGGTCTTCGGGGTGAATGCTGTTGCGCCATTCGCGGTGGTCGGCGAGCAACAAACCAGCGGATCGGCCGAACACCCGCTCGTAGGCCGGGCTCACGTACAACACACGCCGGGTTTCCCAATCGATGGCCCACAGCACGGCATTCACGCTGACCAACAGTGAACTGAGCAGTTGTTCACGCTCACTCAGCCGTTCGACTTCACCTTGGGCATGCATCAGCGCCAGCAGGGTGGCCGCCGCAGCCGGGCGTGGGTGCTCAGCGACGGGCGCATCGGTTGAATAAGGCTTTTCGGGAACCATCGGCACAACTCTCTCTGGGCTCGCCGCAGGATGGAGCAGCGGTCAGTGCAAGGGCCACCATGATGGCGAAGTGTTCCTTGAGAGAGGGGATTTGCGGTGAAGTTCCGTGAACGGGCTGACTAAGAAATGGCGTCAGAAACCAGTATGCCGAGCGCGGGCTTACTGTGGCGAGCGGGCTTGCCCCGCGTTGGGGCGCGCAGCGGCCCCAATAAAAACACCGCGTTCTGCCAGGCAGGGCGCGGTGTTTGGTTTCAGGGCTGCTTCGCAGCCCAACGCAGGGCAAGCCTGCTCGCCACAGCAAGCCCGCTCACCACTAGACCGTGTCAGACCGCTGCAGGGCGCAGCGAGTAGGTCTTCAGTTGGTGGGCAAAATCGCGCAGGGACTGAATGCCGCTGGCCTCCGCCTCATGCACCCATTCCTTGATCGCGGCCAGCATGTCGTGGCCATTGGTGCTGGTCTTCAGCCAGATCTGCTGCAGCGCCAGGCGCTTCTCGTAGATCACTGTCAGCGCGTGGCTGTGTTCGAGCATGCTCTGGATGCGCACGTGGTGGCGGTCATCCAGCAGGCTGGTTTCACGTGACAACAGGCGCTTGGCGCGGTGGAACTGGTGGCGTACCGAATGATCGACCTTTTCCAGCTCCTGCTTGACCAGTGGGCCAATCACCAACTTGCGGTACTGGGCCATGATCTGGAAGCGGTTGTTGAGGATCGCCATGGCGGTGTCCATGTCCAGGTGGCCTTTGCCTTCCACGCGGTGCGCGATCGGCGCGACGCGCTGCACCTTGGCCAGGCGCAGGAAGCTGAACACTTTGATCCACGCCCAACCCAGGTCGAACTCCCACTTCTTCACCGACAGCTTGGCCGAGTTCGGGTAAGTGTGGTGGTTGTTGTGCAGCTCTTCGCCGCCAACAATGATGCCCCACGGCACCAGGTTGGTGGCGGCGTCACGGCACTCAAAGTTGCGATAACCGACCGCATGGCCAAGGCCGTTGATCACACCGGCGGCCCAGAACGGGATCCACATCATCTGGATCGCCCAGATGGTGATGCCAATGGTGCCGAACAGCAGCAGGTCGATGACCCCCATGATCGCCACGCCCAGCAGCGGGTATGGCGTATAGATTTTGCGTTCGATCCAGTCGTCCGGGCAGTTTTTGCCGTAGATGCGCAGGGTCTCGGGGTTCTCGGCCTCGGCGCGGTACAGCTCGGCGCCTTTGCGCAGCACGGTGGACAAACCCTTGATGACCGGGCTGTGCGGGTCGTCGACGGTTTCGCACTTGGCGTGGTGCTTGCGGTGGATGGCGGTCCACTCGCGGGTGTTCTGCGCCGTGGTCAGCCACAGCCAGAAGCGGAAGAAGTGTTTCAGGCCGGCATTGAGCTCCAGGGAGCGATGGGCTGAATAACGGTGCAGATAGACCGTGACCCCAACAATGGTCACGTGGGTCATCAACAGCGTGACTGCCACCAGTTGCCAGGCTGACAGGTCAAGAAAACCGTTGTACCACATAGGCTGTATGGCCCTCAGATAAAGAAAAAAACAGCTCACGCATTATCACTAAGCCTACAGAGAAAACCAGCCGCCCTTTCAGATAGGAGTGACTGGATGTTTCTTATTCTATAATCCGCAGCGTTTGTAGGGCGATTTTGTTTTTTGGGTAAGGATTACTGACCATATGCTGTTTTCGTACCGAGGTGCCCTGCGGGTGGGGCTGGTATACCTGCTGGTTTCCATTGTGTGGCTCCAGCTCAGCAACCACCTATTGATCAACTTTCTCGATGACCCGAGGCAGTTAGGACGTTGGTTGCAGGCGCGCGGTTATGTGTGGGTGGCCCTCAGCGCGTTGGCCATTTACCTGATCTGTGCCCGTTTTGCCCGCACCCATCGATTGCAGCAACCCTTGAAAGAAAACCATGAACGCCTGCAACAGGCCGCCGCCGTGTTCGATTGCACCCGTGAAGGCGTACTGGTCACCGACGCCCAGGGGCTGATCGTGCATGTGAACCGGGCCTTTATGGAGATCACCGGCTACAGCCGAGAGGACGTGATGGGCGAACGGCCGAGCCTGTTCAAGTCCGGACGCCATTCGTCGAATTTTTATCAACAGATGTTCCAGACCCTCGAACGCACCGGCGAGTGGAGCGGCGAAATCTGGAACCGGCGTAAAAGCGGTGAGATTTATCCACAGTGGCAAACCATCCGAGTTATCCACAATGACCAGGGCCAGGTCAGCCATTACGTCGCGGTGTTTTCCGACATCAGCGCCATCAAGGACTCCGAGCACGAACTGGCGCACCTGGCCCACCACGACCCGCTCACCGACTTGCCCAACCGCCTGCTCTTTACTGACCGCGCCGAGCAGGCGCTGGCCTCGGCGCAAGTGCACAAACGCGGCTGCGCGTTGCTGTTGATGGACCTGGACCACTTCAAGATCATCAACGACAGCCTCGGCCATAATGTCGGTGACCAGCTGCTCAAGGCCGTTGGCGAGCGGTTAAAGGGCCTGTTCGGCCCCGGCGTGACCCTGGCGCGCCTCGGTGGCGATGAGTTCGCCGTGCTGGCCGAAAGTTGTCCACAGGTGGTGCAGGCTGCCGCGCTGGCACAGCGCATGCTCGATGCGATGAAAGAGCCGTTTGTGTTCGACGGCAACCAGTTGTTTATCAGCGCCAGCATCGGCATCAGTCTGTTTCCCAGTGATGCCCTGAGCGCCGAACAACTGCTGCGCAATGCCGACTCCGCGCTGTTCAAAGCCAAGAGCGCCGGCCGCGAAGGTTATGCGCTGTACACCGAAGAACTGACGGCCCACGCCCAGCACCGCGTGGAAATCGCCAGCGAACTGCGCCGCGCCCTCGATCAGCAAGAGCTGCGTGTGTATTACCAGCCCGTGCACGACCTGCAAGACAGTCGTCTGGTCGGCGTCGAAGCCCTGGTGCGCTGGCAACACCCTGAGCGCGGCCTGGTGCCGCCGGGTGAATTTATCCCCATTGCCGAGCGCACCGGGCTGATTGCCGATATCGATGCCTGGGTGATGGACCAGGCCTGCCGCCAGATGGGCCAATGGCTGGCCGATGGCGCGCCGTTGAGCTTTATTGCGGTGAATGTTTCCAGCCGTTTGTTTGCCCGGCGTGAACTGTATGAGCAAGTCGCCCAGGTGCTGCACACCACCGGCCTTGACCCGGCTTATCTGGAGCTTGAGGTCACCGAAAGCGCCGTGATGGAAGACCCCGAAGTCGCCCTTGAGCAATTGCACCGCCTGCGCGAGCTGGGCCTGCGCCTGGCGATCGACGACTTTGGCACCGGTTATTCGTCATTGCTGCGCCTCAAGCGCTTGCCGGTGCAGAAGCTCAAGATCGACCAGGGTTTTGTCGCCGGCTTGCCGTGGGATGAAGACGACGCGGCGATTGTGCGCGTGGTGATCGCTTTGGCAAAAAGCATGGGCATGCAGGTGCATGCTGAAGGCATTGAGCAGGTGGAGCAGGCGAGGTTTTTGTTGGAGCAAGAGTGTGATTTGGCGCAAGGGTATTGGTTTGGCCGGCCGGTGCCGGCGCAAGAAATGGATTGGGCCAGGGCACCCTCTATCCGCATGTGAAATGCAGGCCAATGTGGGAGCCGGGCTTGCCCGCGATGAGGCAGTATCAGTCGAAACATCAGTGCCTGACACACCGCCATCGCGGGCAAGCCCGGCTCCCACAGGGTTTAGCGGTGTTTGGGTAGCAGTATTTTCCAGGCCAAAACCTTCGCAACCCCACGTCCTGTCAGAAAATTCTTTCTGGTTATATAAACATTCTTAAATAGTATTTTTAAGAATATCCGCGCTTATCTACTATCGCCCTCACGCCGCAAGCAGTGCCGCCACTGCCAGGCACTATTCATTTCAGGAGCGAGACCATGAGCGCATCTCTACGTAGCGTCGACGGCCAGGACGAAGCAGCCATTTTGCGTGAGATCCAGAGCGCCTTGCGCGACCTGCGGTTTGGCGCGGTGGAAATCACTGTGCACAACGCCCAAGTGGTACAGATCGAACGCAAGGAAAAATTCCGTTTGCAGAACCCCGGTAACAAACCGAGCTAAGCAACAACGGCGATTCGCATGCTAGACCCGCAACTATAAGAAAAAGCCAACACCCAAGAATTATCAGGAGCTTCTATGTCGTCGATTCGCCGTTACGCCCTGGCCGCACTGGCCAGCGCCGTGTTTGCCGGTTCCGCCGTTGCCAAGGACTACGAGTTGCTCAACGTCTCGTATGACCCGACCCGTGAGCTGTACCAGGACTACAACGCTGAGTTCACCAGCTACTGGAAACAGTCCCACCCTGGCGACAACGTGAAGATCCAGCAATCCCACGGTGGCTCGGGCAAGCAAGGCCGTGCGGTGATCGACGGCTTGCGCGCCGACGTAGTGACCCTGGCCCTGGCTGGCGACATCGATGAAATCGCCAAACTGGGCAAGACCCTGCCGGAAAACTGGCAAACCCGCCTGCCGGATGCGAGCACTCCGTACACCTCGACCATCGTGTTCCTGGTGCGCAAGGGCAACCCTAAAGGCATCAAGGACTGGGGCGACCTGATCAAGAAAGACGTTTCCGTTATCACGCCTAACCCGAAAACCTCCGGCGGTGCGCGCTGGAACTTCCTCGCCGCGTGGGCCTACGGCCTTAAATCCGGCGGCAGCGAAGCCAAGGCGCAGGAATACGTAAAAGAGTTGTTCAAGCACGTGCCGATCCTCGACACCGGCGCTCGCGGTTCGACCATCACCTTCGTCAACAACGGTCAGGGTGACGTGTTGCTGGCGTGGGAAAACGAGGCGTTCCTGGCACTCAAAGAAGACGGCGGCGCCGACAAGTTCGATATCGTCGTGCCGTCCCTGTCGATCCTCGCGGAGCCGCCAGTGGCCGTTGTCGACAAAAACGCCGAGAAAAAGGGCAATACCGAGATCGCCACCGAATACCTCAAGCACCTGTACAGCCCGGCTGGCCAGGAGATTGCGGCGAAGAACTTCTACCGCCCACGCGATGCAAAAGTGGCCGCCAAATACGCCCAGCAGTTCCCGAAACTGGACCTGGTGACTATCGACAAAGACTTCGGCGGCTGGAAAACTGCCCAACCGAAATTCTTTAACGACGGTGGCGTGTTCGACCAGATCTACACGGCGCAGTAAGCCAAATTACCTGTAGGAGCCCGCCTTTCGGCGGGGGCCGGCTTGTGTGGGAGCTGGCTTGCCTGCGATAGCATCACCAAGGTGTGACTGACACACCGAGGTGCCTGCATCGCAGGCAAGCCAGCTCCCACAGAAAGGCAGTGGTGTTTACCCTTTAACCAAGGACTCTTATGTCGCGTCGTATTTCCCCCGTCATACCCGGCTTCGGGCTGACGCTGGGCTACACCGTGGTGTACCTCAGCCTGATCGTACTCATCCCCCTGGCGGCGATGTTTGTACACGCCGCTCAACTCACTTGGGATCAGTTCTGGGCCATCATTACCGCACCGCGTGTGCTGGCGGCGTTAAAACTGAGCTTCGGCACCGCGTTCGTCGCGGCGATCATCAACGGCGTGATCGGCACACTGCTGGCGTGGGTGCTGGTGCGTTACACCTTCCCCGGCCGCAAGATCATCGATGCGATGATCGACTTGCCGTTTGCCCTGCCCACCGCCGTGGCCGGTATTGCCCTTACGGCGCTGTACGCACCGGCAGGCCTGGTCGGGCAATTCGCAACCGACCTGGGCTTTAAAATCGCCTACACCCCAGTCGGCATCACCCTGGCTTTGACCTTCGTCACCTTGCCCTTCGTGGTGCGCACGGTGCAGCCGGTGCTGGCCGATATCCCGCGTGAAATCGAAGAAGCCGCCGCCTGCCTGGGCGCCAAGCCCTTGCAGGTGTTCCGCTACATCCTCGTACCCGCATTGCTGCCCGCCTGGCTGACCGGCTTCGCGCTGGCCTTCGCCCGTGGCGTGGGTGAGTACGGTTCGGTGATCTTCATCGCCGGCAACATGCCGATGAAAACCGAGATTCTGCCGTTGCTGATCATGGTCAAACTCGACCAATACGACTACACCGGCGCCACCGCCATCGGCGTGATGATGCTGGTGGTTTCCTTCGTCCTGCTGCTGCTGATCAACTTGCTGCAGCGGCGCATCGAAACCCCATAAGGAGGCGCGGAACATGTCCCAATCGTCTATTTCCGCCGCGTCCTCGGCCAACGCTGCCCGTCGTGGCAGCGCGGTGTCGCGTCGCATCCTGATCACACTTGGCTGGCTGGTGTTCGCGCTGTTTCTGCTGCTGCCGCTGTTTATCGTGGTGTCCCAGGGTTTGAAGAATGGCCTCGGCGCGTTCTTCACGGCGATCCTTGAGCCGGACGCGCTGTCGGCGCTCAAGCTCACGGTGATCGCCGTGGTGATTTCGGTGCCGCTCAACCTGGTGTTCGGCGTCAGCGCCGCGTGGTGTGTGAGCAAGTACTCGTTCCGTGGCAAGAGCATTCTGGTCACGCTGATCGACCTGCCGTTCTCGGTGTCGCCGGTGATCGCGGGCCTGGTCTACGTGCTGATGTTCGGTGCCCAGGGCTTCTTCGGCCCGTGGCTGCAAGACCATGACATCCAGATCGTGTTCGCCTTGCCGGGCATTGTGCTGGCGACCATCTTCGTGACGGTGCCGTTCGTGGCCCGTGAACTGATCCCGCTGATGCAGGAGCAGGGCACCCAGGAAGAAGAAGCCGCACGCCTGTTGGGCGCCAATGGCTGGCAGATGTTCTGGCATGTGACCGTGCCGAACATCAAGTGGGGCCTGATCTACGGCGTGGTGCTGTGTACCGCGCGGGCGATGGGTGAGTTCGGCGCGGTGTCGGTGGTGTCCGGCCACATTCGCGGCGTGACCAACACCTTGCCGCTGCACGTCGAGATCCTCTACAACGAATACAACCATGTCGCCGCGTTTGCCGTCGCGAGCCTGTTGCTGATCCTGGCGCTCTTCATCCTGCTGCTCAAGCAGTGGAGCGAGAACCGTATCAACCGCCTGCGCAACAGCGCCGGTGAGGAATAAGTCATGTCGATCGAAGTCCGTAATGTCAGCAAGAACTTCAACGCCTTCAAGGCCCTGAACAGCATCAATCTGGACATCCAGAGTGGCGAGCTGGTGGCGTTGCTGGGCCCGTCCGGCTGCGGCAAGACCACCTTGCTGCGCATCATTGCAGGCCTGGAAACCCCGGACGCCGGCAGCATCGTGTTCCACGGCGAAGACGTGTCCGGCCACGACGTGCGTGATCGCAACGTCGGCTTTGTGTTCCAGCACTACGCGCTGTTCCGTCACATGACCGTGTTCGACAACGTTGCCTTCGGCCTGCGCATGAAGCCGAAAAACCAGCGCCCGAGCGAAAGCCAGATTGCGGTCAAAGTGCATGAACTGCTGAATATGGTGCAGCTTGATTGGCTGTCGGATCGCTACCCGGAACAACTCTCCGGTGGCCAGCGCCAGCGTATCGCCCTGGCGCGCGCCCTGGCGGTAGAACCCAAGGTGCTGTTGCTGGACGAACCCTTCGGCGCCCTCGATGCCAAGGTGCGTAAAGAGCTGCGCCGCTGGCTGGCGCGCCTGCACGAAGATATCAACCTCACCTCGGTGTTCGTGACCCACGACCAGGAAGAGGCCATGGAAGTCGCCGACCGTATCGTGGTGATGAACAAGGGCGTGATCGAGCAGATCGGCTCACCGGGCGAAGTCTACGAAAACCCGGCCAGCGATTTTGTGTATCACTTCCTCGGTGATTCCAACCGTCTGCACTTGGGCGAAGACAAGCACGTGCTGTTCCGCCCGCATGAAGTGTCGCTGTCGCGCCATGAGCTGGAAGATCACCACGCCGCGCAAGTGCGCGATATTCGCCCGCTCGGCGCCACCACACGGGTGACGCTCAAGGTCGAAGGCCAAAGCGAGCTGATCGAGGCCGAAGTGGTCAAAGACCACGACAGCCTGACCGGATTGGCGCGTGGCGAGACCTTGTTCTTCAAACCCAAGGTCTGGCAAAAAGCCTGACCCTCAGATCGTTCACTCTGCGTGGGAACGATCATGTGGGAGCTGGCTTGCCTGCGATAGCATCACTACGGTGTGACTGATACACCGAGGTGCCTGTATCGCAGGCAAGCCAGCTCCCATATTCAGACCTTGCTTGGCTTCAGATCGCGGCGTTCTACCGGGCCGGACCGCGCCTCAATCTGCTCTTTAAGTTCCTGCCGCAACCCCAGCAAAAACGCCAGCTCCGCCACCACAAACAATGGCCCCACAATCAATCCCGACACATCATCCACAAACGCCGGCTTCCTGCCTTCGTAATAGTGCCCGACCAACTGAATCACCCAGCCCACCACAAACATACCGATGCCGCTGCTCAGCCATACCAGCGTGCTCTGTGCCGCCAGCGCATGCCCGGCCCATACCGACAAACCCATCAACAGCGTCATCAGCAGGCCCAGCGCCAGTTCCAGGCGCAAGTAGAACCATGCCGAAAACAGCGCGAGTAGCACTGCCGGAGATATCCACAGGCTGCCGATTGCCCATTCAGGGCGCGACAGCAGCACCGCCACGGCGACCACAATCAACGGGATGCCGACAAAGTGGCTGGCGATATTGCGCGGGTCGCGGTGGTAGGCGGCGTATTGGCTGAGTTGGTCGACGAGGCTTTTCATTGTTGTTCCTCCTGTAGGATGCTTGATCATGCCCTGTCCGCCTGTGACTGACTGTCAGCTGGGCGACAATCTTCGGAGTGCTCATGGACACAGAGAAATGGCGTACTCGCTTGGCCTCTGGCCACTGGTTCAGCCACCTGCCTGAGCCTTTTCAGCATAGCCTGCTGGCCCACGCCCGGCAGCGGCAGCTGGCGGCGGGGCAGTACCTGTTCAAGCGTGGCGACCCACCCTGTGGCCTGTACGCGGTGCTCGACGGCGCCTTGCGCGTCAGTGCGGTGAATGAACACGGCAAGGAAGCACTGTTGAGCCTGGTGGAATCACCCTTCTGGCTGGGTGAGATTTGCCTGTTCGACGGCCTGCCACGCACCCACGACGCCTGCGCCGTCGGGCCGTGCACGCTGCTGCAGGTGCCACAGCAGGCGCTGCTCAGTATCCTCAATGAAAGCCCGCAGTACTGGCGCGACCTGGCGTTGTTGATGAGCCAGAAGCTGCGCCTGAGTTTTATCAATATCGAGCAACTGAGCCTGATGCCGGCGTCGGTGCGCCTGGCCCATCGTCTGTTGATGATCGTCGAGGGTTACGGCGAGGCCGAGTCTTCAAAAAGCGTGCTGCAACTGCCCCAGGAAGACCTGGCCGCTATGTTGAGCCTGTCACGCCAGACCACCAACGCCTTGCTCAAAGACCTGCAGGCCCAAGGCATCGTGCGCCTGGGCTACGGCGAGATCGAAATCCTCGACGCCCGGCGACTGCGTGAGGCGGCGCACACCTGAGGGTGTTAGCCTGCAAGCCTGATTAATCGAGGTGTGTTATGCGCGTGCTGTTAGTGGAACATGAATCCGAAGAGGCACAGCGGATGGCCCAGGGCTTGAACGAGGCCAGTTACAGCGTCGAAGTCGCGGCCAATGGCATGGCGGCGTTGCGTTTCGTGGAAAGCACCGAGTACGACCTGGTGATCCTGGATGTGATGCTGCCGGGCCTGAATGCCTGGAAGTTGCAGCAGGCGATTCGGTTAAAGGGTGAGACACCCGTGCTGTTCCTGACCACGCCCGGTGGCATTGAAGACCGCTTGCGTGGGTTGGAACTGCATGAGGATGATTATTTGCTCAAGCCGTTTGATGCCAAGGTGCTGGTGGCGCGGGTGAAAAAACTCTTGCGGCGTGGTCGCTGAGCCACCGCTATCGCAGGCAAGCCAGCTCCCACAGTTGGAATGCATTGCCCTGTGGGAGCCGGGCTTGCCCGCGATGAGGCCCTACCTAACGCAACCCATCGCGAAACTGCCCCGGCGTCATCCCCGTCCAGCGCTTGAACGCTCGGCTGAAACTGCTGGTATCGGCAAACCCAAGCAAATAACTGATCTCGGCCAATGAGCAGTGCGGATCGCGCAGGTGCAGCAGCGCCAGGTTCTCGCGGCACTCATTGAGCAACGCATCAAACCGACAGCCTTCATCCGCCAAATGCCGCTGCAAGCTGCGCAAGCTCAGGTGCAACGCCTGGGCGATGCGCTCGGCACTCGGCTCGCCCTCCGGCAATTGTTCCTCGATCGCCCTGCGCACCTTGCGTTCCCAGGTCAGCGGTTGCAGCTGGGCCAGGGTGCGCTTGAGCACGGTTTCATTGTGCTCGGCCAACTCGGGGTTGGCGTCGTCCAGGTGGCTGTCGAAGTCCTGGGCGGAAAATTCAAGTCGGTCTTCCTCGGCATCGAAAAACACCGGTGCGCGAAACACCGTGTGCCAGGGTTTTGGATCCACCGGTTCCGGCCGCCGCAGGTACACCGCCAACGGCGCGTAATCACGGCCCAGGCGATTACGGCAGGTGCGCACATAGATCGCTGCAAACGCATCAATCGCTTCTGGCGCCGGTGCCGGACTGTCCGCAGGTTGCAGCAGACGAAAGCGGTAACGCTCACCCTCTCGGCTAAGCTCCAGCGTCAGGGCATCGCTGACCACTTGGTGATACCGCACGATGCGCTCGAACACCTCACGCAAGCTGCCGCTGGCCACCAGCGCATAACCCAGCGCATGAAAGGTGGTCGGGCTCACAAACCGCGACACGCGCAAGCCGATCGCCGGGTCGCTACTGGCCTGCACTGCCAGCGCCCACAGGCGTGTGGTGGCCGACAGCGGGTAGCGTGCGTTGGGGTCGTCCATCTGCTGCGGGTCGAGCCCGGCCTCGATGCACAGCGCGGCGCTGTCCAGGTTGAGGGCGTCGAGCTGCTTGCGCAGGGCGCGGGTCCAACTGGCGAGAGACGTGGGTTCAGTCATGGTGATTGGCGCTTGCGGTCAACAGGTTGGCGTCCGGGGCTAGCGTCCCGCCCGATCGCTTGGGGCAGGATGGACGTATCACTTAACAAGAGGATGGGAGCATGGACGGTACTTCTGCAAGTCCCCAACAGATGAATGCGCAACAGCGCTCGGCAAAAATCCGCGAAGTGGTGCTCGCCGAGGGCGTGCGGTTGCGCCAACAGCACCCCTGGCTGCTGCATCAGGACGCGTTGGGCGCGGGCATCCTGGCCTTTGCCTTGCTCGGCATGCTCGGTTCGGCGGCGCTCTATATCACCGGTCATATGGCCTGGTGGGCGTGCCTGCTGCTCAATGCCTTCCTTGCTTCGCTGACCCACGAGCTGGAACACGACCTGATCCACAGCATGTACTTTCGCAAGCAACGTGTGCCACACAACCTGATGATGGGCCTGGTGTGGCTGGCGCGGCCGAGCACCATCAACCCGTGGATACGCCGGCATTTGCACCTTAACCACCACAAGGTGTCCGGCACCGAAACCGATATGGAAGAGCGCGCCATTACCAATGGCGAGCCGTGGGGGTTCGCGCGGTTGCTGATGGTGGGCGATAACGTGATGTCGGCGTTTATCCGCATGCTGCGGGCCAAGACCTGGAGTCACAAACTCAAGATCCTCAAACGCTCGCTGCTGGTGTACGCACCGCTGGCGCTGCTGCATTGGGGCGCGTGGTATGTGTTCCTGGGCTTTCATGCCGCCAATGGCATCGCCAGCCTGATGGGCGCGCCAATCCAGTGGTCTGCCGGTACCTTGCAGATGATGCAGGTGATTGATATCGCCGCCGTGGTGATCATCGGTCCTAACGTGCTGCGCACCTTTTGCCTGCACTTTGTCAGCTCCAACATGCACTATTACGGCGATGTGGAACTGGGCAACGTGATCCAGCAAACCCAGGTGCTCAACCCGTGGTGGATGTGGCCGTTGCAGGCGTTTTGCTTCAACTTCGGCAGCACTCACGGCATCCACCATTTTGTGGTGAAGGAGCCGTTCTACATCCGCCAGATGACCGCCAAGGTGGCCCACAAGGTGATGCGCGAGATGGGCGTGCGCTTCAATGATATCGGCACGTTTACCCGCGCCAATCGGCTTGAGCGCCAGGAGGGACGGCTGAGCGAACTCAACCCGATGGAAACGACCACGCGCTGAGCAAGCGTCCCGGTCACCCTGGGGTGACCGGGTACGGTTTACTGAATGGCCTGGTAGAAGTTCACCTGTGCTTCATCGAGGTACGCGAGGATTTTCGCCGGCAGGCGCTCGGTGGGTTTCGCCGGGCCGAAGGCTTTGTAGAGCGTTTCGAAATGCGCGTGCAGGTCCGCGACGCTTTCCCACTGTTCGTTGAGAAAGAACCGGTTGGGGTTCTCTTCATCCTTATGCCATTGATAGACCACGGCCTTGTCGTGCTGATGGGTGAGTTTCTGTGAGACGGCCGCTACATCACGATAGAACTCGGCCTGCTTGCCTTCTTTGATGGTGCCGCTGAAAACCAGGTAGAGCATGTTGGAGTCCTCGGTTTGGGGAGATTGCAGAACATCTGCATCGCCAAACTAGCCTCAGTGAGCAGGCCCTTGTAGCCAGTCCGCCGCGAATTCAGAATTCGTAAAAGGCCTCGTTGCCCAGTCAGGCCAGGGGGGCGAGCCAGGCGCGCAAGGTGTCGGGATGCCTTGCCAGCCAATCGCTCGCGGCGGCATCTGCGGATTGCCCGCCACGGTTGAGCGCATCATCGAGTTCGGCAACGATGAGGTTGGAGAGGCGAATATTGTCCAGCACCTGGATTTCGGCAGCCGTGAGTAACACCAAGCGATCCTCGCGGGCCAGCAGCACTGCTCTGTCGACACTGCCGAGTAATCCCTTGGGGTCTTTCAGGTCGCGAATTCGATAACGGTGGTGCAGGAACTGAGGGTGCCACAGTGGCACGATGCCCCAGCGCCGCTGCTGATACAGCGCCTCGAACGCCTTAATACAATCGTCCTGGCTGCCCGTGCGGAACTGATATCCGGCGTTGTTCAACCCGTATTCGTCCATGATTTTCAGCGAGAAACGAGTAATGCCTGCACCCGGGCCGATCCCCTGGATCAGCGGGTTCATCCGGGCCCGGACGTCGGGCTTGAGCAGGTCCTCGATGGATTCCACGTCCTGCTCGCTGACGTAGTCCGGCACTCCCCACAAGGCATAAGGCTGGTAGTGCAAGCCCAGTTCGCGAGTGGGCGTCACTGCCTCCACCGCTTGCTTGTACAGCCCGTGGCTGAACGGAATCCAGGCGGAGACCAGCATGTCGACCGAGCCTTTGCGCAACTGCTCGAAGTTTTCCTCGTGCAGGGCATAGTGGCGCTCGACGGTCAGGCCCATGCGTTGCAAAACCAGCGCTACCACCGCAGCGGTAACCCGATGGAAAGACAGGTCCGTCACCCCTAGTCGAACGACGCGTGGGCCGCTCGCGAGATTTGTTTTGCCTGCAGCCTGGTGAGTCACCGTCATGATTTATTCCTATGCTAAAAATCGCCCTGGAACTCGGCGATCATGAACTCGACGAACGCCCGAGCCTTGGATGAGATCAACCGCGCGCTGGGATAGATCGCCCAGATATCCCGGGTTTGCTCCAACACACACCCCGGCATGATTTCCACCAACGCGCCGCTTTCCAGTGAGGCCCTGACGTTCCACTGTGAAACAGAGACAATGCCGAGCCCACCCTCGGCGGCAAGCCGCGCGCTTTCGCCGCAATTGACTCTGAGCGAACCACTGATTGCCGTTACTTCGTGTGACTGGGCGCCCACGAAACGCCAATGGTCCTCGTCGCCCAGCAGGATGCAGGAATGGTTGACCAGCTCCGCCGGTGAAGTCGGTTCGCCATGCGCCTGGAGGTAGGCGGGTGCCGCACACAGGATGCGCCGGTCGCAGCCGAGCTTGCGCGCCACCAGAGATGAGTCCTTCAGGGAGGCGATGCGGATTGCCACATCAATCCCGATCTCGGTCAGGTCCTGCATTTGATCCGACAGTATCAGGTCGATCTTCAGCTTCGGGTTGGCGTGCAAGAACCGGGTAATGGCCGGCATCAGGCACATCCGCGCGAAGGATCCGGGGGCGGACACTCTTAACACCCGCTTGGCCACGTCCTTGCCTTTCACCGCGACCAGATAGGCCTCATCCACGGCTGCCAGCACCCTGATTGCATGGGGCAGAAACAGCGCACCGTCTTCGGTCAGGCTGACCTGGCGGGTAGTGCGATGCAGCAGGCGCATGCCCAGGTATTCTTCAAGCTTCGCCAGCTTGTGGCTGGCCACCGAGGGCGCGAGTCCCAGCTCCCTGCCGGCTGCGGTGATATTGCCCAGTTCCGTTGATCGCATGAAAAGGTTCAACGCATCGATATTCATGCTTGTGCGCCGCTAGTGGGTGGGCGCCGGTGCGGCATCGATCTTCACTCGCAGCAGGCTGTAGGGTTTCTGGCGCAAGTCTTTGCCTGCGTGAAAGATGCCTTGGCGGTGCAACTGATTGGCGATGAAGTACAGGTAGCCGTCAGGACCGATTGACAGTGTGTCGGGCCAGAGCACGCGAGGATCATGGACGATGGTCTGCCATTGCCCGTTCGCCAGCCGTTTGCGCACGCTGTTGTTTTCGTAGTCACCGGCATAGACGGCCCCCGAGGCGTCGGCTTCAAGCCCGTCCGAGGCGCCTTTTTCCCCGAGGTCTTTGACCGCCATCTCTAGGCGCGCTTCGCTGACTGTCGTGTCTCGCAGCAGCGCCGTGGGGATGGAATACAGGTGCCGGCTCGACAGCGGGCAGAAGTACAAGGTCTGCCCATCCGCCGACAGGGCGATGCCGTCCGAAGCCACGGCAAACGGTTGGGTGCCGCCTTTGGCATCCCGCACTTTCAGGACCTGGCCTTCGACCGTGGGCACGAAGTTCGGGTCGACCGAGGTCGAGGGTGCACCACTGAGCCGGCGTATGGCCGTGCCACTGGCGATGTCCATGACGATGATCGCGCCCGGGCCGGTAAGGGAGGAGTCGGTGATATAGATCACGCCTTGGTCACCTACGCGAAAATCAAAGCGCATGTCGTTGACGTAGGTGCCGGGCAGCATGACGTTTTTCGGGAATACGAGGGTCTTGACCACTTTGTTGGTGGCGAGATCAACCGCGACGAGCTTGGCACCCCCCGGCTGTGGAGACGAGAAGCCAGGCGCTGCGGTGTCCAGTATCCAGAGGTGCCCGCGCCCGTCGGCCACCACGCTTTGTACGCTGATAAATCCTTTGGCCGGGTCTTTGGGGTTGGCCTGATTTATCGCCTGGTCAGGGTAGGGTACGACGTTGCCATCGCGCAGTTCTGCGACGGTAAACGGCACCTCGTCGCCCCAGCGAGGAAAGTTGACAAAGATGCGTCCGGTCTCGGTAACGCTCACGCCGGTGGGCATGGCATCGTGGAAGGCGTGCACCTGCTCGATGGCGCCAACGCTCTGATCGGCGGGCAGGTTCGCCGGCATGGAAGCCTGGGCGGCAGTGCCGGTGAGGGCCACTGCCAAGGCGAGGGCAGTCCAGCTGAGTGGGTATTTCAAGTACATGGCGGGGCTCCAGGTTTTTCTGTTCTGGAGCCAATGGTGTCGGTTCCCTGCAGACGAAAAAACCCGCTGATTGCCGATAACAGTTTCATTGAAATCAAGAGAATGGGTTGCCGCGCACGCCCGGTTTTTTAGCTGCGGGCGAGCAAGCTTGCTTCAGCAGAGGGGCTGTCCACGGTGACCAGGGTTTCGATCATCACCTTCGCCGCCGGCGACAAGCGAAACCCGGTACGGCTGATGATCCCGCAGCGGTTGTTCAAACTGTCGAGGCTGTGAGGCACATTGCGCCAGTGCAGTACCGTCAGTGCGCCACGGGCAACGTCTTCGGCAAACGCATCCTCGGCGCCCAGGCCAATCGCATTGGACTGGTGCACGATGGCTGCCAGCGCCGCAAACTGCTCCAGCTCGATTGCGGGAGAAAAGTCGATACGCCCGCTCAGGTTGGCCAGCAGCTTGCGTACTCCGGGAGCGATCAGCGGTGTGGCCAGTGGGTAGTCAAACAAATCGTTGGTTGAGAGGCTGTCCTTGGCCAGTAACGGGTGCCCGGCGCGGCAGAAAAACACATTGCGCCTGGGTGTCAGGGCCTGGGTCTGAAAGTTCGGATCGGCCTCGAAGTGGCGCACATCGGCGATGAAGAATTCGATCTCCTCGCGGCTCAAGCTACGCCCGAGTTTTTCCCAGTTATCCACCTGCAAACCGCTGCGTACTCGGGGATGGGCGCCGACAAACCGCGCGATCGCCTCGGGCACCAGGTTCACTGCCGCCACGGCATCGCAGCCGAAGCGCAATTCGCCGGCGTCGAGCTTGGTCATGCGGGTGACTTCGTGGCTCAGCCGCGCCGCCCCCTGAACCAGCGACAAGGCATGTTGCAACACCACCTGGCCCTCGGGGGTGGGGCGCAGGTCTTTGTGGGCGCGGTCCACCAGCACACAGCCGAACTCCTGTTCCAGGCTCTGGATACTGCGGCTGAACGCCGGCTGGGTAATGCCCATGGCGTCGGCGGCGCGCACAAAACTGCGGTACTCGTTCAGAGCGATGAAGTAGCGCAGTTGGCGAAGGTCCATGGAGTTTTCCGGCGTCCTGAAGGAAGCCGGGATTTTAATCGCCTCGCTTATTCCTCCAAAGAAGCTTTATTTTTTTATCTAGACTCAAATTGCATATTCATAGAGCCGGCGCGGTAGGTGGCCGGGCTGAACACGCGGGTCACGATCAGCATCGCCACCACCGTCACCGTCAGCACCATCCAGGCGCTGACGAAACTACCGGTCAGTTCCCGCAGCCAGCCGGTCAGCCACGGCGAAATGGCGTTGATCAAAAAACCTACGCCTTGTACGAAAGCCGCCAGTTGCCCGGCTTGGCGCGGGTCGCGGTGGTGGTCGAGGGTCAGCAGCAGGCTGAGGGCGAAACACGCGCCCAGGCCAAACCCGCACAAGGCGACCCACAGGTGCGGGTACTCCAGCGGTGCGAGGATCAGGCCGAGGTAGCCGACTGTCTGTGCCAACAGGCTGATGCCGAGCAGCGGGCGACGGTCGATACCGCGCTGAGCCAGCACCGGCATCAACAGTGCAGCGATCACCTGGAAGATGGTCATGAACGCCAGCAACGAACCGCTCGGCAACACGCCCCAGCCCAGTTGCTGATAGTAGGCCGGCAGCCACGCCACCATGCTCATGTAGCCGCAATTCACCAGCCCGAAATACAGCGCCAGCAGCCAGGCCCGACGATTGCGCAGCCCCTTGAATGCCGGCGCGATTTGCAGGTTTCTCGCCGCGCCCAACGGCAGCCAGGCCCACAGCAGCAACGCCCCCAGCGCCGGCAACAGCCACACACCCAACCCCGCCTGCCATTGCTGAAAATGCGTGGCCACCAGCGGGCTGAGCAACGCTGCCAGCCCGCCGCCAGCCATCAACGAGGCTGAGTACACACCCATCGCCACCGGCACGCGGTGATGAAATTCGCGCTTGATCATTGCCGGCACCAATGCCTGGATCAGCGCCACACCGGCGCCGCCCAGCAACGCCGTAACGAGCAGCGCCGACGCCTGGCCCATCAACCAACGTGCCAGGCAGGCCAGCAGAATCATCATTAAGCCGAGCGCGATGCCGCGCCGCTCGCCCAGGCGCGCTTCCACGCGCACACCGACCAGCGCCACCAGGCCCATGCACACCACTGGCAGGCTGGTGAGCAGGGCGCTGCTTTGGAAGCTCAGCCCGGTGGCCTGACGAATCTCGCCGAGCAAGGGGCTGATGGAGCTGAGAATGGGGCGCAGGTTCAGGCCCAGTACGACCAAAAGGCCCCAGCCGGCCAATTTTCCTGCGAATGAATGGTTGAGCGTCATGCACGGCCTATCGTCTGCGCAAAAGAGGCGTGAAGTATGGCGAGCCGCCAGAGTATTCTGAAATTAAATATAACCATGCCAACCAGTGGCAAACGCAATGGTGAAAAACATGTTCGATCCCATGTTGCTGCGTAGTTTTATCGCCGTGGTGGATTGCGGCAATTTCACTCGCGCTGCCGAGCGCTTGCACCTGACCCAATCCACCGTGAGCCAGCAGATTCGTCGCCTGGAAGACGCCGTGGCATGCCAGTTGCTCGACCGCGATCAACGCCACGTGGTGCCCACCGCCGAGGGCGAGCGTTTGCTGGCCTACGCGCGGCGCATCCTCGCGCTGCATGAGGAGGCCGCCGATGTGTTGATCAACCAGCAAAGCGACGGCGTGTTGCGCCTCGGCGTGCCGGAGGACTTTGCCGCCGAGCGCCTGATGCCGTTGCTGTCGGCTTTTGTGGTGGCCTATCCGCGAGTGCGGCTGGAAGTCACCAGCGGTCTCGGTCCGGAACTGCAGCGGCAATACCGCGCCGGTGAGTTCGACGTGTTGCTGGTCAAGCAGATGGGCGACAGCGATGACTGCGTGGCCTCGTGGCCGGAACCGCTGTGTTGGGTAGACAGCCGCAGCATGCCGTCGATTGGGCGCGACCCGCTGCCCTTGGTAGCGTTTCCGGTAGGCGGTTTGTACCGCAATGAAATGCTCCACCACCTGGAAGTTGGCGGTTGGCGTTGGCGCATCGGCTATTCCAGCGCCAGCCTGGCCAGTGTGTGCTCGGCGGTGGCGGCGGGGTTGGGTATCAGCCTGTTGCCGCGACGGGTGGTGCAGCCAGGGCATGTGGTACTGGGTGACGACAGTGGTTTACCCATGGTCCAGGGCGTGCGCCTGGCGCTGTATGGCCGCAGTGGGTTGGGCGCGGCCGGGCAGACTTTGCAGCAGCAATTGTTCGCTCTATGCGCCAATAACCCATCTTGAAGCGTTCGACGAGCGTTTTTTTGTGGCGAGCGGGCTTGCCCCGCGTTGGGCTGCGCAGCGGCCCCTCTAAGGCAAGACGCGGCGCGCCAGGCATAGCGTGTTGGCAGGTTTTGGGTCTGCTACGCAGCCCAACGCGGGGCAAGCCCGCTCGCCACAATCCATGCGTTTACTGAATATTTTTTATGCCTTTAAAGCATTCAAAAACAACCCCTTCGCCACAGGCCACGGCCAACGTGGCTTTGGCGTTTCAGGATGTTTCGTTTATTCAATTTAGATCTATGTATAACTTTAAAGATTACTTTAAGAGATAAGCGTCTAGCCCCGATGATTCAGCCCTCGACGGCCGCTTTGGCAGGCCTGTCGGTTTTTTGGTGTGAAAACCGTAGGGAGTGAATCAATGGGCAATGTCCAGACCGCCGCCAGTGTCCCCGAGGCGCAGTGGCGCCAGGCACCGGGTGGTGAGTTGGTCGACCTTGGCCGGCCGCACCGCGCGCCGTTGGGGCAATTGCGTTTGCAGAAAACCCCGAAGCGTTTTTCGAGTCGTCGTGAAGGGATTCTGCTGGGGTTGCTGGTGTTGGCCTTGCACGGTGCGGTGATTTATTGGGTGAGCCAGAAGCCCACGCCGGTGTTGCCGATTGTGCCGCCGGAAATCCCGCCGATGACGATCGAATTTTCCCAACCCGCGCCGCCGGTGGTGGAGCCGCCTGTGCCTGTACCGCCGCCACCGCCTGTGGTCGAGCCACCACCGCCGGTAGTCGATGAGTTGGCCGCCAAACCAGCGCCGCCCAAACCTGTTCCAAAACCCAAGCCGAAGCCGGTGCCAAAACCTGAACCCAAACCTGTGCCAAAAGCGGTCGAGCAACCGCCTGTGCCACCGAAGCCTGCGCCTCCAGCGCCAGCAGCGCCACCGGCACCTTCACCTGCGCCGGTGACACCTGCTTCGGCCAACGCCGCGTACTTGAAGAACCCGGCGCCGGAGTACCCGTCACTGGCCCAGCGCCGTGGCTGGGAAGGCACGGTGTTGTTGCGCGTGCATGTGTTGGCCAGCGGCAAGCCGGGTGAGGTCCAGGTCCAGAAAAGCAGCGGTCGCCAGCAACTCGACGACGCCGCATTGACCGCCGTGAAGCGTTGGAGCTTCGTGCCGGCCAAGCAGGGCGATGTGGCCCAGGACGGCTGGGTCAGCGTTCCGATCGATTTCAAGATTCACTAACTATTCGGCAGCGGTGTGTTGGACACGCCGCCACCTGCACAGAGGGAAAACATCATGGCATTAGCATCTCCACTTGAATCCATCGAAAGCGCGGTAATCTGGCTGCTGGTGGTCTTTTCGGTCGCCACCTGGGGCCTGGCGTTGTTGAAGGGCGTGCAGTTCGGGCGCCTCAAGGCGCAGGATCGCAAGTTTCACAAACAGTTCTGGGCGGCGTCGAGTCTCGATTCCGCCGCTGAGCTGACCGAGACCCAGCCCGGCGCCGCAGCCCGTGTAGCCCAGGCCGGTTATGCAGCGATCCAGGTCGGTGATGCCCCGCACGCAGCAGACTTGAGCCAGGCCATCAATCACCAGGACCGCCTTGAACGTGCCCTGCGCCAGCAGATCGTGCGTGAGCGCCGCTCTTTGGAAACCGGCCTGGCCGTGGTCGCCAGTATTGGCAGCACCTCGCCGTTTATCGGCCTGTTCGGCACCGTGTGGGGCATCATGGAAGCCCTCAAAGGCATCAGCGCTGCCGGCTCGGCCAGCCTGGAAACCGTGGCCGGCCCGATTGGTGCGGCATTGGTCGCCACCGGTGTGGGTATCGCGGTCGCGGTGCCGGCGGTGCTGGTCTACAACTACTTCCTGCGTCGCCTGAAGCTCACGGCGGCGGACCTGGATGACTTCGCTCACGACTTCTACAGCCTGGCGCAGAAGAATTCCTTCCGCGTGCTGCTGCACCCTACGCTGACCAAAAGCGCGGCAGGCACCGCGCAAAAAGTGAAGGAGGCGTCCTGAAATGGCCTTCTCCACGCAAGACAGTGATGAGGTGCTGAGCGAGATCAACGTCACACCGCTGGTGGACGTGATGCTGGTGCTGCTGGTGGTGTTTATCGTCACCGCGCCGTTGTTGACCAACTCGATCCCGATCAACCTGCCCAAGACCCAGGCCGTAGCCCCGGTGGAGCAGAAAGACCCGCTGGTGGTAAGCATCGACGGCGCCGGCAAATTGTTTATCAACAAGGACGAAATCCAGCCCGACCTGCTCGAGTTCAACCTGCAGGCGGCCAAGGCCAAGGACCCGCAAGTGCGGGTGCAACTGCAGGCCGATGATGGTGTGAATTACGGCGAAGTGGCGCGAGCCATGGCGTCTATCGAGCGCGCAGGCATCACCAAGCTGTCGGTGATTACTGCACGTTAAGTTTCAAAAGCCTCGACAATTTTTTGGCCGTCTCCTTGGCAGGGTGCGGCCTTTTTTTTGCCTGGTATTTACCTGATTTCCACTGTGCAACCCGGTCCATGTGGGAGCTGGCTTGCCTGCGATAGCGGTCTCTCAGTTACAGATGTATCGACTGACCCACCGCTATCGCAGGCAAGCCAGCTCCCACATTTTTAAGTATCCGTGTGATTGAGATTTTGGTTATTAATAAATAGCTTCTTATTCCTTAACGAATATAACCCTCGTCCCTATACTGACCAGCAACGTTAAACGCTGCAGGAGGGCACACCCATGCACAGCGAGTCGATTCGTTATCTGATCGTGCCGGGCTGGCAAGGATCGCCAGAAGATCATTGGCAAAGTCATTGGCAGAACAGCCTGCCCAACAGTGCGCGTGTGGAGCAGGCCGATTGGCTTACCCCGCGTCGCGAAGACTGGGTGGCGGCACTGGCGGAGGCCATCGCCGCCGACAGCACGCCGGTGATTCTCATTGCACATAGCCTGGGTTGCATCACGGTCGCCCATTGGGCGGCCACGGCGCCGGTGCATTTTCTACGCCAGGTGCGCGGCGCCTTGCTGGTGGCGCCGGCGGATGTCGAACGCCCCGCCTGTGCCCCCGCCCTGCGTAACTTTGCACCGATTCCCACGCACCTGTTGCCGTTTCCCAGCCAAGTGGTCAGCTCCGACAACGACAGTGCCGTCAGCGCCACCCGCGCCTTGGAGCTGGCCCGCAACTGGGGCGCCGAGGCCGGCATTTTGTCCGGAGCCGGCCATATCAATGTGAAGTCCGGCCACCAACGCTGGGAACAGGGTTTTGCCTACCTCTATCGCCTGCAAAACCGCCTTGAGCATCACGCCCGGCGCAGTGCATAAATTTTTTTCAACGCCCCGTCCCTGAGCGGATTTGGGGCGGGAGCCTGCCATGAGTCATGACACCTTTGGCCAGCCGTTGCTGACCTTTCCCGATGCTGAAAAAAGCCCGCTGAGCATCCGCGCCAAGGCGCTGGTGTTTGTCGACCCGCGTTCCCGCCAGCTGCGTGAAGAGCTGGAAAGCCTCGCACCGCGTGCATTGCCGGTGTTGATTCGCGGTGAGACCGGCAGCGGTAAAGAGCTGCTCGCGCGACATATTCACCGGGGCAGCGACCGCACGGGTTTGTTTGTGTCGGTCAATTGCGGCGCCATCAGCCCTACCTACGCGGATGCCGAATTGTTCGGCTACGCCGCCGGCAGCCATAGCGGAGCAGCCAGCAGCCGCGCCGGCTGGTTTGGCTCGGCCAATGGCGGCACCTTGTACCTGGACGAGATCGGCGACTTGCCGCTGCCGATCCAGGTGAAACTGCTCGCCGCCCTGGAAAACCACGAAGTCACCCGTGTCGGCGCTCATCAGCCAAGCCCGGTGGATGTGCGCCTGGTCGCGGCCACCAGTATCGACCTGGCCCAGGCCGTGGCCGCCGGAAAGTTTCATGAACGCCTGTTCCATTACCTGAGCGAAGGCCAGTTGGACCTGCCGGCTCTGCGTGAGCGGGTGGGCGACATTTTGTCCCTGGCTGAATATTTCCTCGGCATCTACAGCCAGCGCCTCGACCTGCCGGTGCCACTGATCAGTGACGCCGCCCAGCGTGTGCTGGAGCATCACAGCTGGCCGGGCAATACCCGCGAGCTGGAAAACGTTATTCACTTTGCGCTGTTGGTAAGCAGTGGCGATGAGATTTTGCCCGAGCATTTGAACCTGCCCGCCGCCGGTTCGCCGTTGGAACAACTGCAGCGCATCTTCGCGAGTGCCAGCGCCGCCGAACAGCAAAGCTTGCTCAGCTTTCTAAATGAACAGCCGCTACATGAACAAAATGGAATATCAACGTGAATAAAAGATATTGTTCGGGAATAAAAAATCTAGGTATTGTCCATCCCACGCCGCGATAGCACTTCGCTGGCACACCATAAAAAACGGTCGTCAGAGACGCCCCGGAATTTCGATAAGGACACTGCATGAAAAAGGTTCTGTTGTTTACCGCACTGGCGGCTGCCCTGACTGCAAGCTTCGCCCAGGCCAACGAGAAACTGGTGGTAGCGGCTACCCCGATCCCGCACGCGGAGATCCTTGAGCTGGTCAAGCCGACCCTGGCTAAAGAAGGCGTGGACCTGGAAATCAAAGTCTTCACTGACTATGTGCAACCCAATACCCAGGTTGCCGAGAAGCGTCTGGATGCCAACTACTTCCAGACCCTGCCGTACCTGGAAAACTTCAACAAGGGCAAGGGCACCAACCTGGTCACCGTGATTGGTGTGCACGTTGAGCCCATCGGCGGTTACTCGAAAAAGATCAAGAACATTTCTGAACTCAAAGATGGCGCCACCGTGGCCATCCCTAACGAAGGCTCCAACGCTGGCCGCGCCCTGTTGCTGCTGCAAAAGAACGGTCTGATTACGCTAAAAGACCCGACCAATGCACTGGCTACGCCGAAAGACATCGCCAGCAACCCGAAAAACCTGAAATTCAAAGAGCTGGAATCGGCGCTGCTGCCACGCGTGCTGGACCAGGTTGACCTGGATGTGATCAACACCAACTACGCCCTGGAAGCTGGCCTGAACCCAGCCAAAGACGCGCTGATCATCGAAGACGCCAAGTCGCCGTACGTGAACTTCCTGGTGGCGCGCCCGGACAACAAGGACAGCGACGCCATCCAGAAACTGGCCAAGGCCCTGACCAGCCCGCAAGTCAAAGCCTTCATCGAGAAGAAGTACAACGGCGCGGTAGTGCCTGCGTTCTGATGTAAACCAAACCCCCTTCAAGGTTTGAACGCCGACGGCTACTGCAGCGTCGGCGTTTTTTTTATGCCTGAAACACAATCAAACCCTGTGGGAGCTGGCTTGCCTGCGATTGATCGTTCCCACGCTCCGCGTGGGAATGCCTCCTGTGACGCTCCGCGTCACGAGCGGACGCAGAGCGTCCTGTGCTGCATTCCCACGCAGAGCGTGGGAACGATCAGCGTTTCAGATATCGCGGCTATTGATCGCCCGACGCAGCGCCACCAGCCACTTCACCAGTTCCTGCGGATCAATCGGTTTCGCTTCGTTCATTATTCATTCCCTCGAAACACAGACCCATCAACCATAGCCGCAGCCCGCCAAACCCGCGAATCCGCGGGTTATCTTTTTGGGTGATATCAATATGCTATTTGGGTATTTAAATTTTGCTTTTTATGCCTTTAAAGTTCGCGCTACCCGGCGTTACCCATGCCGGAACGGACAGCGCCCGCCGCATTACCCCTGCGGCGTCATGGACTCAAGATGACCTTCGATTTTGCTTTTATCCTCAGCACCTTGCCGGCGTTTCTCAAAGCCGTGGGGGTCACGCTGCAAGTGGGTTTGATCGCCATTGCCACCTCCCTGCTGGTGGCGCTGATCAACGCCGCACTGCTGGTGTTTCGCACGCCCTACCTGTCACGCCTGGTGGCGCTGTATGTGGAGCTGGCGCGTAATACACCGCTGCTGATCCAACTGTTTTTCGTGTACTTCGCACTGCCGGCCCTGGGCTTCAATATCTCCGGGTTCTGGGCGGCGATCATCACCATGACCTTCCTCGGCGGCGCCTACCTCACCGAAGTGCTGCGCGCCGGAGTGGAAGCGGTGCCGCTGGCGCAGATCGAGTCGGGCAAGTCCATCGGCCTGTCGGACTGGCAATTGCTGCGTCATGTGATCCTGCCCCAGGCCGGTATCCTCAGCCTGCCGGCGCTGTTTGCCAATTTCATCTTTTTGCTCAAAGAGACCACCGTGGTGTCCGCCGTGGCGGTGCCGGAGATTCTCTACACCACCAAGAGCTACATCGCGCTCTACTACAAGACCTACGAAATGCTCGCCGTGCTGACGCTGATTTGCGTGTTGCTGTTCTTGCCGCTGTCGCTGCTGCTCAGCCGTCTGGAAAGGAGGCTCCAGCATGGCCAGTTCGGGTCTTGAGTTGTTGTGGGTGTCGTTGCCGCAATTGGGCAAGGGCGCGGCGCAAACCCTGTCGATTTCATTTTTGAGCATCGCCTTCAGCACTGTCGGCGGCGTGTTGTATGGCGTATTGCGCACCTTGAATAACAAGGTGATTAACGTGGTGCTGCGGGTTTACCTCGAGCTGTTTCGCGCGATCCCGGTGCTGGTGTGGTTGTACCTGCTGTTTTTCGGGCTGCCGATTTTCTTTGGCCTGAGCATTCCAAGCTTCTGGTGCGCGGTGCTGGTGCTGTCGCTATGGGGCGCCAGTGAGGTGGGCGAAGTGGTGCGTGGCGCGCTGCATTCGCTGCCACGTGGCCAGCGCGAGGCGGGGTTGTCGATTGGTTTATCCGACCCGCAACTGTACGGCTACGTACTGCTGCCCCAAGCCCTCAAACGCATGACGCCGCCGACCATCAACGTCTATACGCGCATCATCAAGACCAGCTCGCTGGCGGTGCTGATTGGCGTTGTGGATGTGATCAAGGTCGGCCAGCAAATCATCGAGCGCACCTACGAGTCGGTATTGATCTACGGCGTGCTGTTCCTGTTTTTCTTGTTTATCTGCTACCCGTTGTCGGCCGCCTCCAAGGTGCTGGAACGGCGCTGGGGCCAGGCATGAGCGCATTGATCGAGTTCCAGGGTTTCAACAAATTCTTCGGCGAGGCGCAGGTGCTCAAGGGCATCGACCTGAGCGTGCAGAGTGGCGAAGTGGTGGTGATCCTCGGCCCCAGCGGCTGCGGCAAAAGCACGTTGCTGCGCTGCCTTAACGGCTTGGAAGTCGCCCACAGCGGCAGCCTGCGTTTTGCCGGCAAGGAGTTACTGGACAAACACACCGACTGGCGCCAGGTGCGTCAGGACGTGGGCATGGTGTTCCAGAGCTACCACCTGTTCCCGCACATGAGCGTGCTCGACAATATCCTGCTCGGCCCGCTGAAGGTGCAAAAGCGCGACCCGCGTGAAGCCCGTGAGCAAGCAGAGAACCTGCTGGAGCGTGTGGGACTTGCCGACAAGCGCGACGCCTTCCCGCGACAGCTCTCCGGCGGCCAGCAGCAACGCATCGCCATCGTCCGTTCGCTGTGCATGAACCCGCAGGTCATGCTGTTTGATGAAGTCACCGCCGCCCTCGACCCGGAGATGGTCAAGGAAGTGCTGGAAGTGATTCAAGGCCTGGCCCGCGATGGCATGACCCTGTTGATTGTCACCCATGAAATGGCCTTCGCCCGCGCCGTCGCCGACCGCGTGGTGTTCATGGAGGCCGGTCGCATCCTCGAGCACAACACCCCCGAGGCATTCTTTACGAACCCGCAAACCGCACGCGCGCAGCAGTTCCTGGAGAAGTTCTCCTTTGTTTCAACACTGCCCAAAAAGACCAAGGAATTGGAGCTGATATGAAAAAACTACTGCTGCCACTGTTTGCCGTCGCCTTACTGGCCGGCTGCGATAAAAAGGCCGAAGAGCCTGCCAAACCCGTCGCTGCTGCCAGTTACATCGACAAGATCAAAGCACGCGACAAGCTGATCGTCGGCGTGTTTACCGACAAACCACCGTTTGGTTTCGTCAACGAAGCGGGCCGCTATGTGGGGTTTGATACCGACATTGGCCGCCAATTCGCCAAGGACCTGTTGGGCGATGAAAACAAGGTTGAGTTCGTAGCCGTCGAGCCGGCCAGCCGTATTCCGTTCCTGCAAAGCGACAAGGTCGACCTGATCCTCGCCAACATGACCGTGACGCCGGAGCGCAAGGAAGCGGTGGACTTTACCAACCCCAACTTGAAGGTCGCTGTGCAGGCGCTGGTGCCGAATGACAGCGCGGTGAAAAGCCTGGATGACCTGGCGACCCGCACCATCATCGTCACCACCGGCACCACCGCCGATATCTGGCTGACCAAGAACCACCCGGACTGGAAACTGCTCAAGTTCGAGAAAAACTCCGAGTCACTGCAAGCCCTGTCGGCCGGGCGTGGCGATGCCTACGCGCAAGACAACCTGGTGCTGTTCAGCTGGGCCAAGCAGAACCCTGGCTACCGCGTGCTGGAAGAGAAACTCGGCGATGAAGCGCCGATTGCACCGGCGGTGAAGAAGGGCAATATCGAACTGCGCGACTGGGTGAACGCGGAGCTGGCGAAGTTGGGTGAGGAGAAGTTTTTGCTCAAGCTGTATGACCAGTATGTGCGTAAAGAACTGAGCGATGACACCAAGCCTGAGAGTGTGATTGTTGAAGGCGGTAAGTGGCAGGGCTGATTATGTGCTGACTGCTCTACCGCTATCGCAGGCAAGCCAGCTCCCACCTTTGAATGTGTTCGCAAATCAAAATGTGGGAGCGGGCTTGCCCGCGATGAGGCCGGCCCAGTCATCTCTTATTCCGGCCAATGCCAGGCCGGTGCATCCAGAATTCCCTGGCCGACAATCTGGGTCTGCCCCAGCACCTTCTCCAGCACGATCGAATTGCATTCTTCATCTTGCTGCAACGCCGCGATCAAGCGGCTGGCATGCGACACCACCCACACCTGGCACTGCTTCGAGGCCTGGATAATCAAACGTGCCAACGCCGGTAATAAATCCGGGTGCAGGCTGGTTTCCGGTTCGTTCAGTACCATCATGGTCGGCGGCCGTGGTGTCAGCAGTGCCGCGATCAGCAGCAGGTAGCGCAAGGTGCCGTCTGACAATTCCGCTGCCGACAATGGCCGCAGCAAACCTTCCTGATAAAACTCAATTGCAAAACGCCCACCTTGCAACGGCTCGATATTCAGCCGTGCGCCGGGGAAGGCATCACTGACTGCGCGCTGCAACGCCTCGGGGTCGCCGATTTCGCGGATGGTCTGCAATGCCGCAGCCAAGTCGCGCCCATCGTGATGCAGTACCGGTGTGCGCGTGCCCAGTTGCGGCTGGCGCACGGGGGCATCCACATCACTGCGAAAATGATCATAAAAGCGCCAGCCACGAATGCTTTCGCGCAGCAGCAACACTTCCGGCGAGCCGCGCAGGCTGCCGACCTGATCGAACAGGCTGTGGTAGTTGGGTGTGTGCTGGGCCAATACGTCCCAGGCGCGGCCATCGCGTGCGCGCACCATCGGCCCGGACCGCTGCACCAGCAGGCTGGCCGGGCGGTAGATGTGACCGGCCCAGATGCATTCTTTCTTTACCTCCGGGTCCAGTTGGAACGCGGACAGGGTCTTTTCCGGCAACCCAAGGGAGATTGCGTAGCTGAAGTCCTCAGCGGCAAACCCCAGGCGCAGGCGTTTGACGCCCTGGCGCACGGTCGGCTCAACCGCCACCTCGCCATTGCGCATGCGTCGGCTGACGTTCTCAGGCCCGGCCCAGAAGGTCGAATCCAGCCCACCCTCACGCGCCAGTGCATTGATCACTCCGCCCTGGGCCGTCTCCGCCAGCAAGCGCAGGGCACGGTACAGGTTGGACTTGCCGCTGCCATTGGGGCCGGTGACCAGGTTCAACCGGTCCAGCGGCACCACCAATTTATTGATCGAGCGGTAGTTGGCCACCGCGAGGGTTTTGAGCATGTGTATTTAGCCGGCGTGGGAACCCTTGGAGTATGGGATGCTCAATGCAGATAAGGAACCCTGATCTAAGCTCACAGTCGCATACTCACTGTCACATCGCGTCACGCAAAAGGAGCCTGCATGGGCGGTCGTATTTACACCTGTATTTTCGGATTTGGCCTGCTGACGCTGCTGAGCGGTTGCGGCCAGGAAAAGTCCGAACCCAAGGAACATTCGCGGGTGTTTGTGCAGGCCGTGCAACCCGCGGATTTTGCCGCCGCCGTGACCCTGACCGGCGATATCCAGGCCCGCGTGCAAACCGATTTGTCCTTTCGCGTGGGCGGCAAGATTATCCAGCGCATGGTCGACGTGGGCGACCGCGTGACCGCCAAGCAAGTGCTGGCCAAACTTGACCCCAAAGACTTGCAGACCAACGTCGATTCCGCCCAGGCCCAGGTCGTGGCCGAGCAGGCGCGGGTCAAGCAAACCGCCGCCGCCTTCGTACGCCAGGAAAAGCTCCTGCCCAAGGGCTACACCAGCCGCAGCGAATACGACGCTGCCCAAGCCGCGCTGCGTAGCAGCCAAAGCGCTCTGGCTGCCGCCCAAGCCCAATTGGCCAATGCCCGCGAACAACTCGGCTATACCGCGCTGGTCGCCGATGCACCTGGCGTGATCACTGCACGCCAGGCCGAAGTCGGCCAGGTGGTGCAGGCCACCGTGCCGATTTTCAGCCTGGCCACCGATGGCGAGCGCGATGCGGTGTTCAATGTCTATGAATCCTTGCTGGTGGAGCCGCCGCCCGATGCGCCGATCACCGTGAGCCTGCTGGATAACCCGAGCATCAATGCCGTGGGTAAAGTGCGCGAAGTCACGCCCGCCGTGGCGGCCAATACCGGCACCGTGCAAGTGAAAATCGCCCTGCAATCGCTGCCTAAAGGCATGCAACTGGGCTCAGTGGTCAGTGCCACGGCCAATGGCCCGGCCAAGGCCAGTGTGGAGTTGCCGTGGTCGGCGCTGACCAAAGACCTCAACGAACCCGCCGTGTGGCTGATTGACGGCGACGGCAAGGCGCAACTGCACAAAGTCACGGTAGCGCGCTATCTGACCGGCAAAGTGATCATTGGCGACGGCCTTAAAGGCGGCGAAAAAGTCGTGGTGGCCGGTGGGCAATTGCTGCACCCGGGCATGATCGTCGAGATCGCCCAGCAAGGAGTCCAGCCATGAAGCGCCTGACGGCATTGCTTGCCGCCAGCCTGTTGCTGGTCGCTTGTTCCAAAGAGGAAACGCCGCCCGAGCCCGTGCGCCCGGTGCTGTCCATGCAAGTGAAGTCCGAAGATCAGGAAAACCTCGGCCGCTTCGCCGGCACCATCCAGGCCCGCTACGAAAGCAACCTGGGTTTCCGCGTGCCTGGCCGTATCGCCCGCCGCGCCGTGGATGTCGGCGCCGAAGTGGAGAAGGGCGCCTTGCTCGCGGTGCTCGACCCCACCGACCAGCAAAACCAGTTGCGCGCCGCCCAAGGCGACCTGGCCCGCGTGCAGGCGCAGTTCATCAATGCCCAGGCCAACGCCCGGCGCCAGCAGGAACTGTTCAATCGCGGCGTCGGTGCCCAGGCCCAGCTGGATGTGGCGCAGACCGACTTGAAAACCACCCAGGCGACCCTTGATCAAGCCAAAGCCTCGGTCAACCAGGCTAAAGACCAACTCAACTACGCCGAACTGCGCACCGACCACGCCGGGATCGTCACCGCCTGGAATGCCGAGGCCGGACAAGTGGTCAGCGCCGGCCAGCAAGTGGTGACCCTGGCGCGCCCGGACATCAAGGAAGCGGTGATCGACCTGCCCGCCGGGCTTGCCGAGCGCCTGCCACCGGACGTGGTATTCCTGGTCGCCGGGCAGCTCGACCCCAGCGTCAACACCACCGCCATTGTGCGCGAGATCGAACCCCTGGCCCAAAGCGCCACGCGCACCCGCCGCGCGCGCCTGACCCTGGCCGAGACGCCACCTGCGTTCCGCCTCGGCACCGCCATCAGCGTGACCCTGAGCACGGCCATTGCACCGCGTATCGAAGTACCGCTGACCGCCTTGCAGGAAGCCGACGGCAAAACCCGTATCTGGTTGCTCGACACCCAGAGCCAGACCGTGCTGCCGCGTGACGTCACGGTGATCAGCCGTGATGCCAACAGCGCCTTGCTCAACGGCGGCGTCAAACCCGGCGAACGCATCGTCACCGCTGGCGTGAACAGCCTGAAACCCGGGCAAAAAGTCAAAATCGACGAGGACAGCCCGCGATGAAAGGGAGCTTCAACTTATCCGACTGGGCCCTTAAGCATCAGTCCTTCGTCTGGTACTTGATGTTCGTCGCGCTGCTGATGGGCGTGTTCTCCTACATGAACCTGGGCCGCGAGGAAGACCCGTCGTTCACCATCAAGACCATGGTGATCCAGACCCGCTGGCCGGGCGCGACCCAGGAAGAAACCCTCAAGCAGGTCACCGACCGCATCGAGAAAAAACTCGAAGAACTCGACTCCCTTGACTACGTGAAGAGCTACACGCGGCCGGGTGAATCCACGGTATTCGTCTTCCTCAAGGACACCACCAGCGCCAAGGCCATCCCGGAGATCTGGTACCAGGTGCGCAAGAAGATCGACGATATTCGCGGCACCTTCCCCCAGGGTTTGCAGGGGCCGTCGTTCAACGATGAGTTCGGTGATGTGTTCGGCTCGGTCTACGCCTTTACCGGCGACGGCCTGTCGATGCGCCAACTGCGTGACTATGTGGAGCAGGTGCGTGCCGAAATTCGTTCGGTGCCGGGGCTGGGCAAGGTCGAGATGATCGGCCAGCAGGACGAAGTGATTTACCTGAACTTCTCCACGCGCAAACTCGCCGCGTTGGGCATTGATCAACGCCAAGTGGTGCAAAGCCTGCAATCACAGAACGCCGTGACGCCTGCCGGGGTGATCGAGGCCGGGCCGGAACGGATTTCGGTGCGCACGTCCGGGCAATTCGCCTCGGAGAAAGACCTGGCCAACGTCAACCTGCGGCTCAATGACCGTTTCTACCGGTTGGCGGACATTGCCGATATCAGCCGTGGCTACGTCGACCCGGCGCGGCCGATGTTTCGTTTCAACGGCAAACAGGCGATTGGCTTGGCCATCGCCATGCAGAAGGGCGGCAATATCCAATCCTTCGGCAAGGCGCTGCACACGCGCATGGACGAACTGACCGCCGACCTGCCAGTGGGCGTCGGCGTGCATAAGGTTTCCGACCAGGCCGAAGTGGTGGAAGAAGCCGTCGGCGGCTTTACCAGCGCCTTGTTTGAAGCGGTGATCATCGTGTTGGTGGTGAGCTTTATCAGCCTTGGCATGCGTGCCGGCCTGGTGGTGGCGTGCTCGATTCCACTGGTGCTGGCGCTGGTGTTCGTGTTCATGGAATACAGCGGCATCACCATGCAGCGGGTGTCGCTGGGCGCGTTGATCATCGCCCTCGGCCTGTTGGTGGACGACGCGATGATCACCGTCGAGATGATGATCACGCGCCTGGAAAAAGGCGAAACCAAGGAGCAGGCGGCGACCTACGCCTACACCTCGACGGCTTTCCCGATGCTCACCGGTACGCTGGTGACCGTCGCCGGCTTTGTGCCGATTGGCCTCAACGCCAGTTCGGCGGGTGAGTACACCTTCACCCTGTTTGCGGTGATTGCCGTGGCCATGCTGGTGTCATGGGTGGTGGCGGTGCTGTTCGCGCCGGTGATCGGCGTGCATATCCTCAGCGCCAAGGTAAAACCGCATGACGCTGAGCCGGGGCGCATCGGCCGCGCCTTCAATGGCGGCATGCTCTGGGCCATGCGCAACCGCTGGTGGGCCATCGGCATCACCGTGGGCCTGTTTGTAGCCTCGGTGTTTTCGATGCAATTTGTGCAGAACCAGTTCTTCCCGTCCTCGGACCGCCCGGAAATCCTGGTCGACCTCAACCTGCCGCAAAACGCCTCGATCAATGAGACGCGCAAGGCCGTCGACCGCCTTGAAGCAATCATCAAGGACGACCCGGACATTGCGCGCTGGAGCACTTACATTGGCCAGGGTGCGATTCGTTTCTACCTGCCCCTGGACCAGCAACTGGAAAACCCTTACTACGCGCAGCTGGTCATCGTGAGCAAAGGCCTGGAAGAGCGCGGTGCGTTAATTGCACGCCTGCAAAAGCGCCTGCGCGATGATTTTGTCGGCATCGGCAGTTATGTGCAGCCGCTGGAAATGGGCCCGCCGGTGGGGCGGCCGATCCAGTATCGGGTGTCGGGCAAAGACATTGATCAGGTGCGCAAACACGCCATCGAACTGGCGACCTTGCTGGATAAAAACAGCCACCTGGGCGAGATCATCTACGACTGGAACGAGCCCGGCAAAGTGCTGCGCGTGGACATTGCCCAGGACAAGGCGCGCCAACTCGGGCTGTCGTCGGAAGACGTGGCGCAGTTGATGAACAGCGTGGTCAGCGGCGCTTCGGTGACCCAGGTACACGACGATATCTACCTGATCAACGTGGTTGGCCGCGCCGAAGATGCCGAGCGCGGTACGCCGGAAACCTTGCAGAACCTGCAGATCGTCACACCCAACGGCACCTCGATTCCGCTGCTGGCCTTCGCCACCGTGCGTTATGAGCTGGAGCAGCCGCTGGTATGGCGTCGCGACCGCAAGCCGACGATCACCATCAAGGCCTCGGTGCGCGATGAGATGCAGCCCACGGACCTGGTCAAACAGTTGGCGCCGACCATCGAGAAATTCAGCGCCGGGCTGCCGGTGGGTTACAAGGTGGCCACCGGCGGCACCGTCGAAGAAAGCGGCAAGGCCCAAGGCCCGATTGCCAAGGTGGTGCCGCTGATGCTGTTCCTGATGGCGACGTTCCTGATGATCCAGCTGCACAGCGTGCAGAAGATGTTCCTGGTGGCCAGTGTCGCGCCACTGGGCCTTATTGGCGTGGTGCTGGCGCTGATCCCCACCGGCACGCCCATGGGCTTTGTGGCGATCCTCGGCATTCTGGCGCTGATCGGCATCATCATCCGTAACTCGGTGATTCTGGTGACGCAGATCCACGAATATGAAGTGGCCGGCTACACACCATGGGACGCGGTGGTGGAAGCCACCGAGCACCGGCGCCGACCGATCCTGCTCACCGCAGCGGCGGCCAGCCTGGGCATGATCCCGATTGCGCGGGAAGTGTTCTGGGGGCCGATGGCCTACGCGATGATTGGCGGGATCATCATTGCGACCTTGCTGACGCTGCTGTTTTTGCCGGCGTTGTATGTGGCTTGGTACAAGATTCGCGAGCCGAAAAAAGAACAGGCCTGACCATCGGAGCCTTCTTGAATGGATGTGGGAAGGTTCTTTGAAACACTTTTCGAACACTTGCTGAGGCTTATGTGCATTACCCTCCGGGCCTGATCTTGTCTGGAAGGCCCGTGCCATGCGTCATTTTTTGCTGGTTGTCAGCCTGTTGTTATCTCCACTGGCATTAGCCGGTACCGTGTTGGAAAACGCCCTGTGGCGTGTCGAACTCGACCCCGCCACGCTCGCGCTGCGCGTTACGCCCGCAGGCGAGACCTCGGTGCAGGCGTCCAGCGGTGTGGCTGCCCATGCTGTCAGTGATATGCAAGCGGGTGCCGAGCAGGCTGCCTGGCAGTGGGACAACGGCGCTTATCGCCTGACGGCCCGCCTTGAGCAGCGCGACCTGTCCCTGACCCTCAGCGCCCGCGAGCCGGGTGAACTGCCGCTGCTGCGCCAACCCGCTGCGGCCATGGGTAAGGGGTTGATCTGGCCCTTGGCCGAAGGGCATTACGTACCGGCCGGTAACGCCGTGTGGAAAGCGTTTTTGCTGGAGCAGGGCGAACTCAATACTACCCAGGACCTCAGCCTGCCGTTATGGGGCATGGATCACGGCCGCTTCACGTTGAGCTGGTTGCTGACCAACCCCTACAACAACCACTTGCAATGGCAGGCCGACGGCAAGGGCCTGGCACTTTCGGTGGCTCACGAATTTACCCGTCTTGACCCCACGACGCCGATGACCTTGCGCTTGCACCTCGGTGACGCCGACCCATTGGCCGGTGCCAAGCGCTATCGCCAATGGCTGGTAGAGCAGGGCCGCTACGAGCCGCTGGCGGACAAGCTGCAACAAACCCCCGAGGCCAAAAAACTGCTGGGCGCCAGCCATGTCTACCTGTGGGGCAACAGCCTGCTGGCCCCCGCTGATGTGCGTGATTGGCCGCTGCTGGTCAAACGCTTGCGCGGCCATGCACTCAAGGGGTTGATGGACAAAGAGGCGACTCAGGTTCTGGCGCAGGCCAAGGCTTTGAACCGTTATGAGCAAGGCGTTTTGTTGCGGGGCCTGAATGCGGCGATCAATCAGCAAGCGCGGCAGGCTTGGCAAGTCGAAGACCCGGACATGACCCGACTCGCCGCCCGCTATGGTGAACTGCGTAGCGAGCTGGCCAAGGACTTTGCCGGGGCCTTGACCGGCACCCCCGAGACCTGGGGCAGCCAGACGATTCAATCCCTGCGCGACGCCGGGCTGCCGCGCCTGTTGCTGACCCTGGGCGAAGGCTGGGAAGGTGGCCTGTGGCATCCCGAAGCAATTCGCGCCGGTGTCGCAGCCGGTTACCTGGTGGCGCCCTACGACTCCTATGAAACCGCCTTGTCCGCCAGCGAAAACCCGGACTGGACCACCGCGCACCTGGGCGCCAAGGCCTACCGTGACTGCGCGATTGTGCTCAAGGACGGCAAGCTGAAAACCGGCTTCCAGCAATCGGGCCACTACATCGACCCGCGCTGTATACGGCCTTTGCTGGAAGCACGGGTGAAGGCGGTGCAGGCCAAGGCCGGTTTTAACGCCTGGTTCCTGGATGCCTACGCCACCGGCATGGTGTTCGACAGCTACCGTGACAGTGCGCCCATGACTCAGGCGCAGAACGCCGAAGGCAATATCGACGCCTCCCGTTGGATCAACACGGTACTCAAGCTGCCGGCGGGTTCCGAAGATGGCAATGCCAGCACCGCCCAAGGCACTCTGTTCGCCCACGGCATGCAGACGCCGGTGATCGGCTGGGGCGATCGACAGATGACCCAGGACAAGCAATCGCCCTATTACGTCGGCAACTGGTACCCGCCGGAGCAGCCGGCAGTGTTCTTCAAGCCTGTGCCGTTAAAAGAGCCGTTTCGCACGCTGTACTTCGACCCGACCATGCGCCTGCCGCTGTATCAGGCGGTGTTCCACGGCTCGGTGATTACCACCCACCATTGGCTGTTCGACAGCCTGAAGCTGAGCAATGTGCGGGCCGAGAACGAGCTGACCCAGTTGCTCTACAACGTGCCGCCGCTGTATCACCTCACGGATGCGACGCTTAAGCAGCGGCTGCCGATGATTCAGCATCAGGATCGGTTTTTCAGGCCGTTGCATCAGCGTTTGGCGGCTCAGGCGATGACCGATTTTCGTTGGCTGACGGCGGACAAACAGGTGCAGCAGACTACCTTTGCCGATGGCACAAGGTTGGTGGCGAATTTTTCTGTGCAGGAGCAAGAGGGGTATGTGGGGCGCAGTGTGACGGCGTTGGTGGTGGGTGAAAAACCGGTGGTGTATCAGGTGGATCCGTAGCGCCGGTTAAATCGCTATCGCAGGCAAGCCAGCTCCCACATTTTGATGTGTGAATACCTTCGAATGTGGGAGCTGGCTTGCCTGCGATAGCGTCAGATCAAACAACAAATCTCTAGGCCTTGCGCCACACACTCGCCAACCAAGGCTGCTGCTCGCGCGGCAACCCGGCCGGTCGGTAGTAATGCTCCAACTCCACAAACCCTGCCGCCGTCAGCAAACCCCGCCACGCCTCCAGGTCGTGATAAGACCCGTACCGAGGCCCGTTCCAGCCTTCCTGATTCTCACCCCGAGGGTTGGAACTGAACAACACACCACCCGGCTTCAGCGCCCCATGCAGCTGCTTGAGCACCCGAGGCAGTTCCTGTTTGGGAATATGAAACAGCACCGCATTGGCAAATACCCCATCAAAGCGCGCGGCGGGTAAAGCCAGCTTCAGGAAGTCCTGCTGCAACACTTCACAACCACTGTCTTCACGCGCCATCTGCGCGAAGCGCTCAGAGCCATCCAGCCCGACGGCGATATGCCCCATGCGCGTAAACGTCTGCAAATCCCGCCCAGGGCCGCAGCCGAAATCCAGCACGGTGAACGGGGGCGTGCCCTGGATATGCCGCAGCAGGGCGTCGATGTTCTGGCTCACATCGTGATCGCGGGTGCCTTCGCGGAAGTCTTCGGCGACTTTGTTGTAGTGGCCGAGGGTGGTGGTGGTGATCTGGTTGAGGTCGTCGGGCTTTAGGGTCATGACGGGTAATACCGGGCGCTGAGATTGCCCGACTATACCTCACCTCTCCCTCACCTCTTATTAAGCACCCGCGCCAACCGATCCCCACCCAACTGAATCACCGCCACCAACGCCACCAGCAGCACAATTACCGTGAGCATGATCTGCGAATCAAAGCGCTGATAACCATAGCGGTAGGCAATATCTCCGAGGCCACCCGCCCCAATCGCCCCGGCCATGGCCGACGAGTTGATCATCGTCACCAGGGTAATCGTAAACCCGCCGACAATCCCCGGCAGCGCCTCGGGAAGCAGCACATGCCAGATAATGTGCCAGCGCCGGCAGCCCATGGCCTGTGCGGCCTCGATCAAACCATGATCGACCTCGCGTAAGCTCACCTCGGCGATCCGTGCAAAGAACGGCGTGGCGGCGATGGTCAGTGGTACAACGGCGGCCCACACGCCATAGGTGGTGCCGACGATCAGCCGGGTGAACGGGATCAGCGCCACCATCAGGATCAAAAACGGAATGGAGCGGAACAAATTGACGAACGCCCCCAGCACGCGGTTCAGCGCCGGTGCCTGATAGATGCCGCCCTTGTCGCTGGTGACGAGGAACACCGCCAGCGGAATACCTGCCAGCAACGCGATCAGTGATGACACGCCAACCATCAACAAGGTGTCGATGGCGCCCTGCAATAAACGATCAAACCACATAGCCCAGCACCTCTACCTGTTGCGCCCAATTCCCCGCGCGGCTGCGCAACTCTTCGGCGTTGTGGGGCGAGCCATTTACCGCCAACAGCAATTGCCCCAGGGCATGCCCCTGAATCCGTTCCACACCGCCTTGCAATAAGCGCACGCGCCCGCCGAGGGCGCTGAACAGTGCGGCCAGGTCGGGTTCGTCCGCGGCGCTGCCGGTGAACTGCAACCGCAACACCACCGCCGCCGTCGACGCAGGTTCAGCCTGCAAGCGACTTTGCAGGTCTTCCGGCAACCCGTGTTGCAACGGTGCCAGCAGGGTTTGGCTGACCTCGTGCTGCGGGTTGCCGAACACTTGCCACACCGGGCCTTGCTCGACGATGCGCCCGTGTTCCAATACCACCACGCGGTCGCAGATATCGCGAATCACCGCCATCTCGTGGGTGATCAACACGATGGTCAGGCCCAGGCGCTGGTTGATCTCGCGCAACAGGCCGAGGATCGATTGGGTAGTTTCCGGGTCGAGGGCCGAAGTGGCTTCGTCGCACAGCAAAATCTGCGGGTCATGCACCAGCGAGCGGGCGATGCCCACGCGCTGCTTCTGCCCGCCGGAGAGTTGCGCCGGATAGGCTTTGTGCTTGTCTTTGAGGCCGACCAACTCCAGCAACTCGCGCACTTTTTGCTCACGCTGCAGCTTGGGCACACCGGCGACTTTCAGCGGCAGTTCGACGTTCTGCCACACGGTCTTGGCCGACATCAGGTTGAAGTGCTGGAAGATCATGCCGATGCGCCGCCGCAGCGCCACCAGGCGGTCTTCGTCGAACTCACCGATGTCCACCTGATCAATCAATACGCGCCCGCTGCTGGGTTGCTCCAGGCGGTTGATGGTGCGGATCAGCGACGACTTGCCGGCGCCGCTGCGGCCGATGATGCCGAACACTTCACCGTGCTGGATCGCCAGATCAATGCCTTGCAGGGCATGCACGGCGCCGTCATAGGTTTTGCCCAGGTTGATAAAACGCACATGGGCGCGGTTCAGGTCCGGGTGCAGCTCTGTCTGCTCGGCGTCCCGGGGCGGCGTGCCCAGGTCGCGCAGTTGGGCGTTGGCGGCGGTCATTTTTTATCTTCCCAGCCGACCTGGTAGAGCTTGCCGAGGGATTTATCCAGCGCCGCACGTACCACTGGTGAGTGCTGGTAAATGTCGACGAACTTGATCACGCGCGGGTCGGTTTTGCTCTTGGGCTGGATCACAAACTGAATCACGTATTCCGGGTGGTCGAGGCCGTCGAACAGCAGCGCCGACTCGGCATCGAAGGTCTTGGACAGGCGGATATACGCCGGGTAGCCCTGCACCAGATCGGCGTCGTCATAGGCGCGCACCAGTTGCACGGCCTCGACTTGCAGGATCTTGAGCTTTTTCGGGTTGGCGATGATGTCTTCTTCGGTGGCCTTGTAGCCCACGCCCGGCTTGAGGCTGATCAGCCCGGCCTTGGCCAGCAATTGCAGGCCGCGACCGCTGTTGATCGGGTCGTTGGCAATCGCCACGCTGGCGCCTTGGGGCAGGTCGTTGATGGTTGTGTACTTCTTGGAATACAGCCCGACGTTGTTGATGATGCCGGGCGCGTAGGGCACCAGGTCAAAACCGGCGGCAGCCTTGGCGTTTTCCAGGAACGGAATGTGCTGGAAGTAGTTCACGTCGATATCGCCGGCGGCCAGGCTGACGTTGGGCGCGATCCAGTCGGTGAACTCCACCAGCTCGACCTTCAGGCCTTGCTTGTCGGCTTCGGCCACGGCGGCTTCGAGGGGCATCGCGAAGGCGGCGGTGGTACCGATTTTCAGCGGTGCGTCAGCGGCAAATACGGCCGAGCTGAACAAGCCGAAGGCCAGGGCCAGTGCTTTGACTGGGTGGGAGAGCCGTGTTTTTTTCATAATCGATTTCCAGTCATAAGGTAATGGATAAGAACAATGCGGTTCTAAATGTGGGAGCTGGCTTGCCTGCGATGGCGGTGGGTCAGCAAAAAAAATGTGGCTGACAGACCGCTATCGCAGCGGTGCGACGGTTCGACAAGCCAGCTCCCACAGTTTTGGTTCAGTGTCGGTAAGTGGAACCGGTGTGTTGCTCGGGTAGGCGAGCGCCGGCGTGGAAGACCTTTTCGCGCAGTGTTCCCTGCTCATAGGCCGTCTTGTACGACCCACGCTTCTGCAACTCCGGCACCACCAGGTCGATAAAGTCGACATAGCTTTCCGGCGTCACAATCCGCGTCAAATTGAAGCCGTCCAGGCCGGTCTCGCTGATCCAGGATTCCAGCTCATCAGCCACTTGCTCGGGCGAGCCAACCAAAGTGATGTAGCGCCCACCCAAGGCGTGCTGTTCGAGCAATTTGCGCCGGGTCCAGTCGTTGTTCTGCAGGTTCTTGGTGGCCGACTGAATCGCGTTGCTCTTCACGTACTGGATCGGTTCGTCGATCTCGTATTGAGAAAAATCAATCGCCGTGGACGCCGAAAAATGCGCCACGCCGGCTTCCGGGCTGGCGTAGCTCAAGTACTCGGCGTGCTTGGCCCAGGCCAGCGCTTCGGTGGCGCCAACGATCACGTTAAGCCCCATGAATACCTTGATGTCCTCCGGGTTGCGCCCGGCCTCGACGGCACTGGCGCGCACCTTGTCCACCTGGGTTTTGGTCGCGGCCTTGTTCTGGCCGCTGATGAACACGCACTCGGCATGTTGCCCGGCGAACAGCAGGCCACGGTCCGAACTGCCGGCCTGGAACAATACCGGCGTGCGCTGCGGCGACGGTTCGCACAGGTGATAACCCTCGACCTGATAGAACTCGCCGTGATGCTCGACCTTGTGCACCTTGCCCGGCTGCGCGTAGACCCGCTGCTTGGGGTCGTTGAGCACCGCGTCGTCTTCCCAGCTGCCTTCCCAGAGTTTGTACAGCACCTGCAGGTACTCATCGGCTTGGTCATAGCGGCGGTCATGCTCAACCTGCTCGGTCAGGCCCATGGCCTTGGCGGCGCTGTCGAGGTAGCCGGTGACGATGTTCCAGCCGACCCGGCCACGGCTCAGGTGATCGAGCGTGGACATGCGTCGGGCGAACAGGTACGGCGGCTCGTAGGTGAGGTTGGCGGTGAGGCCGAAACCGAGGTTTTTGGTCACGGCGGCCATGGCCGAGACCAACAGCAGCGGGTCATTGACCGGCAGTTGGATCGACTCTTTGAGCGGCACGTCGATAGCGTTCTGGTACACGTCGTACACGCCGACGATATCCGCGATGAACAAACCGTCGAACAGCCCGCGCTCCAGGGTTTGCGCCAGTTCCGTCCAGTATTCGACGGTTTTGTATTGCGTGGAGGTATCCCGTGGGTGGGTCCACAGGCCGTGGTTGATATGCCCGATGCAGTTCATGTTGAAGGCATTGAGCAGGATTTTTTTCTTGGCCATTCAGATGGTCCCCCGCAGTGGTGGGTTTTCATCGTTGAGGTAGTAATTGCCCACCGCGTGGTATTTCCAGCGCACCGGGTCGTGCAGGGTGTGCACGCGGGCGTTGCGCCAGTGGCGGTCGAGGCCATGTTCGGCCAGGGTCGCCTGGCTGCCGGCCAGTTCGAACAAGGTGCTGCCGGCAGCCAGGGAGATTTCCGTACTCAAGGCGCGCGCTTCAGCGACAGCAATAGAGGTTGCTGCGACGGTCTGGGCATTGCTATCGGCCTGGGCGCGGTCGAGGTATTCGCCCGCGCGCTCCAGCAAGGCCTCGGTGGCGTGCAGGCGGATGCTCAAGTGGCCGAAGCTCTTGAGTGTCAGCGGGTCTTCGCTGGCCTTTTCGTTGCCGGCGTCGATCCATGGGCGGGTTTTGGTGCGCACAAAGTGCAGCGCATCCTCAAAGGCGGCACGGGCGATGCCGGTGTCGATGGCGGCGTGAAGGATCTGCGCCAGCGGGCCGACGGTGGTCGGGCGCTCGAAGGCGCTCTGGAACGGGATCACGTCCTGGGCGGCCACCCACACGTTGTCGAACACCACTGAACCGCTGCCAGTGGTGCGCTGGCCGAAACCACTCCAGTCGTCGATCACGCTCAAGCCCTCGCTGTCGCGGGGCACAAACGCCAGTTGCTGCACGCCGTGTTCATCCACCACCGAGGTGGGGATGCGCTGGGCGTAGATCGCACCGGTGGAGTAGAACTTGCGGCCTGTGATGCGAAAACCATCGCCATCGCGGGTGATGGAGGTAACACGGTCGTGGGCGGTCTTGGTGCCGAGTTCCGCCAAGGCATTGCCGAAACGTTTCCCGGCGAGTACTTCGGCGTACAGGCGTTGTTGTTGGGCCGGGCTGCCGTTTACGCGCAGGACTTCCAGCGCATAAAAGTGGTTTTGCGGGATCTGGCCCAGGGAGGCATCGGCCTGGGCAATCAGGGCGATGACCTTGGCCAGGGTGACGTTGGAAACGCCAGCGCCGCCATACTCCTTGGGTACGCTGATGCCCCACAGGCCGGAGCGCGAAAACACGTCCAGTTCAGGCAAGGGCAGGCGGCGTTCGCGGTCGCGCTGGGCGCTGTCACGGCGGAAGTCTTCGGCCAGGTCGCTGGCGACAACAAGGGCGTGTTCGTCGCTGGTGATGACCGCGACGTTAGGGGAAAAAGTCATGGGTTTCTCCAGATGTCTGGTCGGTCAGATCCAGGAATGTCGAGCAGGCAAAGTGCCGTTCAGCCGATACGCGCCGATGGCGTGATACTTCCAGCGCACCGGGTCGTGCAGGGTGTGCACGCGGGCGTTGCGCCAGTGGCGGTCGAGGTTGAATTCGGCGAGGGTGGCGCGGCTGCCGGCCAGTTCGAAGAGCTTTTCGCTGACCAGCAACGACACTTCGGTGGTCAGCACCTTGGCCTCGGCCACGGCAATCGAGGCGCGGGCGGCCGAGTGCGCGGTGATCGGCGCGGCGCTGACCTCGTCCAGCACCTTGCCGGCCTTGCGCAGCAGGGCTTCGGCGGCGTGCAGTTCGATTTTCAGTTTGCCGATATCGGCGATCACGTACAGGTCATCGCTGGCGCGTTCGACCTTGGCGTCGATCCACGGGCGCGAACGTTCGCGCACGAAGGCGATGGTGTCATCCAGCGCCCCACGGGCGATGCCGGCATCGATGGCGGCCTGGATCAGTTGCGAAACGGCGCCCTGGATATTCGGGCTTTCGCCGAGGCGCCAGTTGTCGACGACCAACTCTGCGTCCACCGGCACCTGGTCGAGCAATACCGTGCCGCTGGCGGTGGTGCGTTGGCCAAAGCCCGACCAATCGTCAACGATGCGTAGCCCCGGCGTGCCACGGCGCACAAACGCCATGACTTGCTTGCCGTCATCGTTGAGTGCTTTTACTGCGACCCAATGGGCGAACAAGGCGCCGGTGGAGTAGAACTTCTGGCCGCTGATCACATAGCCGTCATCCTTGGCCGTGAGGCGCGCCTTGAGTTCCAGGGTGTTTTTGGTGCCGCGCTCGGGGCCGCCATTGCCGATGCGCCAACCGTCGAGCACGCTCTGGAACAGCTGCTTTTTCTGGCGCTCGGTGGCGGTGCTGTGCAGCAGGTGCAGAATGCCGAAATGGTTCTGCGGGATTTGCCCGAGGGCCGGGTCCGCTGCGCTGATGATCGCGAACACTTCGGCCAGGGTCACGAATGACACTTGGGGGCCGCCGTATTCACGGGGAATGGAAATACTGCCCAGCCCGCTGCGGGTGAACTGCTCAAGCTGCGCCCAAGGCAGTTTGCGCTGCTGGTCGCGTTTGGCTGCTTGCAGGCGCGCGGCCTGAGCCAGCTCATGGGCCGCGCTCAACGCCTGGGCGTCGTTGCGCAGCACCGTGGCCGGCAACAGCAGTGGGGCTACGTCCAGATCACTCTGGGGGGGTGTTAGAGCCAAGTTAGACATCAGCGCCGCTCCTTGGCTGCACGTAATGCCCTGGCGTTATGCACCGGGGTAATTCTGACCATACCGACCTCGCATTCAATGAAATAAAAACAGAAAAATCAGAGAAGTCCGGTGGTCCGGTGCATATACCCTAAGCGTGTTAAATTTATAAATAAACTAACTTATAGGAATATGCATAGAAGGGCTGTTACCCAGGTTCGCAGGGTGACCCGGGCTGGCGCGGTTGATAGGTCGTCGCGGCCCTGGCGGAGCGGGCTGGCGGCTGTGGCGCGCAGGTGGCGATGTTCAAGGTGCGTACCGGTGCCCAGCGCGAATTATTGCCGACCCGATCGAGAATGCAGTACGTCACGTCCAGGCGGCTGTCGTCGCCCGCTTCGATAATCATTGTGGACGGCACCCACACCTGCACCGGCAGGCCGACGCCTTTGGCCTGGATTCTTGGCAGGTCCAGGCGCACGTCGCCCCAGCGCAAGGTGATTGAATCGCCCGTGGCCATGTTCAGGTAGGGCTGGATGGTCAGCGGAATGCCGCGCCGCACCTGGCTGCCGTTGACACCGTAGCGGCGGATAGTTTCGGGCAGGCACACCGGGGCGAGGTTCTGGTTTTCATCGTCCAGCAGTGCAGAAGGGTGGCCACCGGGATAGCAGGTCTTCACAGGCACCTGAGTGAGGTCTGAACGTGCCGGGCCGTGGCCGACTTGCATGACCTGGTAGTGAACCCGTGCGGTGCCATCCTGAATAAAACTTTCGGGTACACGCAGGCGGGTCAGCGTGCCGACCTTGCACGCGGTAATCCGACGTGAGTCGGCAAAGCAGTTGTTCCAGAACAGTTCGATCAGGTCGCCCTCGTCCATGCCAGGGTAAGGCGCGATATCCACCTGCAATTGGGTGGCGGCGAGGGCATTGATGCCGTGTCGATTCGCCTGGGGCAGGGTCGGGGCGGTGAGCGTGGCCTGGGGTGCGGTGCGCGTCATAAGTAATCTCCTTGATGCAGCCAGCAGCAATCGTTCCGGCGCCCGTGGCGCGATTGCGCGCAGGGTGCCGAAAGGAACGATTCAGTGAGTAGCCGGGATAGGATCCAATCCTCTGAGCGCTAGATAAGAGGGTTGACCAGCGGGCGTCAATGGCGGCAAAAGGCTAAACGGCGAGTTGGAGCAGATTCAGAAAAGGCTGACGCGGCTGGGGATTTTAAGGCGCGGTTGGAGGGGCCTTTTACCCATAGTTGCGAGGGTTTTGCGTAGGACTGTGGCGAGGGAGCTTGCTCCCGCTGGAGTGCGAAGCGCTCCCAGGATTTTGGGGCCGCTGCGCAGCCCAGCGGGAGCAAGCTCCCTCGCCACGCTGCAAGCCAGTCAGTGGGCCAAAAACTTGCTCAAAAACTGCTTGGTCCGTTCTTCCTTGGGGTTGGCGAACAGTGCCTTGGCTTCGCCTTGCTCCACGATCACGCCTTTGTCGAAGAAGATCACCCGGTTGGCAACATCGCGGGCGAAGCTCATTTCGTGGGTGACGATGACCATGGTGCGGTTTTCTTCGGCCAGGCTGCGGATGGTCGCCAGCACTTCGCCGACCAGCTCCGGGTCGAGCGCCGAGGTGGGCTCGTCAAACAGAATCACCTCCGGTTCCATGGCCAAGGCACGGGCAATCGCCACGCGCTGTTGCTGGCCGCCGGACAAACGCCGTGGGTAGGCGTCTTCCTTGCCGGCCAGGCCGACCCTGGCCAAGAGCTTGCGACCGAGCGCGGTCGCCGCCTCGCGCGGCATCTTCTTGACCACGATCGGGCCTTCGATGACGTTTTCCAGCGCGGTGCGGTGCGGGAACAGGTTGAAATTCTGGAACACAAAACCCACATGCTGGCGCAAGCGCCGCACCAGGCCTTGCTGCTGGCTGAGCGGTTTGCTGCTGTCGATCTCGATATCACCGACCTTGATGCGACCGCTGGTGGGTTCTTCGAGGAAGTTCAGGCAGCGCAGCAATGTGGTCTTGCCGGAACCGCTGGGGCCAATGATGGCGACCACTTCGCCTTCCTTGACCTCCAGGTCGATGCCGTTGAGTACCACCTGACCTTTGAATTGTTTGGTCAGTTTTTCAACCACGATCATGCTCAGGACTCCAGGTCATGCCGGTTGACCCGGTCTTCCAGGCGATTTTGAAAGTGCGCCAGGATGCTTGCCAGGATCCAGTAGATCAGGGCGGCGGACAGGTACATGGTGAAGATTTCGAAAGTACGCGCCGACACCAGCTGTGCCTGGCGGAACAACTCCGGCACCTGGATTGTGGCGGCCAGTGCCGTGTCCTTGACCAGCGAAATAAAGCTGTTGCCCAGCGGCGGCAAGGCCGTGCGCATGGCCTGCGGCAGAATGGCCCGGCGCAGGGTCTGCGCGCGTGTCATGCCGATGCTGGCGGCAGCTTCCCATTGGCCGCGCTCGATGGAGCTGATCGCGGCGCGCAGGATTTCACAGGCGTAAGCGGCCATGTTCAGCGAAAAGCCGATCATGGCCGCCGGAATCGGATCCAGCTCGATGCCCACTTGCGGCAAGCCGTAGTAGATCAAGAACAGCTGCACCAGCAAGGGCGTGCCGCGAAAGAACGACACGTAGACTCGGGCGGTCCAGCTTAGAAGCTTGAAGCGCGACAAACGCATCAAGGCCAGGCCGAAGCCCAGCAGCAAGCCGAAAAACATCCCGCCGAGGCTAAGAATCACCGTGTAGTACGCGCCCTTGAGCAGAAAGGGCGCGGAGTCCAGCGCGAGTTGGAAACCTGCTTCCATTATTTAGTGACGTCAGCGTTGAAGTACTTCTCGGACAGCTTCTTCAAGGTGCCATCGGCGCGCAGCTTGTCGAGGGCCTTGTTCACTGCGTCGAGCAGCTCTGGCTCACCTTTGCGCAGGGCAATACCGGCTTCCTGACGGGAGAAGGCATCACCGGCAGCGGCGGTGTCCGGGGCTTTCTTGGCGTATTCCAGGGCGGCCAAGCGGTCGATCAGGATGGCGTCGATACGGCCAATGCGCAGGTCCTGGAACTTGGTTGGGTCATCGTTGTAAGTCTTGATGATGGCTTTGGGTTGGTTGTCCTTGAGCCATTGCTCATAGTTGGTGCCCAGGCCCACACCGACTTTCTTGCCGGCCAGGTCGTCGGCGGTCTTGATGCTGTCGGCGTTTTTCTTCAGCACCAGCGCCTGGATACCGGACACGGTGTAAGGCTTGGAGAAGTCATACTTCTTTTTGCGCTCCTCGGAGATGGTCACTTGGTTGACCACTGCATCCAGGCGCTTGGATTCCAGGGCGGCGAGGATGCCGTCCCATGGCGTGGCCTGCAGCTTGACCTTGACGCCCAGCTCTTTGGCCAGCGCTTCGGACAGCTCGACTTCAAAGCCGCTGAGCTTGCCGCTTTCATCGACAAAGCTGAACGGCGGGTAGGTGCCTTCCAGGCCGATCTTGATCTCGCCCGCTTTCTTGATGGTGCTCAGCTGCTCGCCGGCAATCGCCTGGCCCATCAGACCAGCCCCGAGTGCCAAGCCCAAAGTGCCAACCAGCAACGTGCGACGCAATACAGAAATAGTCATGAACAGCCCCTGTGTTTTTTATGTTGAGCGAAGCAGGTGACGCAGTAGTCGTATCCTGCCTTAAAGCGCGGTGCGCGTCTTCGCCTTCGGCGCGACTATAAAGCGAGTTTTTAAGACTTGAAAATAATATAAAATTAATTTGATATTTCTTTTTGGAATATTAGGTTGATCTAATGTGGGAGCCGGCTTGCCTGCGATAACGGTGTATCAGCCAACACATTTGTAGCTGACGAACCGCTATCGCAGGCAAGCCAGCTCCCACATTTTGATCGGTGTTTATTCAGTTAAGCACCGAGTCATACGCAAACAGCGCCGGCGCCCCACCGGTGTGCAGGAAAATGATCGGGCCGTCCTCAAACCGCTGACGCCCGATGCCATCGAGCAAACCGGCCATGGCCTTGCCGGTGTAGACCGGGTCCAGCAGCAAGCCTTCCTGGCTGGCTAATAGCTTGACCGCCGCCAGGGTGCCGGCGTTCGGTTCGCCGTAGCGCGGGCCGAAATATTCGTCCCACAGGATCACTTTGAAGGCTTCGGGAATGTCCACGCCCAGCAACTCGGCGGTGCGTTCGGCCAGGCCCTGTACTTTCGGGAACTGGGCTTCTTCGGTGCGCGACACGGTAATGCCCACCACCGGCAGGTCCGGCAGCACTTCACTCAACGCCAAGGCGAGGCCGCTATGGGTGCCCGCGCTGCCCGAGGCCAGCACCACGGCGGCGAACTCGATGCCGCTTTCTTCGATCTGCCCGGCCAGCTCCAGCCCGGCGCGCACGTAACCCAAGGCACCCAAGGCATTGGAGCCGCCAATAGGGACGAGGTAGGGCTTCTTGCCGTTGCTGCGCAGGCGGTCGGCGAGGGCGTTGAGTTGGTCGTCGACGTTATCGAGGTTCTCGACCAATTCGACTTTGGCGTCGAACAACTCCAGCAGCAGGCGGTTGCCGTTGCCGAGGTAGTTGGGGTCTTCGGTGCCGGTGGGGTTTTCCAGCAGCGCCACGCAGCCCAGGCCAAGCTTGGCGGCCAGCGCGGCGGTCTGGCGCACATGGTTGGATTGGATGGCGCCGGCGGTCACCAGGGTGTCGGCGCCCTGGGCGATGGCATCGGCGGCCAGGTATTCAAGCTTGCGCAGCTTGTTGCCGCCCATGGCCAGCGGCGTGGTGTCGTCGCGCTTGACGTAAATGTCCCTGCCCAGCCAGGCCGACAGCCGCTCGAGTTTTTCCAGGGCGGTGGCGCCGCCCAGCAGTTCCAGGCGGTTAAAACGGTCGAGCTGTTGTTTGATCATGGCGACATACAGTGGCTAAGTGATGGGGCGACTATAGGCAGGCACTTTTCAACCGGCAACCGCCAATCGCTTATGCCGGATAGTTCTTAGCATCACACCATTGGTTCTTAAGGGTGGCCAGGGTGCATACCGTAAAGTGATGGCCATATCGTCAGGAGTGAATACCGTGAGTGAGCGTTCCAGTCATTGGCAATTACAGACCATCGTCAGCCAGCTGCGCAGCGCCCGGGACCAGTGGCGAACGCGCAATGGCCGCCTGAGTGGCGAACACGGTGGCCGCGAGTTGCCGTCCCGCGAGGCGGTGGCGCAGATTCTTGAAGCGCTGTGCGGCGCGCTGTTCCCGATGCGCCTGGGCCCGGTGGACCTGCGTGAAGAAAGTGAAGATTTTTACGTCGGGCATACCCTCGACGTCGCCCTGAATGCCTTGCTCGCTCAGGCCCGCCTGGAGCTGCGCTACGCCGCGCGCCAGGGTGCAAGGGATGACAGCGAGGTCGATGCCCTGGCCATCCGCCTGATCCAGGATTTCGCCCTGGCCTTGCCCTCACTGCGCAGCCTGTTGGACACCGATGTGCTCGCCGCCTACCACGGCGACCCGGCTGCGCGCAGTGTGGATGAAGTGCTGCTGTGCTATCCGGGGATTCTGGCGGTGATTCACCATCGCCTGGCGCACCATCTGTACCGCGCCGGGCTGCCGTTGCTGGCGCGGATCAGTGCAGAGATTGCTCACTCGGCCACCGGCATCGATATTCACCCCGGCGCGCAGATCGGCCCGAGTTTCTTTATCGACCACGGGACAGGTGTGGTGATCGGCGAGACCGCGATCATCGGCGAGCGCGTGCGCATCTACCAGGCCGTGACGTTGGGCGCCAAGCGTTTCCCGGCGGATGAGGACGGGCAGTTGCAGAAAGGCCACCCGCGCCATCCGATCGTTGAGGACGATGTGGTGATTTATGCCGGGGCGACGATCCTGGGGCGCATCACCATCGGCAAGGGCTCGACCATTGGCGGCAATGTGTGGCTGACCCGCAGCGTGCCGGCGGGGGCGAACATCACGCAGGCGAATTTGCAACATGACGACGGCGCGCAGAAATAGTATTTGAGCCAAACACCGATCAACTGTGGGAGCTGGCTTGCCTGCGATAGCGGAGGACCAGTTGGCACATTTGTAGCTGACAGACCGCTATCGCAGGCAAGCCAGCTCCCACAGTAGTGTCCGCATTTCAATTCCGAGCCACTGAACGATTTGCCATCCCCGCCCGTCATACCAATCCTTGAGCTAGTGTAGGAATTGTCTACCACTCAGCCCTGCGATTAGTCCCAAACCGCCTACCTATGTTTAACTTGAATGCTCGTTCAAGTTAAACCCGGTGGTTCGCTGCCCGCTCACAACAGGAGGCTTACCTTTGCTGAGTCCGTTATTTACAGCCACATCACACACCTTCGGGGTGCATCGTTCATGAGTGCATCGTCCACCCCATCCAGCGGCCTGGTGCGCATGAATGCGCCGGTTTTCTACTTTGCCGCAACCTTCATTTTGCTGTTTGGCATCACTGTCATCGCTATTCCGCAACAGGCCGGTGCCTGGCTGCTGGCAGCGCAAAACTGGGCGGCCAACACGGTCGGCTGGTACTACATGCTCGCGATGACGCTGTATCTGGTCTTCGTGGTGGTCACCGCGCTATCGGGCTACGGCAAGATAAAACTCGGTGCCGACCACGACGAGCCCGAATTCAGTTACCTGTCCTGGGCCGGCATGCTGTTCGCCGCCGGGATCAGCATCACGCTGTTTTTCTTCTGCGTCTCCGAGCCGCTGACACACCTGGTGCAGCCGCCTCAGGGCGCGCCGATGAATGCCGATGCGGCTCGCCAGGCCATGCAGATCCTGTTTCTGCACTGGGGTCTGCATGGCTGGGGCGTGTTTGCCTTTGTCGGCATGGCCCTGGCGTACTTCGCCTACCGGCATAACCTGCCGCTGGCGCTGCGTTCGGCGCTGTACCCATTGATCGGCAAGCGCATCAACGGCCCCATCGGTTATGCGGTGGACGGCTTCGGCATCATCGCCACGGTGTTCGGCCTGGGCGCCGATATGGGTTTTGGCGTGTTGCACCTCAACTCCGGTCTCGACTACCTGTTTGGCATCGCGCATACGCAGTGGATCCAGGTTGGCCTGATCACCTTGATGATGGGCGCCGCGATCCTGGTTGCCGTCGCCGGCGTCGACAAGGGCGTGCGAGTGATGTCCGACATCAACATGCTGCTGGCCTGTGCGCTGCTGCTGTTTGTGTTGTTCGCAGGCCCCACCCAGCACTTGCTCAACACCTTGATCCAGAACATCGGTGACTACCTCGGCGCCTTGCCGACCAAGAGCTTCGATGTGTACGCCTACGACAAACCCAGCGACTGGCTGGGCGGTTGGACGGTGTTCTACTGGGCCTGGTGGATCGCATGGTCGCCGTTCGTGGGCCTGTTCATCGCGCGTATTTCCCGTGGCCGTACCATCCGCGAGTTCGTCTTCGGTGTGTTGCTGATCCCGCTGGGTTTCACCCTGGCCTGGATGTCGATCTTCGGCAACAGCGCCATCGACCAGGTACTCAACCACGGCATGACCGCGTTGGGCCAGTCGGCCATCGATGACCCTTCGATGAGCCTCTACTTGCTGCTGGAAACCTACCCGTGGAGCAAGACGGTGATCGCCGTCACGGTGTTTATCAGCTTCGTGTTCTTCGTCACTTCGGCGGATTCCGGCACTGTAGTGCTGTCGACGCTTTCGTCCAAAGGCGGCAACGCCGATGAAGACGGGCCGAAATGGCTGCGGGTGTTCTGGGGCGCGATGACGGCGCTGGTCACCAGTGCCCTGCTGTTTGCCGGCAGTATTGATTCGCTCAAGTCTGCGGTGGTGCTGACTTCGTTGCCGTTCTCGCTGATTTTGCTGCTGATGATGTGGGGGCTGCACAAGGCCTTCTACCTCGAATCGCAGAAGCAGATTGCCCAGCTGCATTCGCTGGCACCGGTGTCGGCGGCGCGCAAAGGCCGAGGCGGTTGGCGCCAGCGTTTGAGCCAGGCTGTGCACTTCCCGTCACGTGATGAGGTGTACCGTTTCCTCGAATCGACGGTGCGCCCGGCGATCGAAGAAGTGACGGCGGTGTTTGTCGAGAAAGGCCTGAATGTGGTGACTCAGCCGGACCCGTCCAACGACAGCGTCAGCCTGGAAATCGGGCATGGCGAGGAGCATCCATTCGTTTACCAGGTGCAGATGCGCGGCTATTTCACGCCGTCGTTCGCCCGTGGTGGCATGGGTTCCAAAGAGATCAACAACCGCCGCTATTACCGCGCGGAAGTGCACTTGAGTGAGGGCAGCCAGGACTACGATCTGGTCGGCTACACCAAGGAGCAGATCATCAACGACATCCTCGACCAGTACGAGCGCCACCTGCAGTTCCTGCACCTGGTGCGCTGACCCACCGATCGTTCCCACGCTCCGCGTGGGAACGATCAAATGCCCGCAAACCCGTGTAATTAAAGGCTTTCTTAAACTTAATTTCATTCGTGAACTAAGCGTTTTGACTCCGAACTGTCATCTGGCCACTGCGTAATTGTGTGAAGCGTTTGACGCTTTCATTTCAGAACAGTGACGGAGACCGGTAACAATGAAGACGTTAATAAGCCCCATGGTAGGTGCCGCCATGGCGAGCTTTATGCTGTCCGCCCATGCCGATTTTATCGACGACAGCCACGCCGACGTGACCCTGCTCAACCGCTATCTCAACCAGCAAGGTCGTGATGTGGTGGGCAGCAACGCCAAGGCGCATAGCGTGCGGGATTGGGGCCAGGGTTTCGAGTTCAACTTCAAGTCCGGCTACACCGAAGGCCCGGTAGGTTTTGGCCTGGACTTGCAGGCGTTTTACGGCTTGAAACTCGACTCCGGCGGCGACCTCAACGACAAGGATCACCAGGGCCGCTACCCAGGCAGCATGTTCCCGTTGGACAACGGCAAATCCGCCGACCAGTTCGGTGTACTCAGCCCGACCTTCAAGATGCGTTTCGCCAAAGATGAACTGCGGGTTGGCACGCTGTATGGCAACAACCCGGTACTGGCCAACACCGACGGCCGCCTGTACCAGCAGACCAATACCGGCGTGCAACTGGTCTCCAAAGACCTCAGCGACTTCACCTTCACCGGAGGCGATATCTTCAAGACCAAGATCCGCAACGAAACCGGCGACCAAGGCATGATCACCGCCGGCGGCACCCGAGAAAGCGATCGCTTCCTGTTCGGCGGTGCGGATTACACCGGCATCCAGAACACCACCGTGAGCCTGTGGTACTCCAACCTTGAGGATTACTACCAGCAGTTCTTCCTTGGTGCCAAGCGCCATGACGCGTTGTCCGTGGGCGCCATCGACACCGACGTGCGCGTGTTCCGCAGCCTTGGTGTAGGCGCCAACGCCGACGGCGATAAAGACTTTACCGGCGCCGGTCTGTATGGCGACGGCACCAGCAAGGGCCGCATCAACCAAACCACCGCCAGTTTGCTGGAGAGCTACAGCCTGGACGGTCACACCGTCGGCTTGGGCATCCAGAAAAACAGCGGTGACAGCGACTTCCCGTACCTCGATTCCGGCCTCAACAGCGGCGACAACCGCCAAGGGCCGGGCTCAGGCGCAGACACCCCGGCGCTCACCAACATGCAGTTGAATAAATTTCAACACGCCGGTGAGCGCACTTGGCTTGCGCAGTACAAGTATGACTTCGGTAAGCTGGGCCTTACCGGCCTGACGTTCTCGGCGGCCTATGCCCACGGTGATGACATCCGCACCGTGCAAGGCACCACCAGCGAGTGGGAACGCAACATTGCCGTGGCTTACCAAGTACCGACCGGCACCCTCAAGGGCCTGGGCGTGACCTGGAAAAATGCCCACGCCAGCCCGGATATTACCGGTGCCACCGTTCAAGATGAAAATCGCTTTTATGTCAGCTACGTCGTTCCACTCTGGTAGGAAATTGCTGTAGAACGGAACGGCAGGCTTAAGCGATTCAGCTGGTTAAAAGGCCTGGGAATAACCTTATTCCCAGGCCTTATTTGCCTACGTCCAAGAGAGGATTCGATGACTTACATTGCTGCCGAAAACCGCTATGAATCTATCCCGTACCGCCGCGTAGGTCGCAGTGGGTTGGTGCTGCCGGCACTGTCCCTGGGGCTGTGGCACAACTTTGGCGACAGCACCCCGATTGACACCCAGCGCGCCCTGCTGCGCACTGCGTTTGACCTGGGGATCAACCACTTCGACCTGGCCAACAACTACGGCCCACCGTATGGCAGCGCCGAGATCAACTTCGGCCGTTTGCTGCGTGAAGACTTCAAGCACTACCGCGACGAGCTGATCATTTCCAGCAAAGCCGGCTGGGACATGTGGCCCGGCCCTTACGGCCAGGGTGGCGGTTCGCGCAAATACGTACTGGCGAGCCTGGACCAGAGCCTGCAACGCCTGGGCGTCGACTACGTGGATATTTTCTACTCTCACCGTTTTGACGCCGACACCCCGTTGGAAGAAACCGCCAGCGCCCTTGCCACTGCCGTGCAGCAGGGCAAAGCGTTGTACATCGGTATCTCGTCTTATTCGGGGGTGAAAACCCGCGAAATGGCGGCGCTGCTCAAAGAGTGGAAAGTGCCGTTGCTGATCCACCAGCCGGCCTACAACCTGCTCAACCGCTGGATTGAAAAAGACCTGCTGGATACCACCGACGAACTTGGCGCAGGGGTGATTGCTTTCACACCACTGGCCCAGGGTTTGCTCACCGACAAGTACCTCAACGGCGTGCCGGCCGATGCACGGGTCAACCGCCCAGGTGGCGGCTCGTTGCAGGCCAAGCACTTGTCTGAAGCCAACATTGCCCATGTGCGTGGGTTGAATGAAATCGCCAAGCGCCGTGGCCAGAGCCTCGCGCAACTGGCCCTGGCCTGGACCCTGCGTGACCCACGGGTGACCAGTGCCTTGATTGGTGCGAGCCGACCGGAGCAGATCATTGAAAACGTTGGCGCGTTGAAGAACTTGAGCTTCAGCGCGGAAGAACTGGCGGAGATTGATCGGTTTGCGCAGGAAGGCGGGATTAACCTGTGGGAAAAACCGTCCACTGCTGAATAAGCCGGCACAACCCGCTCCCACATTTTGATCTTCAGTATGGCAAATTCACTCGGCAGTACGCGGTCAATGTGGGAGCCGGGCTTGCCCGCGAAGGCGGTGTGTCAGTCGATGAATGCATGGGCTGGTACGCCGCTATCGCAGGCAAGCCAGCTCCCACATTTTGATCTTCAGTGTGGCAAATTCACTCGGCAGTACGCGGTCAATGTGGGAGCCGGGCTTGCCCGCGATGGCGGTGTGTCAGTCGATGAAGTAGTGGCTGGTCCACCGCTATCGCAGGCAAGCCAGCTCCCACATTTTGATCTTCAGTGTGGCAAATTCATTCGGCAGTACGCGGTCAATGTGGGAGCCGGGCTTGCCCGCGATGGCGGTGCATCAGTCGATGAAGTAGTGGCTGGTCCACCGCTATCGCAGGCAAGCCAGCTCCCACATTTTGATCTTCAGTGTGGCAAATTCATTCGGCAGTACGCGGTCAATGTGGGAGCCGGGCTTGCCCGCGAAGGCGGTGTGTCAGTCGATTAAGTTGTGGCTGGTCCACCGCTATCGCAGGCAAGCCAGCTCCCATATTTTGATCTTCAGTGTGGCAAATTCATTCGTCAGTACGCGGTCAATGTGGGAGCCGGGCTTGCCCGCGAAGGCGGTGTGTCAGTCGATTAAGTTGTGGCTGGTCCACCGCTATCGCAGGCAAGCCAGCTCCCACATTTTGATCTTCATTGATTCAGAGGTTGTGCCTGGTTTAGAAGGGGACGTCGCCCAGGATTGTGGCGCGATGCATCACGCGCCGTTGCGGACGGTAGTCATCCACGGCGTAGTGCTGGGTCACGCGGTTGTCCCAGAACGCCACGTCGTTCTCCTGCCAGCGCCAGCGAATGGTGAATTCCGGCCGTGTTGCGTGGGCAAACAGCAGCTTGAGTATGGCCTCGCTTTCCGCCGGCTCCAGCTCGTTGATTTTGGTGGTGAACCCATCACTCACAAACAATGACTTACGCCCGCTGACCGGATGCGTGCGCACCACCGGGTGTGACAGGGGGGGATTCTTCTTGCGGGTCTCTTCCCAGCGCGCCAGGTCTTCGGCGGTGTTGCCAAAGCGCTCCAGCGGGAAGGATTTGGTGAAATCATGAGTCGCCGTGAGGCCGTCGAGCAGGCGCTTGAAGGGTTCCGACAGGGCTTCATACGCCGCAATGCCACTGGCCCACAACGTGTCGCCACCAAAGGCCGGCAGCAGCTTGGCGCTGAGCACCGCGCCGAGCGCCGGCGTCGGCAGGAAGGTCACGTCGGTGTGCCATACGGCGTTGTCGCGCACGTCAGTCACGGCAGTGTCGAGGATCAGCACTTCGGGCTGCTCCGGCACGTTGGGGTAGATCGGGTGAATGTGCAGGTCGCCAAAATTTGCCGCAAACCGCGCCTGTTGCTGCGGGGTGACGGCTTGGCCACGGAAGAACAGCACCGAGTGGCTGAGCAGCGCCTGCTCAATGCCGTCACGTTCTTCAAAGCTCAACGGTTGGGTGATATCGACGCCACTGATCAGGGCGCCCAGGGCGGTGCTTATTGGCGTAACGGTCAGGCTGCTCATGCGGTTCTCACTCAATGTGCCTGGCCATGCCAAGGCACTAATTTGCGCTGCAGGGCACGCAGGCCCATTTCCATGGCGAAGGCAATCAGGGCGATCACCAGAATCCCCAGCACCACCACGTCGGTGACCAGGAACTGCGCCGCCGACTGCACCATAAAGCCCAGGCCGCTGGTGGCGGCGATCAGCTCGGCGGCAACCAGGGTCGACCAACCCACACCCAGGCCGATGCGCACGCCGGTAAGGATGTCGGGCAGCGCGCTCGGCAGGATCACATGGCGAATCAACTGGGCGCGGGTGGCGCCCAACGACTGCGCGGCACGCAGTTTGGCCGGGTCGACCGTGCGCACGCCGGTCGCGGTGGCGATGGCGATAGGCGCAAAGATCGCCAGGTAAATCAGCAATACCTTGGACAGCTCACCGATGCCGCACCAGATCACGATCAGCGGCAGGTAAGCCAGGGGCGGAATCGGCCGGTAGAACTCGATCAGCGGGTCGAGGATGCCACGGGCAATGCGGTTGGCACCGATGGCAATCCCCACCGGCACGGCGGTCAGTACCGCAAAGCCCAGGCCCAGGCCGATGCGCGTGAGGCTCGCGCCCAGGTGCTGCCACAAAGTGGAATCCATATAGCCGGTGGTCGCCAGCAGCCAGCCTTTTTGCAGCACGGCGGATGGTGGCGGCAGGAATAGCGGTTCGATCAGGCCAGTGGCGGTAACCGCCCACCAGATTGCCAGCAAGGCGACCAGGGTGAGTACGCTGATCCAGCGTGTGCTCAGGCGACGACGTACCGGAATAACCTTGTGCGCTACCGGCTTGGCGGCCGTGGCGGGAAGTTCGTAGCTGCTCATGCAGGCACCTGCCGTTGCGAGAACACTTTGCCCAGCACGTGTTCACGGGTTTCGATAAAGCGCGGGTCGGACTTGATCGCCCGCGCCGATTCACCGGCGGCGTAGCGTTGACCGAAGTCCAGGTGCAGGCGCTCGACGATCTGGCCTGGGTTGGGCGCCAGCAGGATCAGGTCGGTGGCGAGAAATACCGCTTCTTCGATGTCATGGGTAATCAGGAACACCGGCTTGGCCGTGCGCCGCCAGACTTGCAGGAGCAACTCCTGCATCTGTTCGCGGGTGAAGGCATCGAGGGCGCCGAAAGGCTCGTCCATCAGCAGCACGCGAGGGTCAGCCGCCAGCGCGCGGGCCAGGCCGACACGCTGTTTCTGGCCACCGGAAAGCTGCCAGATACGGCGGCTGTCGAAACCGGCCAGGTCGACCAGTGCGAGCATTTCCCGGGCGCGCACTTCGCGTTGTGCCTTGGGCACACCGGCCAGTTCCAGGCCGAAGCCGACGTTGGCCAGCACGTCCTGCCAGGGCAGCAGAGCGTCGTCCTGGAACACCACGCCGCGTTCGGCGCTCGGGCCTTTGACCGGCACGCCATCGAGGGTGATGCGCCCGGCAGAGGGTTCGACGAAACCGGCAATCAGGTTCAACAGCGAAGTCTTGCCACTGCCGGACGGGCCGAGGGCCACCAGCAATTGCTGAGGCCCAAGGTCGAGTGAGATATCGGACAGTACCGGTTCTGTGGCGCCTGGGTACTGTGCGCTGATGCGCTCCAGTTGTAGCAAGGCCATCGCGATGAGCTCCTTGAATCAGTTAGTGATGAACTTGGCGCTGACGTAAGGGGCGTAGTCCGGCAGCACGGCGTCGACTTTGCCTTGTTCCTTGAGGAACGCGGCGGTGTCGGTTACAGCCTTGGTAGTCGGTGCGCCCAGCAGGGTTACTTGGTCAGCGGCCAGTGGGTAGACGTTGCCTTGCAGCAGCAGTGGGATATCACTGGCCTTGGCGCCGGAGAGCTTCACCAGCTTGTCGACGTTGCCTTTGTCGGCCAGCCAGGCCTGTGGGTCTTTGCGGTAGGCGGCGTAGGCGTCCAGGGTGACTTTGGCGAAGGCGGTGATGATTTCCGGGTGTTTCTCGGCGAAGTCTTTGCGCACGATCCAGGCATCGAAGGTGGGCGCGCCAAACTTGGCCAGCTCGCCGGAGGTGATCAGCACTTTGCCGTTTTCCTTGGCGACGCCCAGGGCCGGGTCCCACACGTATGTCGCGTCGATATCACCGCGCTTCCACGCCGCAATGATTGCCGGTGGTGCGAGGTTGAGGATGGTCACTTTGGAAGGGTCGATGTTCCAGTGTTTCAGCGCGGCCAACAGGCTGTAGTGGCCGGTAGACACGAAAGGCACGGCAATCTTTTTGCCGACCAGGTCCTGTGGGCTGTTGATTCCCGAACCATTGCGCGCTACCAGCGCTTCGGCGCCGCCGATCTGGGTGGCGACCAGGAAGGTTTCAACGGGTACTTTGCGCGTTACCGCAGCGGTCAGCGGGCTGGAACCGAGGTAGCCAATCTGGACGTCGCCGGAAGCAATGGCGGCGATGATGTCGGCGCCATTGTCGAATTTGCGCCAGTCGATCCTGGCGTTGGTAGCTTTTTCATACGCACCGTCGGCCTGGGCGACTTTCGCCGGGTCTACGGTGGTCTGGTAGGCGATGGTCACATCTGCCGCCTGGGCAAACAGGCTGGCACCGGCCAGGGACAATGCGGCCAAGAGGCGCAATGGGGTAAGCAGTTTCAAGGGGAAGCTCCTCAATCAGGCGGCCGAGGGTCGGCGTGTGAGGAGACTAAATGATCTAAGAACTCGAAAATAAATAACATTTTCGAATTAGCTTATGAGGAGAAGAGTGAGCGCAATCTTCAACCCAATGAAGGCAAATGTGGGAGCTGGCTTGCCTGCGATAGCATCACCTGGGTATCACTGATACACCGAGGTGTTTGCATCGCAGGCAAGCCAGCTCCCACACAAACCAGGTCCCACAGGAGATGGCGTGATGCTTTAGTTACTGATCGCCAGAATGCTTGCCTGGTACGAGCCGACAAACACGTCAAAGTCGCCCACTTCGTTTTGCTCAAGCTCCACCTGCTGAGCCAGCGACTTACGTGCCAACTCTTCAAAGCGTGCCTGCTCCTCGGCCGGTAAAGGCTCCTGGCGGAAGTGCGCGGCGTGCACCTCGCTCTGATGCAGGGAGAATTGCGCAAAGCTCTCTTTGCGCTCGGCCATCGCTGCCAGCACTTGGGCCGACGGCGTCAGGGACGAGTCCTTGACCTTCGCCAACTGAGCGTCCAGCGCCTGGCTGTGCTCGGTGATGCCGTGGCTCTCATCCAGCAAGGCCGCCAGCGGGGCGATCTTCTCCAGCAGCTCGGTGGCCCATTCCTTCATGTCCACCGCCTGGCCTTCACGCTGCAATTGCAGGCCTGGGCGACGGCCTTCCTTGACCACACTGAGGAAGTTGGAGGTGGCATTGCCACACTCGTTGTTGGCGAACAGCGGGCTGTCGTTCAACGCGCAGTACAGCAGGAACGCATCAAGGAAACGCGACTCCGGCAGGTCGATGCCCATCGGCAGGAACGGGTTGATGTCCAGGCAGCGCACTTCGATGTACTGGATGCCACGGGCCATCAGCGCCTGGATCGGCCGCTCGCCGGTGTAGGTCACGCGCTTGGGGCGGATGTTGGAGTAGTACTCGTTTTCGATCTGCAGGATGTTGGTGTTGAGCTGCACCCATTCACCATCCTTATGGGTGCCGATTTCGACGTAAGGCGCGTAGGGCGTTGCCACCGCTTCGCGCAGGCTGTCGGTGTAGCTGTTCAAGTCGTTGTAGCACGGCGTCAGCCCAGCCTGAGCGTTGCTCTGGTAACCCAGGTCGCTCATGCGCAGGCTGGTGGCGTACGGCAAGTACAGCGTGTCGGCGTCCAGCACTTCAAGTTGGTGCGAACGACCGCGCAGGAAACCGGCGTCCAGGGCCGGTGAAGCACCAAACAGGTACATCAGCAGCCAGCTGTAGCGGCGGAAGTTACGGATCAGCGCGATGTAGGCGGTGGACTGGTAGTCGCGGTCGGTGCCGACGAAGCCTTCAGTCTCCTTGAGCAACGGCCACAGCTGTTCCGGCAGGGAAAAGTTGTAGTGGATGCCGGCGATGCACTGCATGGTCTTGCCGTAACGCAGGGCCAGGCCCTTGCGGTACACGTACTTGAGCTGGCCGATATTGGAGGTGCCGTAGTAGGCGATCGGAATATCTTCCTCGGCCGGCAACGGGCACGGCATCGAAGGGCTCCACAGGTACTCGCTGCCGAGCTTGCTGTAGGCAAACCGATGGATCTTGTCCAGGCTGCTCAGGGTGTCGGCCGGGTTGGGCAGGGCGGGAGTGATGAACTCCAGCAGCGATTCCGAGTAGTCGGTGGTGATCAATTCATTGGTCAACGCGGCGCCCAGGGCTTCTGGATGCGGCGTTTGTGCCAGGCGACCCTCACCGGTGACGCGTAGGCATTCACGCTCGATGCCGTGCAAGCATTGCTCTAGCAGGGAGAGGTGTTCGCGCTTGCCGAGCAGGGCCAGGCGGCGGTTGAGAAGTTCGCTCAAGTTGGATTCCTTCACGCGTCAGTCGCCCCAATATGGGGGTGGGCAGGACGGTCTACAAGGGTGAAGTTGAAACTGGCGTTATCGCCTGGTTTAGAGTCGATTTGGCTCACATTGAAAAAGCCTACTTCACTCCATGAATTGGGCTATAGCGCAGCAAGAAAATTCCGACGCTGTTGTCGCAGCGCCGAAATTAACTCAAATCGAGGGCGGGGAGCTAGAGGACAGCGAAGGTGCCTTGTGCTTTTGCGACAAGTCTTTCGCCTTGATACACATCGGCTTCGACCACCAACGTGCGTCTGCCGGCGTGAATCACCCGGCTGGTGCACAGCACATCACCGTCTTCGACGGCGCGGATATAGTTGATCTTGCACTCGATGGTCGCGCTCTGCTGGTCAAACCCATGGGCGCTGGAACAGGCCAGCCCCATGGTGATGTCGACCAGGCTGAAAATCGCCCCGCCATGGAGCTTGCCCGCGCGGTTGCGCAGTTGCGGCTCCAGGGTCAGGGCCACCTCGGCAACGCCCTCGTCCAGGCGTTGCAGGCGGCAGCCGATCAGTTCGCTGAACGCGCTCTGGGTCAAACCGGCCGGGATTTCCATCAGCGTTTCTTCAACTGCTTGGCGTTGGCGAACAACGACGCCATGGCGTTGTTGCTCGGTGCGGCCGTCGCGGTAGGCTCTTTACGCGGCGCGTTACCCTGGGATTGGCGCGGGGTCGAGCCTGGGCGTGCACCACGGGCGCCGTCGATTTTCTCGCCTGGGGTGTCGCTCATGCGCATCGACAGACCCACGCGTTTGCGCGGGATATCGACTTCCATGACCTTGACCTTGACCACGTCACCGGCTTTTACCGCTTCGCGTGGATCCTTGATGAACTTCTCCGAAAGTGCAGAGATGTGCACCAAACCGTCCTGATGCACGCCGATATCCACAAAGGCCCCAAAGTTGGTCACGTTGGTGACCACGCCTTCGAGGATCATGCCCGGCTGCAGGTCCTTGAGGTCTTCAACACCGTCCTGGAACTCGGCAGTCTTGAACTCGGGACGCGGGTCGCGGCCAGGTTTTTCCAGCTCTTGCAGGATGTCGGTGATGGTCGGCACACCGAAGGTTTCGTCGGTGTACTTCTTCGGGTCCAGGCGCTTGAGGAACGCGGCGTCACCGATCAGCGAACGGATATCGCGGTCGGTCTCGGCGGCAATACGCTGCACCAGCGGGTAGGCTTCCGGGTGAACCGCAGACGAGTCCAGCGGGTTATCGCCGTTCATGACCCGTAGGAAGCCGGCGGCCTGTTCAAAGGTTTTTTCGCCCAGGCGTGCGACTTTCTTCAGCGCGGCGCGGGTTTTGAACGCACCGTTTTCGTCGCGGTGGGTGACGATGTTCTGCGCCAGGGTGGTGTTAAGCCCGGAAATACGCGCCAGCAGCGCGACCGAGGCGGTGTTTACATCCACACCCACCTTGTTCACGCAGTCTTCCACCACCGCATCCAGGCCGCGCGCCAGTTTCAGCTGCGACACGTCGTGCTGGTACTGGCCGACACCAATGGATTTAGGGTCGATCTTCACCAGCTCTGCCAGCGGGTCCTGCAGGCGGCGAGCAATGGAGACGGCGCCACGGATCGACACGTCGAGGTCCGGGAATTCCTTGGAAGCCAGTTCCGACGCCGAGTACACCGAAGCGCCGGCCTCGGAAACCATGACCTTGGTCATCTTCATGGCGGGGTATTTTTTGATCAGCTCGGCGGCCAGCTTGTCGGTTTCACGGCTGGCGGTGCCGTTGCCGATGGCAATCAGGTCCACGGCGTGCTTGGCGCACAGGGCGGCCAGGATGGCGAGGGTCTGGTCCCACTTGTTGTGCGGCACGTGCGGGTACACGGTGGCGTGGTCCAGCAGCTTGCCGGTGGAGTCGACCACCGCAACCTTGCAGCCGGTACGCAAGCCCGGGTCGAGGCCCAACGTGGCGCGCGGGCCGGCCGGTGCGGCCAGCAGCAGGTCGTGCAGGTTGTGGGCGAACACGTTGATCGCCTCGGTTTCGGCGCCGTCGCGCAGCTCGCCGAGCAGGTCGGTTTCCAGGTGGGTGTAGAGCTTGACCTTCCAGGTCCAGCGCACGACTTCACCGAGCCACTTGTCCGCAGGACGGTTCTGATTCTGGATGCCGAATTGTTGCCCGATCATGCCTTCGCACGGGTGCATGGTGCCCGGCAATTCGTCGCCGACTTTCAGCGCCGAGCTGAGAATGCCCTCGTTGCGACCCCGGAAAATCGCCAGTGCCCGGTGCGACGGCATGCTCTTGAGCGGCTCGTCGTGCTCGAAATAATCGCGGAATTTGGCGCCTTCTTCCTCTTTGCCGGCGATAACGCGAGCACTGAGAATGGCTTCCTGCTTGAGGTAGGTGCGCAGTTTTTCCAGCAGGCCGGCGTTTTCAGCGAAACGCTCCATGAGGATGTACTTGGCACCTTCGAGGGCGGCCTTGACGTCGGCGACGCCTTTTTCGGCGTCGATAAAGCGCGCTGCTTCGGTTTCCGGGGCCAGCGACGGGTCGTTGAACAGGCCGTCGGCCAGCTCGCCCAAACCGGCTTCCAGGGCGATCTGGCCCTTGGTGCGGCGCTTCTGTTTGTACGGCAGGTAAAGGTCTTCGAGGCGGGTCTTGGTGTCGGCGAGCTTGATGTCGCGTTCCAGTTGCGGGGTCAACTTGCCCTGTTCCTCGATGCTGGCGAGGATGCTGATGCGCCGTTCGTCGAGTTCTCGCAGGTAGCGCAGGCGCTCTTCCAGGTGACGCAATTGGGTGTCGTCGAGGCTGCCGGTCACTTCTTTACGGTAACGGGCGATGAAAGGCACCGTGGAGCCTTCATCCAGTAGCGCGACGGCCGCTTCGACCTGTTGTGGGCGTACACCGAGTTCCTCGGCAATGCGGCTGTTGATGCTGTCCATAAAACCACCTGAAATTCTTGAAAGCAGCTCGCAGGCCCGGAAAACAAGGCGTTGCGAGGCTGGTTGAGCGGCGCCAGCGGCACCGCTGCCTGGGTCAAAAGGCTGCCTATTGACCCTCGAAATCGGGAAATTGCTGCCCCGCGCTGAAAAAACGGCTGAGGCTGCAAACAGTAAAGTCTGACAGTGCCCTGCGTGAAGGCGCCGCATTATAACCAGCGTTCTGCCCTTGGGGGGTACTGCGCCGGTGGTTGTAGGACGCGGGTTCGCTGGCGGTGGAGGAAAAATCTGCTAACAATGCACACGGTGCGTATAACGGCAGCTACGCCATAATGCGCGCCGAGATAAGAGGAGCATCTAATGAGCAGCACTGCACAAACTGCTGAAGGCGAAAAAATTCTCATCGTTGACGACGATCCGGGGCTGAGCAGCCTGCTGGAACGTTTTTTCAACTCCAAGGGCTACCGTGCCCGCGCGGTGCCGAACACCGAGCAGATGGACCGCCTGTTGGGGCGCGAAGTGTTCAACCTGGTCGTACTCGACCTGATGCTGCCCGGCGAAGACGGCCTTACCGCCTGCAAGCGCCTGCGCGGTGCGAACAACCAGATCCCCATCATCATGCTGACCGCCAAGGGCGATGAGCTGAGCCGCATCAAGGGCCTGGAACTGGGCGCTGATGACTACCTGGCCAAGCCGTTCAACCCTGACGAGTTGATGGCTCGGGTCAAGGCCGTATTGCGTCGCCAGGCACCGCCGGTACCGGGCGCGCCAGGCAGCGAAGACGAGAGCGTCACCTTTGGCGAATACGAGCTGTCACTGGCGACCCGCGAACTCAAGCGTGGCGAAGAAGTGCACATGCTGACCACCGGCGAGTTCGCCGTGCTCAAGGCATTGGTGATGAATGCTCGCCAGCCGTTGACCCGCGACAAGTTGATGAACCTGGCCCGTGGCCGCGAATGGGACGCCCTGGAGCGCTCCATCGACGTGCAGATCTCGCGTCTGCGCCGGATGATCGAGCCGGACCCGGCCAAGCCGCGGTACATCCAGACGGTGTGGGGCGTGGGTTATGTGTTTGTGCCGGATGGCACTGCAACCAAGTGACCGATGACTTGCAGGGGCGGGCATCCCGGCGTTTGACTCCATGAGGGTCGACGGGATGCCCGGCGTCTGCAATTCTGCGAGCGCCGCTCGTTCCTGCAAGGTGTTTAGCTGTCTCCTATGAAAACCCCGTTGTGGTTCCCGCAAAGTTTCTTCTCTCGCACCCTTTGGCTGGTGCTGATCGTCGTTCTGTTTTCCAAGGCGCTCACGCTGGTTTATCTATTGATGAACGAAGACGTGCTGGTAGACAGGCAGTACAGCCACGGTGTCGCCCTGACACTGCGTGCCTACTGGGCCGTTGACCCTGAAAACCGCGAAAAGGTAGCAAAGGCTTCGACGCTGATTCGAGTCGACGGCGCTGGTGTGCCCGAAGGTGAGCAGCATTGGCCTTACAGCGAGATTTATCAGCGTCAGATGCAGGCTGAGCTGGGAGAGGACACCGAGGTGCGCCTGCGCATGCATGTTTCACCTGCACTCTGGGTCAGGGCTCCGAGTCTGGGAGATGCCTGGATCAAGGTGCCCCTTTACCCCCATCCGCTGCGCGGGCAAAAAATCTGGAACGTGTTGGGCTGGTTCCTGGCCATCGGTTTACTTTCAACCGCGTCCGCGTGGATTTTCGTCCGACAGCTCAACCAACCGCTTAAACGCCTGGTGTTTGCCGCCCGCCAACTCGGGCAGGGGCGCAGTGTGCGCCTGCCGATCAGCGATACGCCCAGTGAGATGACCGAGGTGTACGGTGCCTTCAACCAGATGGCGGAGGATGTCGAACAGGCCGGGCGCGAACGCGAGCTGATGCTGGCGGGCGTGTCCCATGACTTGCGCACGCCGCTCACGCGTTTGCGGCTGTCCCTGGAGTTGATGGGCAACCATAACGACCTGACCGACGACATGGTGCGCGACATCGAGGACATGGACGCGATTCTCGATCAGTTCCTGGCGTTTATCCGCGATGGCCGTGATGAGGTGGTGGAGGAAGTCGACCTCACGGACCTGGTGCGTGAGGTGGTGGCGCCCTACAACCAGAATGGCGAACAGGTGCGCATGCGCCTGGAGCCGATCCAGCCGTTTGCATTGCGTCGGGTGTCGATGAAGCGCCTGTTGAACAACCTGATCGGCAACGCCTTGCATCACGCGGGTTCAGATGTGGAAGTGGCCGCCTATGTGTCCGGCGACAGCACGGCGCCCTATGTGGTGTTGAGCGTGATGGACCGTGGTACGGGCATCGACCCGGCGGAGCTGGAAGGTATTTTCAACCCATTCACCCGTGGCGACCGTGCGCGGGGCGGCAAGGGTACGGGGCTGGGGCTGGCGATTGTGCGGCGAATTGCTTCGATGCATGGCGGCAATGTTGAGCTGCGCAACCGCGAAGAAGGCGGCCTGGAAGCGCGGGTGCGCTTGCCGCTGGGCTTGATGCTGCCAAGGGATGCGGTCTAAAAAACAACAGCAACCCAATGTGGGAGCTGGCTTGCCTGCGATAACGGTGTATCAGTTAACAAATGGGTTGCTGACCCACCGCTATCGCAGCGATGCGGCGACCCGACAAGCCAGCTCCCACAGGTTTTTTCGGTGGGTGGAAGGCCGGGTTGTATCAGCCCTTGCCCTTGGTCCGGGTCATATTCGGCCCACCATTCTTCTCCAAATGCTGAATGATGATCCCCGCCACATCCTTGCCGGTGGTGGTCTCGATCCCTTCCAGGCCCGGTGATGAGTTTACCTCCATCACCAGCGGGCCGTGGTTGGAGCGCAGGATATCCACGCCCGCCACTGCCAGGCCCATCACTTTGGCGGCCCGCAGCGCGGTCATGCGCTCTTCCGGGGTGATCTTGATCAGGCTGGCACTGCCGCCACGGTGCAGGTTGGAGCGGAACTCCCCCGGCTTGGCCTGGCGCTTCATGGCTGCGATCACCTTGTCGCCGACCACGAAGCAGCGGATATCCGCACCGCCGGCTTCCTTGATGTATTCCTGCACCATGATGTTCTGCTTGAGGCCCATGAACGCCTCGATCACCGACTCGGCGGCAGTCGCCGTCTCACACAGCACCACGCCGATACCCTGGGTACCTTCGAGCACTTTGATCACCAGCGGTGCGCCGTTGACCATCTCGATCAGGTCGGGGATGTCATCGGGGGAGTGGGCAAAGCCGGTCACCGGCAGGCCGATACCCCGGCGCGACAGCAATTGCAGGGAGCGCAGCTTGTCCCGCGAACGGGCGATGGCTACCGATTCGTTGAGCGGGAACACGCCCATCATTTCAAACTGGCGCAACACCGCGCAGCCGTAGAACGTCACCGAAGCGCCGATCCGCGGGATCACCGCATCAAAGCCTTCCAGCGGTTTGCCCCGGTAGTGGATCTGCGGCTTGTGGCTGGCAATGTTCATATAGGCACGCAACGTGTCGATCACCACCATTTCATGGCCACGTTCGGTGCCGGCCTCGACCAGGCGGCGGGTGGAATACAGACGCGGGTTTCGCGACAGCACAGCAATCTTCATGCAGCACCTGGGGCAGAAATAGTAGAGACCGGGAACACCGGCTTGTCTTGAACGTACTTGACGCCGGGGTTGACCACCAACTGGCCGTCAATCAGCGCCTTGGAGCCCAGCAACAGGCGGTAACGCATGGCCTTGCGACAGGCCAGGGTGAATTCCACCCGCCATACTCGGTCACCCAGTGCCAGGGTGGTGCTGATTACATACCGCACCTGCGCATGGCCGTTGGAGCTCTTGATAGTTTTCATCGTCACCAGGGGCGCTTCGCAGCGACGATGGCGCAATTGCACCACGCTGCCCAGATGCGCAGTGAAGCGCACCCACTTCTCACCGTCGCGCTCAAAGGGCTCGATATCGGTGGCATGCAGGCTCGAGGTACTGGCACCGGTGTCGATCTTCGCGCGCAGGCCAGCCACTCCCAGGTCGGGAAGGGCCACCCACTCGCGCAGACCCACAACGGTCAAATGGTCAAATGTCTTCAATATGGGTAACCGGTCATTCAGAAATACTTCGTAGTCGTCGAGGACAGTAACGTCCAACTGCGCATGGATTGTGACAATCCCCAAACCTTCATCAAGGGCCAGGCGCCGAATTCGCGGTATTCACGCAGAATATCCGGCAAATGGCGACAGATATCGCTCCGGCGTTGGTAATCAGTGGGTGGAATGCAAAGTCCCGCAGAAAACCGGGTGTCTGGCGTATCTTAGGTGAGGCTTGGGATTTATGCGTTGAAGGGGTTCAACGGTAAAGTTGCGACATTTTTCAGAGCGAGGAATTCAAGTGGCTCAAAAGCAGGAAGAGGAAGAAAAGGTCCGTTTGGACAAGTGGTTGTGGGCGGCGCGTTTTTATAAAACCCGTGCCCTGGCCAAGGCGGCCATCGAGAGCGGCAAGGTGCACCATCGCGGCGAGCGCTGCAAGCCGGGCAAGGAACCGCGCGTCGGAGACGAGCTGCAGATTCGTACAGGTTTTGACGAAAAGACTGTGGTGGTGCAGGCACTGTCTGTAGTGCGTCGTGGCGCGCCTGAGGCGCAGGCGCTGTATGCCGAAACCGAAGCCAGCATCGCAAAACGCGAAAATGCGGCGGCTATGCGTAAGGCTGGCGCAACCGGCATGACCACCGACGGCAAGCCGAGCAAGAAGCAGCGGCGTGATCTGTTCAAGTTTCGCGGCAGCGGCAATGATGATTGATGACACGGATCTTCCTTCAAAAGGAGATCAAAAATGTGGGAGCTGGCAAGCCAGCTCCCACATTAGGGCTGCGGTGTTACGCGGCTATGCGCATGACACTCAACCGCCCGATGACTGGCAGCTTCCCGAGCAACCCGAAAACCGGCGCCGTCACCCGTATCAGCAACCCCGACACCTTTGCCGCAAACGGCGTGTAATACCCCCACCCCAGTGCCAGCAACGCCAGCAGCACTCCGCCGATGTAGTCGTCCTGGCCCCAATGTGCGCCCGCCACCAGCCGCGGCATCATGAACAACAATGCCAAGCCCCAGATCACCACTACTTGGGTGAAACGCTGGGCAAACACCGTCATGAACATGCCCCAGATCAGCAGCACCGACGCATGATCGCCCGGGAAGCTCTGGCTGGAACGATCCTTCAGCTCCCAGGTTTTCTCCAGGCCCGGGAAATAATCGCTCATATGAATCGCGCCGCTGATCACCATCGACGGGCTGTTGTGCTGCCAGCCCATTTGCGCCGTGAGCTTGGAAAACAGCATGCGGATAAACAGCAACAGCAGCAGAATGCTGAGGAAGCCGAAGAATGCCTGTCGCACCTGGATGGCCTTGAACACCCAGTCGCCGCGAATCAGCAGTGCCAGCAAAATCACCCCAACCACGGCATCAAACGGTCGCAAACTGGCCACCGCCCACACATGCAACCATGTCGAATTGCTTGCCAATGGGTCATTAAGCAGATGAAACAGCCATTCGTCGAAAACCACACACAGCATCTGTCCCGTGGGCCACAGCCAAAAACACAGCAGCCCGATAGCGACTAGATTGCAAAAGGCCCACCCCCGGAGGTTCCACCTGGCTTGGAACAAACCCGGATTGTTCATAAACTGTCCCTCTTCGCTCTGTAAAAACGCACCAAAAAGGTGCCAAAGCGTTTAATTCTATAAACCTTGTAACCAATTTGTCATCAATTCAGATACCCAGACCTATGACTGATCTACCGGATACCGACTTCACCCAACGCTTCATCTTCGATGAGAACGACGCCCGCGGCGAACTGGTCTCGCTGGAGCGCAGCTATGCCGAAGTCCTTGCCAAGCACCCCTATCCGGAGCCGGTTGCGCAGCTGCTCGGTGAGCTGATGGCGGCGGCCTCGCTGCTGGTAGGCACCATGAAGTTCGATGGTTTGCTGATCTTGCAGGCCCGTTCCGAAGGCCCGGTGCCGATGTTGATGATCGAGTGCTCGAGCGAGCGCGAAATCCGTGGCCTGGCCCGTTACGAAGCGGACCAGATCGCCCCGGACGCGACCTTGTCAGACCTGATGGCCAATGGCGTGCTGGCGATCACCGTCGACCCGACCGAAGGCCAGCGTTACCAGGGCATCGTCGACCTCGACGGCGAAACCCTATCGGACTGCTTTACCAACTATTTCGTGATGTCCCAGCAGGTCGGCACCAAATTCTGGCTCAACGCTGACGGCAAGCGCGCCCGTGGCCTGCTGCTTCAGCAATTGCCGGCTGACCGCATCAAGGACGACGATGAGCGTACCGACAGCTGGCGCAAACTGACCGCCCTGGCCGGCACCCTGACGGCTGAAGAACTGCTGGGCCTGGATAACGAAACCATCCTGCATCGCCTTTACCACGAAGAGGCCGTGCGCCTGTTCGACGCCCAGGGCCTGCGCTTCCGTTGCAGTTGTTCACGTGAGCGCTCGGCCAACGCCTTGGTTAGCCTGGGCCTTGAAGATGCGCAGCAATTGGTGGTGGAACATGGCGGCAATATCGAGATCGACTGCCAATTCTGCAACCAGCGCTACCTGTTCGATGCGGCCGATGTAGCCCAATTATTCGCCGGCGCAGGCATCGACACCCCCTCCGACACCCGCCACTAAAACGTTTAAGCACAGGTAAATCACCTGACAAACGCCGGATTAGCGCAGTTCTGACGGGAGGACCCTACTCTTTTTGGGCTTTTCTGGCATAATCCGGCCCACTTTTTTCGCGGTAGTAGTGCGCAACTTTCTACTACAAAACGTTTGGAGCACTCGGCCATAGGCCGACGGGGAACCTCATGACGCAAGCCAATAACGCCGTATACACCGATCTGAGTGTTGACGATCTGGTCAAAGAAGCCCTGCAGCGCGGTGAAGGCGTGCTTGCCGATACTGGCGCGCTGGTCGTAGAAACCGGTCACCGCACCGGTCGTTCGCCGGTTGACCGTTTCATCGTTGAAGAGCCTTCCACCCAGGACGCAATTGCCTGGGGCCCGATCAACCGCAAGTTCCCGGCCGACAAGTTCGATGCCCTGTGGGCTCGCGTCGAGGCATTCAACAACGCGCAAGAGCATTTCGTTTCCCATGTTCACGTAGGGGCTGCAGAAGACCACTACCTGGCCGTGAAAATGACCACCCAGACTGCCTGGCAGAACCTGTTCGGTCGTTGCCTGTTCATCAACCCGGCCCAGTACAACCCAGCCGGCCGTGATGAGTGGCAAGTGCTTAACGTCGCCAACTTCGAATGCGTGCCAGAGCGTGACGGCACCAACTCCGATGGTTGCGTGATCCTCAATTTCGCACAGAAAAAAGTGCTGATCGCCGGCATGCGTTACGCCGGTGAAATGAAAAAAGCCATGTTCTCGGTGCAGAACTTCCTGCTGCCGGCCGCCGACGTGCTGCCAATGCACTGCGCCGCCAACATCGGCGAAGCCGGCGACGTGACTCTGTTCTTCGGTCTGTCGGGCACCGGTAAAACCACCCTGTCGGCTGACGAAAGCCGTTACCTGATCGGTGACGATGAACACGGCTGGGGCGAAGGCGTGGTGTTCAACATCGAAGGCGGTTGCTATGCCAAGTGCATCGACCTCTCCGAGAAGAACGAGCCGGTAATCTGGAAAGCCATCAAGCACGGCACCGTGCTTGAAAACGTGGTGATCGACGATGCCAAGCACGCCGACTACACCAACGTCAGCCTGACCCAGAACAGCCGCGCCGCCTACCCGCTGGAGCACGTTGCCAAGCGTTCCGAGAAGAACCTGGGCGGCGAGCCAAACGCTGTGATCTTCCTGACCTGCGACCTGACCGGCGTACTGCCGCCCGTCTCGATCCTCAGCGAAGAACAAGCGGCCTACCACTTCCTGTCCGGCTACACCGCTTTGGTGGGCTCGACCGAAATGGGTTCGGGCAGCGGCATCAAGTCGACCTTCTCCACCTGCTTCGGCGCGCCGTTCTTCCCACGCCCAGCCGGTGAGTATGCAGAACTGCTGATCAAGCGTGTGCGCGGCTTCGGCTCCAAGGTTTACCTGGTCAACACCGGCTGGACCGGCGGCGGCTACGGCGTCGGCAAGCGCTTCAACATCCCGACCACTCGCGGCGTGATCGCAGCGATCCAGAGCGGCGCGTTGATCGGTGCACAAACCGAACACCTCGACACCATCAACCTCGACGTGCCTTTGGCCGTACCGGGCGTTGATACCGGCCTGTTGAACCCGCGTAACACCTGGGCTGACAAGGCTGCCTACGACGAAGCGGCGAAAGCGCTGGCTGGTCTGTTCATCGAGAACTTCAAGAAGTTTGAAGTGAGCGATGCGATCAAGGCGGCCGGGCCTAAGTTGTAAGGTTCGGTTGTTGTGAAAAAGCCGCCCTCCGGGGCGGCTTTTTTGTGGGCGACAGGTTAGATGGCGATATGCAAAACCACGGCGCCGACCAGCACTAATGCAACGCCCAGCACCTGCACCGCCGACAACCGCTCCTTGAAAAACACATACCCCAGAATCGCCGCAATCCCGCCGGACAATGTACTGATCACCGTCACCACCGAAACCGAGCCCGCCATCGCGCCCCAGGAAAACGCCGAGAACCCGCCGAGGTTCATCAGGCTCGCACCGGTCAAGGTTGCGCAGTTTTTCAACGGCGGGATCTTCAGGCCGTCCTTGATCTTCAGCACCATCACCACCAGCACGCACAGGCCCACCAGGTAACCCAGCCACAACATGGTGATCGGCCCCAGCGCCGGCAGCGTGTAGCGACCTTGCAACCAGAAGCTGGTGCCGTACAGCAAGGCGGCGAGCATGGCGTAGGCGATGGACTGGCGCGGGTTGTTGTGGGGCGTGCCGTTGTCCTTGTGGATGCTGGACAGGATCACGCCGATTACGCACAGGCCGATGCAGCCGAGTTGGATCAGGTTGATGTGTTCGCCACTGGCCCAGGACAGCAGGGTGGTCACTACGCCGTAAGACGTTACCAAAGGCGCAACGATGGCGGCTTTGCCCAGGGCGAAGGCCTTGGACAGCGCCAGCGCGCCGGAGACGGTGAGCAGGGCGGCGGTGATGCCCAGGAGCCAGACGCTCAATGGGGCATTCAGAGATTTGAACAGGAAGGCCGGGAAGATCACCAGCAACAGCGTCATGATCAAAAAGCCAAGGGCTTGGCCGAAATACACCGCGCGTTTAACGCCCACGGCTCGGGCGTTGAGGCCCACGAGAAAGTCCGTGCCGCCCCAGAGCAGGGCGGCCAGCAGGCCCATTATTACGTCCATGTAAGGTCCTTGTTGTTGTGTCAGCAACTTCAGTGTGGGAGCCGGGCTTGTCGAATCGTCGCACCGCCGCGATGCAGGCGACTCGGTCTGTCAGTAATACCGAGGTGATGCCATCGCAGGCAAGCCAGCTCCCACACCGGTATTCGGTGGTCTTGGGATCAGCTCAAGTTTTCCAGGGTTTGCGTATCCCAACTATGGGTCTTGATCGCCAGGTAGAGCATGCCGATGGTCAGCGGCACCTTATCGCCCCGGCCCTTGGCGCGGCGCTTGAGGAACACATCGAACACCGGCGGTTTGAAGTAACGATAAGCATCGTAGTCGCCCAAGTCGAGGGCAAACTCTTGCTCCATCGCTTCCATCAATTGCTTGGCCTCGGCGCCGTCGCAGCCGAGCTCGAGGTTGATCGAGGTTTCGAGGCGCAGGGTCTTGTGCTTCGGCAGGCCGATTTCTTCGTGCAACAGTTGCAGAAGCTGCTGCATCACGGGGTCTTCGGGGAAGTTGGGGGCCAGGTTCATGGTGGGGGCACGCAGGAGTGGGTGAGGGGGAGGGTTGCGTTGGCGGCGGAATTTGTTTCGGGTGAAAAAGAGACGGATGCCAATGATAAAGGCGAATGTCGGAAGACTGTCGAATTGTAATTCGCTCAGCCAGGAAGTGGCGACGATTAGAAGCATTGGTCCGGTGAGGATGAGGGCCAGTCCGAACCATTTTCTGAGCTCGGGATGCTTCAACTTACTATCGAGCAGGACAGTAAGGGCAATAAGAATGAGGAGCGAGCCCCAAGAGCTGTAGTCGACCATCGTTGAGTCCTTTCGATGTTCACGGTTTTTGCCGGGACAGTTGAGAGGTCACTAGTTTCGGTCATGTGAAGGGAGGTTATGTAGAGGGCTTGGCAGGTGTTTTGATCAGTTTGGGAAGAGGACTACACGGTGTTTGTCTGCTTCCCACAAAGCTTTCCGGAATTTTCGGTTTGACAGTGATTTTTTGGCAACACCCAGCCAATGTGGGAGCCGGGCTTGCCCGCGATGGCGGTGTGTCAGGCAATATTTCCCTGCCTGACACACCGCCATCGCGGGCAAGCCCGACTCCCACAGGTTTCCTGATCGTTCCCCCGCTCCTGCGTGGGAACGCCTCCCGTGACGCTCTGCGTCACCAATGCCCAAGCTTAAAGCCGTGCGCGGAGGTGGGACGCGGAGCGTCCCGGGCGGCATTCCCACGCAGAGCGTGCGGAACGATCAGTCAGGACGGGGTCATATTGATAGCGACGGAGCGAACCTTAGAAGTCAGCGTAATTTCGAGCAATAAACGTATGGTTTAACCACTTAGATCGTTCCCACGCTCCTGCGTGGGAATGCCGCCCGTGACGCTCTGCGTCACCAATGCCCAAGCTTAAAGCCGTGCGCGGAGGTGGGACGCGGAGCGTCCCAGGCGGCATTCCCACGCAGAGCGTGAGGAACGATCAGTCAGGACGGGGTCATGGGACGGTCGTCGACAGACTGCATGGGGATCAACTGGGCATAGAGGGTGGATGCCTTGACGATAGGCAGTGCATTTGCGGAGAAGTATTCGGGCGTTTCAAAGGCATGCACGGCCAGTTGCTCGGAGGTGGGTTTCGGCGGCGTTGCACAGCCCATCAGCAGCAAGGGCATTGCGAGGAGCAAAGAAAACGGTGGCATGCGAGACATTCACGACTCCTTGTCGGGGCTTGTAATCAAGCGTGCTACTGTCTGCATTTTTGCGCGGTCTTGCTGGTTTTCTCTGTATCAGTTTGTAGCGTTTATCCCCGACCTTTTACTGATCGCTGGTCTATGTTTTTGACTCGTTCAGCGGTCAATGGAGTGACAGCTTATGCACAACACCCTCCAACAGGTCTTTGGTTACCCACAGTTTCGTTTGGGCCAGGAGGCCGCGATCAGCGCGGTGCTGGCCGGTCGTTCGGCTGCCGCTATTTTCCCCACTGGTTCCGGCAAGTCTTTGTGTTATCAGCTGTCGGCGGTGCTGTTGCCGCACCTGACGCTGGTGGTGTCGCCGCTGTTGGCGCTGATGCAGGACCAGTTGGGTTTCCTGCAACGCCATGGCATTTGTGCTGGCAGTATCGATTCGGCGCAGAGCCGTGAAGATGCCAATGAGGTGATGGCCCGCGCGCGTTCGGGTGAGTTGAAGATTTTGATGATTTCCGTGGAGCGCTTAAAGAACGAGCGCTTCCGTAACTTCCTGCAAAGCGTACAGATTTCCTTGTTGGTGGTGGATGAGGCGCACTGTATTTCCGAATGGGGCCACAACTTCCGCCCGGACTATCTGAAGCTGCCGGACTACCAGCGCCAGTTCAATATCCCACAAGCGCTGCTGCTGACGGCTACAGCCACGCCCAAGGTGATTGCCGACATGCAGGCCAAGTTCGCCATTGCGCCGGATGATGTGATCACCACGGGCTTCTACCGGCCCAATCTCAACTTGTTGGTAGAGCCGGTGAGCGGCCACGACAAACGCCGGCGCTTGGTCGAGTGGATGAGCGCGCGGGCCAATCAGCCGAGCATCGTTTACGTCACGTTGCAAAAAACCGCCGAGCAGATTGCCGAACACCTGAACCGCAATGGCATCCAGGCCGAGGCGTATCACGCCGGGTTGCCCCACGATAAACGCGAAGGTATCCAACAGCGTTTCATGGGCGGGCGCTCCAATTGCATTGTTGCCACCATCGCGTTCGGCATGGGCATCGACAAGAGTGATATTCGCAACGTGGTGCACTTCGACCTGCCCAAGTCTATCGAGAACTACAGCCAGGAAATCGGCCGCGCCGGGCGTGATGGACAGCCGTCCGATTGCCTGGTGCTGGCCAACCGCGACAGCCTCAATGTGCTGGAAAACTTTGTGTATGGCGATACGCCGGAGCAGGAGGGCATTCGCCGTGTACTGGAGGAGTTGCAGGCGGCGCGAAGCGAGGGCCAGTGGGAGTTCCTGCTGAGGTCGCTGTCGGACCACAGCAACATCCGCGAGCTGCCGCTCAAGACGCTGCTGGTGCAGTTGGAGCTCAAGGGTGTGATCGCACCGCGTTATGCGTTTTACGCCGAATACCGCTTCAAATACCTGATCGAGCCCGAGGCGTTGCTGGCGCGGTTTTCCGGCGAGCGGCAGCAGTTTGTCGCGGCGATCATCCAGGTATGTAAACGCGCCAAAACCTGGGCGACGGTGGATTTCGATGCGCTGTACCAACAGCACAATGCCGAGCGCAGCCGGGTGGTGAAGGCGCTGGACTACTTCCAGGAACAGGGCCTGATTGAGCTGGAAAGCAAGCAGATGACCGAGGTCTACAGCCTGCTCGATACCGACTTTGATCCACGGGTGCTGAGCGCCGAGTTATACACAGGCTTCAAGCACCATGAAGTGACGGAAGTGGCGCGGATCCACGCCATGCTCGAGCTTTTTGCTACCGAGCATTGCCTGGGGCAGCGTCTGGCCAAGTACTTTGGTGATGAAAATGCCCCTCAACGCTGCGGGCATTGTTCGGTATGCCACGGCCACGTCGCACATTTGCCGCCGCCGCCGAGTTTGCCGCCACTTGTGGATAAAAACTTCATGGGGCTGTGCGGTGATTTTATCCACAGGCATCATGAACACACCACGAACCTGCCAGAAGCGGAACGGCTGGCGCGGTTTCTCGGCGGTATCAGCGTGCCGCTGTTTACCAAGCTGAAGGCGCGGGGCATACCGGGTTTTGCTGCGCTGGAGGACTACCCATACGCCGAGGTGCGTGAGTGGGCGCAAGCCCACCTGAATGATCTGTAAACCCACTTTCCAGAGAACCGCCCATGCCTGACTCAATGCCGCAACGCGCCGACTACCGTCACTTCCAGCCGATCATCACGCGTTGGCACGACAACGATGTGTATGGCCATGTGAACAACGTCACTTATTACAGCTTTTTCGACACGGCGGTGAATACCTACCTGATTGAAGAAGGTGGGCTGGATATTCATGACGGTGAGGTGGTGGGGTTTGTGGTGAGTTCGGCGTGCGATTATTTCGCCTCGATCGCGTTTCCGGATCGCCTGGATATCGGCCTGCGGGTTGGAAAGCTTGGTAACAGCTCGGTGCAATATGAGTTGGCGGTGTTCAAGGCCGGCGAGGACGAAGCCAGTGCGGCGGGGCGCTTTGTGCATGTGTTTGTGGATCGGGCATCGAACCAGCCGGTGGCAATTGCGGGGAAGTTGCGCGAGGCGTTGGAGCGGTTGGTGGTATGAGACCCTTTTTCATGCAATGAAAATCAAATGTGGGAGCTGGCTTGCCTGCGATAGCGGTGGGTCAGGACGCACATCTAACCCTGACCCACCGCTATCGCAGCGATGCGGCGACCCGACAAGCCAGCTCCCACAGGGGGCCAGCTGTGTTCTTTAGAACTTACCGATGACGGTAGTGATGCTTGTTCTTGCGATGCCCATAGGCATGCCCGCGTCCACGGTGGTCATCTCGATCGTAACGACGGTTGTCACGCCCGCGGTAGCGGCGGTCGTCGTCATCGCTCTTGTTGCCCATGTAGTTGCCCAGCGCGCCACCTGCACCACCGCCGGCTGCTGAGCCGACCAGTGCGCCGGTGCTGCCGCCCATGCTGCGGCCCACGACGTTGCCGCCGGCTGCGCCCAGTGCGCCACCAATGGCGGCTTCGCCACGGCTGCGTCTATCGGCACCCACCGCACTGCCGCCTGCGCCACCCAAGGCTGCGCCGATGGTGGAACCTGTGTTGCCGCCCAACTGCTGGCCGACAACCGAACCTAGAACCCCGCCCAATGCGCCGCCCACACCGGCTTCGGTGGTGCCACCGGCCATGGCTGCGCCACTGACCAGGCCAAGGGACAACAAGAGAATCGAGGAGAACTTCATAGAGAGACCTCAAGAGGATGACGGCGCGATCCTGAGGTTGTATCGAGGCGCTGACAATCGAAAACCGACCGGCGGTAGAGGTTGTATACAATTCGCTAAGTTGCTGTTTTGTATAGGGAACTTAAGTCGATTTTGTGAGTCTTTAGCTACTTCGGAAGGGCCGCTTTTATGCAAAAGCGGCCTTTTTTTGTGCCTGAGTAAAACTGCCGGCATTGTTCTCTTGTGGCGAGGGAGCAAGCTCGCGCTGGGTTGCGCAGCGACCCCAACATTATTACGGTCGCTACGCACCCGAGCGGGAGCAAGCTCCCTCGCCACGATGGGCTCTGCTTAGGCTGAACGGGCCATGATCAAGCCACTGTCGCTCGCCGCTTCCAGGCAAATCGCGACGAACTTCGACGTCGGCGTATGGCTGCCATCCCCGGTGCTTTCCAGCGGCACCAGCGGGTTCACTTCCGGGTAGTACGCCGCCGCCTGGCCCGCCGGAATATCAAACGCCAGCAAGGTAAAGCCCTTCACGCGGCGCTCGCGGCCATCTTCCCACAGCGACACAATGTCAGCCTTCTGACCCGGCTTGAAGCCCAGGCGGATGATGTCCGCTTCGTTGACGAACAGCACGTCACGCTGGCCTTTGACCCCACGGTAGCGGTCGTCCAGGCCATAAATGGTGGTGTTGTACTGATCGTGGGAACGCATCGATTGCATGATCAGGTCCGGCACCCGCCCTGTGGCGTGGGTGCGTTCGTGGATCAGGTCTTTGGGCAGCACGTTCGGGCGGAAATTAGCGCGGCCCGACGGCGTGTTCCAGCGGCGTGCACCGGCGGAGTTGCCCAGGTAGAAACCGCCTGGGTGTTTGATGCGTTCGTTGAAGTCCTTGAAGCCTGGGATGGTATCGGCGATCAAGTCGCGGATGCGCCCGTAGTCGGCCACCAGCCAGTTCCAGTCCACCGGCTTGCTGCCCAACGTGGCGGCGGCGATCCCGGCCAGAATCGCCGGCTCGGACTTCATCAGCTTCGACAGCGGCTGCAACTGGCCATTGGAGCCGTGCACCATGCTGAACGAGTCTTCCACTGTCACGGCTTGCGGGCCGTCGGCCTGGATATCGATGTCGGTACGGCCCAGGCACGGCAGGATCAGCGCGTCTTTGCCGTGCATCAGGTGGCTGCGGTTGAGTTTGGTGCTGATCTGCACGGTCAGGTCGCAACTGCGCAGGGCTTCAAAGGTGCGCGGGCTGTCTGGCGTGGCTTGGGCGAAGTTGCCGCCCAGGCCGATAAACACCTTGGAACGGCCTTCGAGCATGGCGTGGATCGCTTCGACCACGTTGTGGCCATTGGTACGCGGCACCTGGAACTGGAAGCGGCGCTCCAGCGAATCCAAAAACGCCACCGGCGGGCGTTCGTTGATGCCCATGGTGCGGTCGCCCTGCACGTTACTGTGGCCGCGCACCGGGCACAGCCCAGCGCCTGGGCGGCCGATGTTGCCGCGCAGCAGCATCAGGTTGGCGATTTCCTGGATGGTCGGCACCGAATGGCGATGCTGGGTAATGCCCATCGCCCAGCACATGATCACGTTTTTGCCTTTGGCGTACATGCGCGCCGCTTGCTCGATCTCGACCAGGGTGAGGCCGGACTGCGCGACGATTTCATCCCATGGGGTGTCGTCGATCTGGCCCAGGTACTCCAGCACGTTGACGCTGTGTTCATTGAGGAAGTCGTGGTCGAACACCGCCTCTTTGCCTTCGGCCTGGGCCTGGCGTTCCCACAGCAGCAGGAACTTGGCCATGCCGCGCAGGATGGCCATGTCGCCACCCAGTGCCGGGCGGAAGTACGCGGTGTTGGTCGGTTTGTCGCCGTTGGTGAGCATTTCCAGCGGGTGTTGCGGGTGCTGGAAGCGTTCCAGGCCACGCTCTTTGAGCGGGTTGATGCACACCACCTGGGCGCCACGTTTTACCGCTTCGCGCAGCGGCTCAAGCATGCGCGGGTGGTTGGTGCCGGGGTTCTGGCCCCAGACGAAAATCGCATCGGCATGTTCGAAGTCATCAAAGGTCACGGTGCCTTTGCCTACGCCCACGCTTTGCGCCAGGGCGACGCCGCTGGCTTCGTGGCACATGTTCGAGCAGTCCGGGAAATTGTTGGTGCCGTAGGCACGCACAAACAGCTGGTACAGGTACGCCGCTTCGTTGCTGGCTCGGCCCGAGGTGTAGAACTCGGCCATGTCCGGGCTTGGCAGGGCGTTGAGGTGCTTGCCGATCAGGTCAAAGGCGGCGTCCCAGCTGATGGCTTTATAGCGATCGGTCTCGGCGTCGTAGCGCATCGGCTCGGTCAGGCGGCCCTGGTATTCCAGCCAGTAGTCACTCTGCTCCAGCAGTGCAGTCACGCTGTGCTTGGCGAAGAAGGCCGCGTCCACACGGCGCTTGGTGGCTTCCCAGTTGACCGCCTTGGCGCCGTTCTCGCAGAACTTGACCATGCCGCTTTCCGGCGAGTCGCCCCAGGCGCAGCCAGGGCAGTCGAAACCGCCGTTCTGGTTGGTCTTGAGCATCATGCGCAGGTTTTTCATGGCGTTGTCGCTGGTCAGCCAGGCCTGCGCCACGCTGATCAGTGCGCCCCAGCCGCCGGCCGGGCCTTTGTAAGGCTTGTAGCGCGGAGTCGGGGTTTGGTCGGCTTGGTGATGCAGGCTCATGGCTGGTTCTCCATCGCAGGGCTGTAGACCCGCGGCGCACTTTTCTGCGGCAGGTGGATGAGATTGAGGTTGTGCCGGCGCGCCCATTGCAGGGCCAGGCCGGTGGGCGACGACAGGCTGACCAGGGTCTGGATGCCTGCGCGCAAGACTTTCTGGATCAATTCGAGGCTGCAGCGGCTGGTGACAATGGCCAGGCCGCCGTCGGTCGGAATTTTTTGGCGGATCAGCGCGCCGATCAATTTATCCAGGGCGTTATGTCGGCCGATGTCTTCGCGGCCCATCAGCAACTCGCCCTGGTTATTCATAAAGATCGCCGCATGCACCGCGCCGCTGTACTGGCCCAGGGGCTGAAATGCGCTGATGCGTTGGCGCAGGCCGTCGAGCCATTCGGCGGGCGGCAAGGGCGCACCGGGCAGCACTTGCAGGTCCGGCAAGGCTTGTTCTACGGCCTCTACGCCGCACAGGCCGCAGCCGCTGGTGCCGGCCAACTGGCGGCGTTGCTGCTTGAGGTTCCAGAAGGCGCGGCTGGAAATCTGTACGTGAGCGTATTGGGCAGATCCCGTGCCGCTGAGTTTTAGATCATAAATATCGCTAACGTCGGCGATAATGCCGCTGCCGATGCTGAAGCCGACGATAAAGTCTTCCAAGTCGGTGGGCGTCACCAGCATCACCGCCTGGCTGATGTCGTTGTAGGCAATCGCCAACGCCACTTCTTCGGCCAATGCAGTGCTGGCAATTTCAGTGTGTTCCAGATTGCAAAACTGGTAGCTCTGGCTGGCGGCCGGCGCGGGCGTTTCGAGGGCAGGCGCCGCGCAGACTGGGCGCTTGGCGTTCATGGGGCAGTACCACCGAGGGAATGATCAATGTTTAGACTAGGCGCGACAAAGGGTCGCGTCTAATCGGCTGTACTGATCTATTGATAGATGGCGTCGATCAAGGCGCGTGTTGCGGGCTTATTCCTGCCAGCGCGCAGGCTAGCGTGTTTGGGTCTTTGGCGTGCCTGGAACCCAAGGCTGCAGGACTGGTCTAGTCTTGGGCATCTGGAACTTAAACCCCAAGGAGAGCGCACCATGAGTATTTTTAGCTTTGTTAAGGAAGCAGGCGAGAAGTTGATTGACCTGTTGACGCCGGGTAATGCCAATGCTGGCGAAGAGTTGAAAAAGCATATCGAAGCGGTAGGGCTGGGTAACCCGAACGTTCACGCCACCGTAGACGGTGACAAGGTGACGATCACCGGTGAAGTTGCCAGTCAGGAAGAGAAAGAAAAAATCCTTCTGGCGGCGGGTAATATCGCCGGTGTTGCCAGCGTGGATGACCAGATTACTGTGTCCGGCCCCGCGGTCACGGCCGCTCGTTTTGTTGTGGTGAAGAAAGGCGACACCCTCAGCGCGATTTCCCTGGCGGTGTACGGCAATGCCAACCAGTACAACAAAATCTTCGAGGCCAACAAGCCGCTGCTTAAAGATGTAAACAAAATTTACCCAGGCCAGACACTGCGTATTCCTGAGTAATACACAGGCATAACTGTGGGAGCAGGTATATGTGGGAGCTGGCTTGCCTGCGATAGCATCACCTCGGTATCACTGATACACCGAGGTGCCTGCATCGCGGGCAAGCCCAGCTCCCACACTGGCCAGCTCCCACATTCACATTCCCACATTTACATTAGAGCCCGGCAATCAGATCTCGGTAATCATCGACTGCCGCAAACTCCCCTGTGTCCTTTGGCCCTTTCTTACTGTCCGGCTCTTTGACCGCCAGCAAATGCCCCACGCCAAACTCGCGCGCACTGCGCAGGATCGGCAAGGTGTCATCAATAAACAGGCTGCGGGCCGGGTCGAACTGGATGTCGGCTTGCAACGCATCCCAGAATTGCCGGTGTTCCTTGGCGAAACCGTAGTCGTGGGAACTGATCAACCGCTCGAAATACGGCGCCAGTTCAATGCGCTCCAACTTCAATGACAGCGAATCACGATGGGCGTTGGTGATCAAAATCACACGCTTGCCGGCCTGTTTGATCGCCGCCAGAAAGGTGTCCGCGTCCGGGCGCAGGGCGATCAGGTGGGCGGTTTCCAGTTTGAGTTCGCGCACCGGAATGTTCAGCTCGGCACTCCAGAAATCCAGGCAATACCATTGCAACCGTCCGGCGTTACGCTCGAACAGCGGCTGCAACTCCATGTCGGCCATGGCCCGGCTCACCCCGTGCAAATCGGCGTAACGCTGGGGCAGGTGCTCCATCCAGAAGTGGTTGTCGAAGTGCAGGTCGAGCAAGGTGCCGTCCATGTCCAGCAGGACGGTGTCGATGGCGTGCCAGGGCAAAGAGGGCATGGGGCGTTCTCATGTAAGTAAAGATATCCGACACAGACAATCGGAAAAGCCACGGTATAGTAACCCGATCACGCCAAGGAGCCGCTTATGCGCCAGAAACCCACCGTCCTCGCCCGCGAAATAGTCGCCAGTAGCCGTTTGTTCCGCGTGGAGGAAGTGCAATTGCGCTTTTCCAATGGCGTTGAACGGACCTACGAGCGCCTGGTAGGCCGCGGTGCCGGTTACGGCGCGGTGATGATCGTGGCGATGATCGATGCCGACCACGCGTTGCTGGTGGAAGAGTACTGCGGCGGTACCGACGAATATGAATTGTCGTTGCCCAAGGGCCTGATCGAACCTGGCGAGGACGTACTGGCGGCGGCCAACCGCGAGCTCAAGGAGGAGGCCGGTTATGGCGCGCGCCAGTTGGAGCACATTACCGAACTGTCCTTGTCGCCTGGCTATATGAGCCAGAAAATCCAGGTGGTGCTGGCCACCGAGCTGTATGAAGAGCGCCTGGAAGGCGATGAACCTGAGCCCATGCGTGTGGAGCGCGTCAACCTGCGCGAGCTGTCGATGCTGGCGCAAAACGAGCAGTTCAGTGAAGGCCGTGCATTGGCGGCCCTGTATTTGGTACGAGACCTGTTGACCCAGCGTGGAGCTTTTGTCGCATGAGCGAACTGTTTTTAGGCCATCCGTTTATTGCCCCTGTGATCGAGCTGGCACGCCAGGCAGGTGAAGTCATCCTGCCGTATTGGCGTGCGGACGTAGCGGTCACCGCCAAGGCGGATGATTCACCGGTGACGGCGGCCGACCTGGCGGCTCACCATCTGATCCTGGCGGGCCTTACCGCTCTGGACCCGAGCATCCCGGTGCTGTCCGAAGAAGACGCCGATATCGACCAGAACGTGCGCGCCGGCTGGCAGCGCTGGTGGTTGGTGGACCCGCTGGATGGCACCAAGGAGTTTATTTCCGGCAGCGAAGAATTTACCGTCAACATTGCGTTGATCGAGCAAGGCCGCGTGGTGTTTGGCGTGGTGTCGATGCCCACCAGTGGCCGTTGCTACTTCGGTGGCGCGGGCCTGGGCGCGTGGCGCTCGGACGTGAGTGAGGCGCCCAAGCAGATCCAGGTACGCCAGACCCCGGCGGCCGGCGAGGCGTTTACCGTGGTAGCCAGCCGCCGCCATAGCAGCCCGGAACAGGAACGCCTGCTCAGTGGCTTGAGCGAAGGTTTGGGTGAGCTGAAATTGGCGAATATTGGCAGCTCGCTGAAGTTCTGCCTGTTGGCCGAAGGCAGTGCCGATTGCTATCCGCGTCTGGCGCCGACGTCGCAGTGGGACACGGCCGCAGCCCAGGGTGTGCTGGAAGGGGCGGGTGGTGAAGTGTTGGAGTTGAGTGGCGCGCCGTTCAGCTATCCGGCGCGGGCTTCGTTGTTAAACCCGTTCTTTCTGGCGTTGCCGGCCAAGGCAGCGTGGCGCGAGCGCCTGCTGACCCTGGCCCGTTCTTAAGGCCACAACAGGTCAAAATGTGGGAGCTGGCTTGCCTGCGATAGCGGTGTATCAGTCGATAGTTGATTCGACTGACACTGCCTCATCGCAGGCAAGCCAGCTCCCACAGTTGGTTTTGTGTTGTGACGGTTAGCGGTGCAGGACGTATTGGCCAGTGAAGGCTACAGCCCGCTCCTCACTGCCCTCATTCACAATCCACGTCTCCAACGCCAACCGCGCCCGGCCATAGCGTTTGTATGTCGCCACAAAGCGCTTCCACACCTTGTCTTCCGGCGCCGCGCAAATAGCGATCGCATCCTGAGTCACTGGCAGTGGATAACTGATCTGCCCTTCCTGAATCACGATATGCCCGTCTTCGACACCTTCTTCGCGCAGTTTCAGGTGCAGCCAACCCCAACCCGCCAATACGGCGCCGCAATAGAGGCTGCCGCCAAACATGGTGCTCTTGTGGTTGATATTGGCCTGTAAGGGCAGGTGCAGCTGCAATTGGCTGTGTTGCCAGCCGAGCACCTTGAGGCCCATTTCCCGGGTGAGGGGGATGTCGTGGTGAAGGATCGATTCCAGGTAGCGGCTGTCGCGGTTCATGGCGGTCTCTTGGCGGGTCATTCGTCGTCGGCGCTGTGGCTGGCGCTGTCGGCGAAGTTCAGGCCGTGCTTGCGCAGTTTGTCGTGCAGGGTTTTGCGCGGGATGCCCAGGGCTTCGGCGAGGCTGCGCACCGAGCTGTGGGGGCGGGTCAGCTCGGCGGCGATCAGGCTTTTTTCGAACTGCTCGACCTGATCGCTCAAACCGCCAGAGGTTGACGTCAGCACGCCCGCGGCGGGGTTGTCCGCCGTGGCGTCCAGTGCCAGTTCGAGCCCAAGGGCAAAGCGCTCGGCTGCATTTTGCAGTTCGCGCACATTGCCCGGCCAGCTGTGGCGCAACAGCAGGGCACGTTGGCCCGGTTGCAGCTCGTGCAACGGCAGGCCGTGGCGACTGCTGGCTTCGTCGGCAAAATGCTGGAACAACATCAGTGCGTCTTCACCGCGCTCGCGCAGTGGCGGAATGCGCAGCGGCGCGACGTTGAGACGGTAGTACAAGTCGGCCCTGAAGCGTCCCTGGTCGGCGGACTGGCGCAGGTCTTCCTTGGTGGCGGCGATGATGCGGATATCCAGCGGGATCAGCTGATTGCCACCCAAACGCTCGACCACTCGCTCCTGCAACAAACGCAGCAATTTGACCTGCACATCCAGGCTCATGCTTTCGATTTCATCGAGGAACAGCGTGCCGCCATTGGCGAACTCGAACTTGCCGATGCGGCGTTTCTGCGCGCCGGTAAAGGCGCCCGGCTCATGGCCGAACAGTTCGCTTTCGACCACCGATTCTGCCAGGGCGCCGGCGTTGATCGCCACAAAAGGCCCACTGCGGCGGCTCGACAGGTCATGGAGGGCGCGGGCCACCACTTCTTTGCCGGCGCCGGTTTCGCCGAGGATCAACACATCGGCGCGGGTTGCCGCCAGGGCGCCGATCTGCTCGCGCAAGCGCAGCATCTGCGGCGAATGCCCGACCAGGCGCGTGCTCAGTTGCTGGCGATCACTGAGGGCCAGGCGCAGGCTGCGGTTATCCAGCACCAGGCGGCGCAGGGCCAACGCGCGGCGCACACTGTCGAGCAGGGCATCACTGGCGAACGGTTTTTCGAGGAAGTCATAGGCCCCGGCGCGCATGGCTTGCACCGCCAGCGGCACATCGCCGTGGCCGGTTATCAGCAGCACCGGCAAGTCCGGGTCCTGGCCGTGCAGTTCAGCCAGCAGCTCCAGGCCGTCCATGCCGGGCATGCGGATATCGCTGACCACCACGCCCGGCCAATCGCGGGACAGGCGCGCCGTGAGGCCCGTGGCTTCGCCCAGAGTCAGGACTTTCAGCCCGGCCAGGTCCAGGGTCTGGCACAGAGCCTGACGCAAGTGTGGATCGTCGTCGATCAACACCACCTGGATCTGGTTATCGATACTCATACACTGCGGTCCTCGGACGGTTGCAGACTCACGCCCGGCGAGCCGGCACGCAATTTCAGGGTTAACAGTGCGCCACCTTCCTTGTGGTTGGCGAACAACAATTCGCCGCCAAAGGCACGCATCAAGGTGTCACAGATCGCCAGGCCCAACCCCAAACCCTGGGTGCGGGTCTTGGTGGTGTAGAACGGCTCGCTGGCGCGGCCCAGGGCTTCCATGCAAAAACCTGGGCCGTTGTCGCGAATGTACAGGTTGACGCCCTGTTCGGTGGTTTGGGCACTCAGCCACAGTTTGCGCGGCGGGCCTTTTTCGGTGAGGGCGTCGAGGGCGTTGGCCAGCAGGTTGCCGAGCACCTGGCGCAGGCGGGTTTCGCCGGCTTGCACCCACAAGGTCGCCTCGGGCAAGTCGCGGATCAACTCGACTTCCATCGAGCGCCGCCGTTTGGCCAGCAACGCCAGGGCATCGTCGAGTGCCGGTTGCAGGGCTACGCTTTCCGGGGCGTGGCGGTCGCGGCGGGCGAAGGCGCGCAAGTGCGCGATGATCGAGGCCATGCGCCCGGTCAGTTCGCTGATCAGCTTGAGATTGCCACGGGCGTCGTTGGTACGTTCGTGGTCGAGCAGGATCTCGGCGTTTTCCGCGTAGCTACGGATCGCCGCCAGCGGCTGGTTGAGTTCGTGGCTGATACTCGCCGACATGGTGCCCAGCGCCGACAGCTTGCCGGCCTGCACCAGGTCATCCTGGGCGCGCACCAGTTCCTGCTGGGCGTGCTCACGCTCCAGCACCTCCTGTTTGAGGCGGCGGTTAAGGCCTTCGAGGTCGCTGGTGCGCTCGATCACACGCGCTTCCAGTTCGCGGCGGGCCTTGGCTTCGAAGGCGATGCGCTCCAGGTAGTGGCGACGGCGCTGCATCATCAAACCCAGCAGCAACATCAGCACCAACAGCGTCGCGCCGCCAACGGCCACTACGGTGCGCACCGGGCGATTGATCAGCGAGCGCGGTGCAAGAATTTCCACGGTCCAGCCGGTCTCGGCGATGGCCGTGGATTGGCGCAGCCATGCCGTGGTGCTCAACGCCAGCGGTTGCGGGTCGCGGGTCGGGTAGGGCTGGATGGCGATGATTGCCTGGCGCTCTTGCGCCGTGAGCGGCCGGGTCGCCCGGAAGCGCCATTGCGGGCGTGAGGTGAGGATGACCACGCCGTTGTGGTCGGTCACCAGCAGTTGCTCGGGGGTTTTGCCCCATAGGCTTTCGGTGTGGTCCAGGTCAACCTTGACCACCAGCACGCCAATTATTTTGGCGCCATCGCGTACAGCGGCGGCGAAGAAGTAGCCGCGTTTGGCCGAGGTGGTGCCCAGGCCGAAAAACCGTCCCAGGCGCCCGGCCATGGCTTCGCTGAAATAGGGCCGGAACGAGAAGTTACGGTCGACAAAACTGTCCTGCTTGTCCCAGTTGGAGGCGGCGAGGGTCTTGCCGGTGGTGTCCATCAGGTACATCACTTCCACCCCGGCCTGGGCGGCAACGTCCTTGAGCAGCAGGTTGGCGTTGGTCAGGTTGGCGCTGACCTGAGGCGCATCCAGCGCGGTGCGCAGGGCCGGCAAGTCACCGAGGATCTGCGGCAGCACTTCATAGCGGTGCAGGGTGCCGAGGAGGTTGGCGACGTACAGGTCGAGGGTCTGACGGTTTTGCCCGGCGAGTTCGCTGCGGTAATAGCGCTCGGCCAGATGCTCCAGCGGCCACAGCAGCGGTGCCAGGCACAACGCCAATAAGGCGAGGCTGCGCCAGCGAGGTCTACGCGGGAGGGGTGGAGTCATGGGAGTCATGCGCCTGTGGGAACAGGCGCATTATGCCTAGGGCCGGCGTGCAAGGCACTCGCCGGTCATGCAAACAGATCGGCGTCTGCCAATGCCTTGCCGTTCTGATCCTTGGCGGACAAGGTCGGTGCGCCCTCAAACTGCCAGTCAATATTGAGTTCCGGGTCGTCCCAGCGAATACAACGCTCTGCCGAAGGCGTGTAGTAATCGGTGGTTTTGTAAAGGAACTCGGCAGAGTCGCTGAGCACCACAAAACCATGGGGTCGAGGATCAATACTTCGGGCAACTCCGTAGCGATCACACTCATCGGTTGCACTCGCCGGGTGGACAGGTCGTGTGATCAAAACCTTATGCGATCAGGTCTTTTGGGTCGGTATTGCCCAGGCGCTCGCCTTGATAGCTGCCGTCCTGGACCCTGCGGCACCAGTCCAGGTTATCGAGGTACCACTGCACGGTTTTGCGCAGGCCGGTTTCAAAGGTTTCTTCCGGAACCCAGCCCAGCTCGTTTTCGATCTTGCTCGCGTCGATCGCGTAGCGCTGGTCGTGGCCTGGGCGGTCTTTGACGAAGGTGATCAGGTCGGTGAACTTCTCCACACCGGCCGGGCGTTGTGGCGCCAGTTCTTCGAGCAGGCCGCAGATGCCGCGTACCACGTCGATGTTCTTTTGCTCGTTGTGACCGCCGATGTTGTAGGTCTCGCCGACCACACCTTCGGTGACCACTTTCAACAAGGCGCGGGCGTGGTCTTCGACGAACAGCCAGTCGCGGACCTGCAGGCCGTCGCCGTAGACCGGCAGTGGCTTGCCGGCGAGGGCGTTGAGGATGACCAGCGGGATCAGTTTCTCGGGGAAGTGGAACGGCCCGTAGTTGTTTGAGCAGTTGGTCAGCAGCACCGGCAAGCCATAGGTGCGCTGCCAGGCGCGGACCAGGTGGTCGGAGGCGGCTTTACTGGCCGAATACGGCGAGCTGGGTGCGTAAGGCGTGGTTTCGGTGAACAAGTCATCCACGCCGTGGAGGTCGCCGTACACTTCGTCGGTGGAAATATGGTGGAAACGGAACGCGCTCTTGGCCGGTTCTTCCAGGGTCTGCCAATAGGCGCGGGTGGCTTCCAGCAGGCTGTAGGTGCCGACGATGTTGGTCTGGATAAAGTCCGAGGGGCCATCAATGGAACGGTCGACGTGCGACTCGGCGGCCAGGTGCATGATGGCCTGCGGCTCAAAGCGCGCCAGCACGGAGCTGACGGCGGCCTGGTCGATGATGTCGGCCTGCACGAACTCATAGCGGCTGTTGGCGGCGATGCTGGTGAGTGACTCCAGGTTGCCGGCGTAGGTGAGTTTGTCCAGGTTGAGCACTTCGTGCTCGGTGTGTTGAATCAAGTGACGAACCAGGGCAGAACCGATGAAGCCGGCGCCGCCGGTGATGAGAATGCGCATTCAGAGAGCCTTTTTTCCAAGACAGACATTAAGCCAGAGCATAGCTTGAGTTACGCGGCGGGGCGGCGCAAGCATACTCGGGTGAAGAAGGGTTGCCTTGATCGCCTGCGCGAGTTGGGTTTCCATGCTGCGGACCGGCGACTACCTCAAAATCCTCAAGATCAAGCCGCCGATGGTGGCGTCTAAACGCAGCGTGGATTTCTTTGTCGACATGTTGTCGAAGGTGCTCGATGAGCAACTATAGGTAGTCGATTGTTATCGACTAAGGCTTGTCATACTTGTCGGCTATGATCTTTTATCACTTCTAAAGCCGATTTTTATCCGTTATAAAGTCGACCTTCACCCCATTCGGAGTCCTGAACGCCATGACCACCCTGCACAGCACACCTCGCGCCGATGGCTTCTACATGCCTGCCGAATGGGCGCCACAAACCCAAACCTGGATGATCTGGCCCGAGCGCCCGGACAACTGGCGCCTGGGCGGCAAGCCGGCGCAGGCGGCCCATGTGGCGGTGGCCAAGGCCATTGCGCGCTTTGAACCGGTGACCGTCGTAGTGTCTGCCGGCCAGTACGAGAACGCCCGTGCGCGCCTGGATGTGCCCAATATCCGCGTGGTGGAAATGTCCAACGACGACGCCTGGGTGCGCGACACCGGCCCGACCTTTGTGATCAATAACAGCGGCGAAGTGCGCGGCGTGAACTGGGATTTCAACGCCTGGGGCGGCTTTGACGGCGGCCTGTATGCGCCGTGGAGCCGCGATTCGCAGGTGGGCGGAAAGATCCTCGAGATCGAACGTGCGCCGCGCTACCGCACCGAAGGCTTCGTGCTGGAAGGCGGTTCGATCCATGTCGACGGCGAAGGCACCGTGATCACCACCGAAGAATGCCTGTTGAACCGCAACCGCAACCCGCATCTGGACCGCGCGGCGATCGAAGCGGTGCTGCGTGACAATTTGGCGGTGGATAAAGTCATCTGGTTGCCGGACGGCCTGTTCAACGACGAAACCGACGGCCATGTGGATAACTTCTGCTGCTACGTGCGCCCCGGCGAAGTGTTGCTGGCCTGGAACGATGACCCGCAAGACCCTAACTACGCGCGCTGCCACGCCGCCATGGCGGTGCTGCAAAGCAGCACGGACGCTAAAGGCCGCCCGTTCACAGTGCATAAAATGCCGATCCCAGGCCCGTTGTACGCCACCGAAGAAGAATGCGCCGGTGTCGATCCGGTAGACGGCTCGCAGGAGCGTAATCCTACTGTGCGCCTGGCGGGTTCCTACGTGAACTTCCTGATCGTTAACGGCGGTATCATCGCGCCAAGCTTCGACGACCCGCTGGACAGCCAGGCCAAAGAGATCCTGCAGAACCTGTTCCCGCAGCACGAAGTGGTGATGGTGCCGGGCCGTGAACTGTTACTGGGCGGCGGCAATATCCATTGCCTGACCCAACAACAGCCTGCACCGCACAAAAACTGAGTGCGGTTGTAACAGCGTTTGAGTGAACGCCGAGCGCTACTTGTTTATAGCGCTTGCAGCAAGCCCGCAGCCTGGCTAGGTTGCGGGCTTTTTTGTGTCCGAATGCCTATAAACACGGGACATTGGCATAGCTCTTGTATCGGTGTTGCCACAGTGTCCCAAGGTGATGACTGCACAGTTCTGTCACAAACCTTGAGTAAGTTAGCCGCTCACGCAGTAGGAGAGAGCGCTGAAATGAATGCCGATATCAACCCGATCTACACGCGCCCGTTCCACCCGACGCGGGTTAGTGGTGATGCGATCCATGCGCTGGCGCTTTGGTTGAAGGCAAACGGCTCGCGACAGGTGAGGCAGCAACAGCCTGATGTGCGCAGTGTCATGAGTGAGCGCTACCCGGCGGGGTTGTTCAGTGAGGATGAGTTGCTGGCGTTGTGCGAACTACTGAAAACCTGAAGAACACCTGAAGAACACCAAGATCAACTGTGGGAGCTGGCTTGCCTGCGATGGCGTTCTGTCAGTCAGCGGCTTTCCAGCAGACACACCGCTTTCGCAGGCAAGCCAGCTCCCACACTGACCGAGTGAAATTTAGAAGTTGTAGGTGCCTGTTGCCCGCAGGCTCGGTGAGCTAGTGCAAAAACTGAAGACCACTGAGATCAATAGTGGGAGCTGGCTTGCCTGCGAAGGCATTCTGTCAGCCAGCGACTTTCCAGCATATACACCGCTTTCGCAGGCAAGCCAGCTCCCACATTGACCGAGTGAAACTTAGAAATTGTAGGTGCCTGTCACTACCAGGCTACGTGGCTCGCCCGGTTGGATCTGCGCTGCGCTGGTGGCCGAGGCGTAGTAGTTTTTGTCCGCGATGTTGTTCAGCGCCGCACGCACGTCCCATTCTTTCTGGCGGAACCCGGCCAGTGCGTCCCAGCGACCATAACCAGGCAGCACCACAGTGTTGAGGTTGTCGGCATAACGGTCGCCCACCAGGGTCAGGCCGGTTTCTGCGTACCAACCCATCTCCGGTTTCCAGGTAATAAACAGGCTGGCGTTACGCTTGGCGACGTCGCTGATGCGTTTGCCTTCAAAGCCGTTGTTGTCCTTCACCACCTTGGCATCCTGCAGGCCAATGCCGCCGCGTACATACCAGTTGCCGACGACTTTGCCGGTGGCGGTCAGCTCCACGCCGCGTGAGCGTTGTTCGCCGGTGAGCAGGGTGATGGTGCGGTCCAGTGGGTCGCTGGTGCGGCGGTTGTAGAGCTCCAGCTCGTACACGGCCAGGGTGGTGCTCAGGCGGTCGTCGAGCCAGTCGCTTTTAACCCCGATTTCCTTTTGCTTGGTCAACTCGGGGCTCAGGTCGTTGACGGCGCCTGCAGCATTGGGGGTGATGCCGATCAAGCCGCCGCCGGCTGGCGAGAAGGTCTTGCTCCATGAGGCATAGAACGAGTGGTGTTCCAGCGGCGTCCAGACCAGGCCGATGCGCGGGCTGGTGCTGTGGCTGTCGACCGCCTGCTGGGTGTTGAGCAGCTTGCTGGTGGTGTCCACTTCAAAGTGGTCGTAACGCAGGCCGGCCAGCACTTGCCATTGATCGTTGAGGCGCAATTGGTCCTGCACGTAAAGGGCGCGGCTTTCGACTTCGGTGTGGTTGTTGCTGGAAACACTCATGCGCCCGGTGTGGCTCAAGTGGCGGTCGGGCTGGTTGAGGTCCAGGCTCGGCACGGCCTGGCCGCCACGGTTGGTGGCGGTGGCGCTGTACAACTTTGGATCACGGCGCTGGCTGCCCAGCTCCAGGCCGGTGAGCAGACGGTGCTCCAGGCCGAAAGTGTCGAACCCGCCTTCCAGCTCAAGGTTGTTGAACACGTTGCGGGTGTTCAGGTCTTGTTGCCAGCGCTGGCGCGAGACTTTGTTGGTTTTTGGGTCGTAGCCGACCTGGTAGGTGTTGTCGAAATCGCTGTCGAGCTTGAACACGCCGAGGGTGTGGCGCAGCTGCCAGTTGGCGTTGAGTTCATAAGCCAGCTTGGAGCGCAGGGACTGGGATTTATCGTCGATGTAATCGCGACTATCGAAGTAGGTCGTGATGCGGCTCACATCGGCCGGGCGGCCGTTGACCCCGGGAATGCCACGGTCCGGCGTGCGGTTGTAACGGCTGTATTCGTATTGCACCAGCCAGTTCAGGTCCGGCGTCAGTTGCCAGCTCATCGACGGCGCGAACAACTGGCGATTGCCGCTCACACCGTCGCGAAAGCTGTTGTTGTCCTGGTTGCCCATGTTCAGGCGCAGGCTGATGTTATCCGTTGGGTCGGTGCTGAGGTCGGCATACAGGCTGCGCAGATCCTGGCTGCCACCTTGGGCTTCGATGCTGGAGGTGTGGCCCGCCTGGGGCAGTTTGCTTACGCGGTTGACGATCCCGCCCTGGCCGCCGCGCCCGTACAGCACGGCGGCCGGGCCTTTGAGCACTTCGATGCGCTCGATGTTATGCAGGTCGCGCACGTACTGGCTGTCGTCGCGGATGCCGTCCAGGTAGAAGTCATTGCTCGCGTCAAAACCCCGGATACGCAGGCTGTCGAAGCGTGTATCGGCGCCGCTGCTGACGTTGGGAATGCCGCTTAACGCCTGCCCCAGGTCGTTGGTGCCGTAGGAACGCAGGCTTTCGGTTTTAACCGAGTCGATGGCCTGGGGCACGTAACGCACCGAGGTGGCTGTGCGGGTGGCGGTGTTGGTCTCCTTGACGCGCGGGTCGTCTTCGTCGGCTTCGGCGCTCACCGACGTTTCGGGCAAGACCGTGGCGGCACAGGCGAAACCGGCAGACAGCAAAACAGAAAGCCCAAAAGTGATGGGCGTCAGGCGAGAGGCAGGCATGGGGAATAAATCCAAAAGTGTTGGAAAAAGGAAAGTGCGCGAATGGTAATGCTTTGCATTTGCGCAGGTTATCTATTCCCAAACATACCCTCGTCAAAAATGTTACATAATGTGTTTTCTTGACGAATCAGACGATTTTTCAGGCTCGAGCGAGGGCCTTGGAATGCACCGCTTAGAATTATTTCGCCTAAATACAGACGATTCACGAAATTGACACATAGTTCAACGCGCGCATAGGATTGCGCCCAACGCCTGTGGCTCACCGCCATGACTCATCCAATAAAAAAAGGCCCGCGGCAGTTCAGTCGTCCGCGGGCCTTGTTTTTTCTGGAGGAAGTCGACACCAGAAAAGCGACACGGAGCCTGGTGTCACAGCGCGTACTCAACCAGTAATAAGGAATATAAGAAATGTTGAAGCAACGGATGAGTCTGATCGCTCTGGGGATTTTGAGCGCATCGACAGCAATGGCTAACGACCAGGAGCAATCCAAGGGTTTCGTGGACGACAGCCACCTGAACATCGCAGCACGTAACGCCTACATCAGCCGTGACTACAAAAACGGCAAGCAAGACAAAGCCGAATGGGGCCAGGGCTTCATCGGCAAGTTCGAATCCGGCTTCACCCAAGGCACCGTCGGTGTGGGTGTGGACGTGATCGGCCAATACGCCATTCGCCTGGACGGTGGTAAAGGTCGCAGCGGCGCTGGCGGTATCGACTTCTTCAAGCAAGGCGACAGCGGCGAAGCCGCCAACGACCTGGCCAAGGGCGGCGCTGCCGTGAAGTTCCGTGTCTCCAACACTGTACTCAAGTACGGTGACCAGATGCCGGCTGTGCCTGTGCTGCAGTACGACAACTCCCGTCTGTTGTCGGAAACCTACACCGGTACTTCGATCGTTTCCAAAGAGATCGCCGGCCTGCAACTGGACGCCGGTCACTTCACCAAGGAAGCTCGCAAGAGCGCCGAAGGTTCTGACAGTGGCGCGCTGAAAAGCATCGACTACATCGGTGGTAGCTACAAATTCACCGAAAGCCTGTCGGCCGCGTTGTACGCCTCCAACATGCAGGACGTGCTGAAGAAGCAATACGTCAACGTCAACTACGTGCTGGCCCTGCCAGAAAAGCAATCGTTGACCTTTGACTTCAACGGCTACAAAACCAAGCTGGACCGCAGCTTCGCCCTGGAAAACCAAGGTGATGCGGACGCCCGCGACAACAAAATCTGGAGCCTGGGCGCTACCTGGGCTGTTGGCCCGCACAGCTTCACCCTCGCTCACCAGCGCAGCACCGGTGACACCGGCTACCTGTACGGCGGCTACCGCAACGCTGGCGGTATCGGCGACGGCGGCAATACCATCCTGCTGGCCAACTCCTACTGGTCCGACTTCAACGGCAAGGACGAGCGCTCCTGGCAAGCAGGCTACGGCCTGGACTTCAGCGCCTTCGGCGTGCCTGGCCTGACCTACAACATCGCTTACGTGCGCGGCACCAACATTGACGACGGTTCCAACCGTGGCAGTGGCACCGAGCGTGAAATCTTCAACCAGTTCAAATATGTCGTTCAAAGCGGCCCAGCCAAAGACCTGAGCCTGCGCGCTCGTGCGTCGTGGTTGCGCGTCTCCAACAACGCCAGCAACTACAACGTAGGCGGTAACGAAATCCGTCTGTTCGCCGACTACCCGATCAACGTTTTCTAATTGATCGCACGTCGCGCCTGATGCCAGGCGATAAAAAACCCCGACTGGTTCGGGGTTTTTTTATGCCTTTGGATCAGCGACGGTGATCGTTCCCATGCTCTGCGTGGGAACGCCTCTAGGGACGCTCCGCGTCCCGCCGTCAACGATCAAGGGTGGTTTTTTATCAGTTTTGCGGACGCCAGCGGGAGGCGTCCAATCGTGTAGAAGTACCGCGGGAACTTGTTACACCACATCACTAATGTAGTACTCAAACCCCCATTTATCTCGACTCAGCGCACGCCTAAATTGACCCCACTGCCGGCCCATCACCCCGATGCCCGCCCATTGGAGCCATCACTATGCCCTTCGTCAGCCTGCGCATCACCCGTGACGGCGTGACCCCTGAGCAAAAAGCCCAGGTCATCGCCGAGTTCACCGAAACCCTCGAACGCGTGCTCAACAAGCGCCCGGACCTGACCCACATCGTCATCGAAGAAATCGACACCGATAACTGGGGCTACGCCGGCATCACCACCACCGAATACCGCAAATCCCAAACCCTTACCGGAGAAACAAAATGAGCAAAGTCGTGATCATCACCGGTGCCTCCCAAGGCATCGGCGCCGCTGTGGTTCAAGCCTACCGCGCCCTCGATTACCGCGTGGTGGCCACCTCGCGTTCGATCCAGCCATCCACCGACCCGAACATCCTCACGGTGCCCGGCGACATCGCCGACCCGGCCACCGCCCAGCGCGTCATCCGCGAAGCCCTGGCCACCTTCGGGCGCGTCGACAGCCTGATCAACAACGCCGGCATCTTCATCGCCAAACCCTTCACCGCCTACACCCAGGACGACTACGCCAACGTGCTGGCGGTGAACCTCAACGGCTTTTTCTACATCACCCAACTGGCCATTGCCGAGATGGAAAAACACGGCGCCGGCCACGTCGTCAATGTGACCACCAGCCTGGTCGATCACGCCATCGACGGCGTGCCTTCGGTACTCGCCAGCCTCACCAAAGGCGGGCTGAACGCCGCGACCAAATCCCTGGCGATTGAATACGCCAAACGCGGCATTCGAGTGAACGCGGTAAGCCCGGGCATCATCAAGACGCCGATGCATGGCGAAGACTCCCACGCTGCATTGGGGCAACTGCACCCGGTGGGGCGCATGGGCGAAGTGAGTGATATCGCCCAGGCGATCACCTACCTGGAGAGCGCGGGGTTTGTCACCGGTGAGATCCTGCATGTGGACGGCGGGCAAAGCGCCGGGCACTGATACGCTGACGCGCCTGGCCTAACCCGGCCGGGCGTGGTCATCCCGTCGCGAGCGCCGGAAAAAGGCTTTATAGGCTCGGCTGAACGCGGCCTCGGACTCATAGCCAATCGCAAAATCCACCTCGCCGATGCGACCTTCCTGCTTGGTCGGCGTTGCATGAATAGCCCTTAGCGCCTGCGCGATACGCGCATCCGACAACCAAGCGCTTCTATGTGGGAGCCGGGCTGAACTGCGATAGCGCCCGCCCGGCGAGCCCATTTACCGCTTACTGCTCAGCATTACAGGGCGACGCCAACACCTTCACCACATCATCAATCACCGCCTTGCTCATCTCCTGCAAATAATGCGACGCCCAGGCATAACGGTCCGTCTCCTTCGTCATCGCCGCATCTTCTGCGAGCAACTTGGCGACGTGAAGCAAATCGGAAACGTGGTGCAAGGCTTCATGCAGGGAAACACCGCTGTTGACGCGGAACAGAGGTTGGTCGGAGTGAAAGGAGAAAGGGGGGACGCCGAGGGTGGTGAGTGCGGGTGGGTTTGTTGCGGTCATTGGTGGAACTCCCATATTGAGTGAGAGCAACACGTTCGTTGTGACAACGAATGCGTGGCGCTAGTGGCGCCTGCATCAAATCGGGTTCTCAGGCCCGGTCGCTGGGTGGTAGCGACGGGGGGAGGTTAGCGTGGTGAGGGGTGGGGAGCAATCGGGAAAATTGATGGGTTGTTTTTTCGGTCAGTTGAGGCGGTTCGAATAGGTGGCTGGTGAAATTATTGGTTTTATGAGGGCGGCATAATTATTGGCTAGCCATAATTATGAATAAAACTTGGGAGGCGGGGTGAGGGTGGCTTTTGGTGGTCCGGTGGGTTTGGAGAATACGTCTCCCGGGACTGACGTTGAGCTGAGCAAGGCGTCATAGAAATCGAGATTTGGACTGAGGCAAGCAGCCCGAGATGTTAAGTGTGGACACTTTTTGGGCATTTCGGCCAAAACGGTGATCTGACTTTTTGTGGTTTCCCAAACCTCAGAAACCACAAAGCCCCGCATTTCGGGGCTTCGAGATATGGTGCCGGCACCAGGAGTCGAACCCGGGACCTACTGATTACAAGTCAGTTGCTCTACCAACTGAGCTATACCGGCGTGTTAGGGCGACGATTATAGCGATTGCCAAGCTTCTGTAAACCCCTGAATTCTGACTATTTTTGCAGATACCAAGGTTTTTTTACGCTCGCTGCTTTTTCTTACCCTCGAGAGCCTCAAATCCGACTCAATTGCCGTCGCCACACCGGTCGGTAAATTTCATGTACGCCAACACCTGCGTCTCGCCTTTAGAGTCCAGGTAGGTCATGCGCGCGTTCACCACGCCGCATCCCGAGCGGGTGTCTTCGGTGGTCGACAGCACCCGTTGGATATCCGGCTTATGACTTGCCTCGGCATGGGCGGTGAAGGTCAAGCCAAGCAGGCTGGCGGCGATTAGGGTTTTCCAGTTGTTGGTGTTCATGGTGATGGCCTCTGAGGAGCAATGGTGGGGTGAGGCCATTGAATGCCGGGGAGGTATCCGGGCTGTGTCGCCCAGGGCAGGTTTTGTTTCGTTGTGTATGGTGTGGGGGTCTATGTACTTGTTGATACGAACGGCGAGCTTGTATTGGTTGAAAAACACACAGTGATCGCGTCGTGCGTTGTTTTATAGATGTATATCTCCTGGCAAAAGAACAGCCATAAAAATGGCGTAATGCCGCTCATCTTCAAACCTGGCAGGCGTTGCCCAGGCGCGGGTTTGCCGGCTGGCGACCTTTGGTGAAACCGATGCTGTGCAGCAGCAAAGCCTTAATCGCTGGCTCGGCCAGGACCAGGCATTTCTCGCCAAGCGCCTGGCCGCTTCGTTTCGCCGTTTGGCCAAGATGGACGAGGTGCTCGCGCCGTACCTTGCGGGGCGGCGCAGGCCTATGGGCGCGACCCGTTTGACCCAGCGTTGAATAGCGGCGGCTGCCAGGATGTAACTGCGTTATGCCGTGCGTTGAGCTTTCGGATGCATCAGCCTGGAAATAGCCATTAAATTGACTATTTACCGTTTGTCTAAAAAATGATCAGTTAAAACACCAGAATAATGACACCTGCCTGCGTGTGACACAGAATGCCTCACTAAGACGCCCATAATAAGACCTGCGGTAAGTGCCTGCTTGCCGACCTTCACGTCTTTAGCTGCGTCGTGAGGAGCTGCCCATGAGCCTTAGCGAAGAGCTGTTGACGTTGTTCGGCAAGAACGTCAGCCGTGATGCCGAAGGCATCAATGCACGCATGCACGTTTTTGGCAGTGTGCCCGCTAACGAAAACACCCATTCCCAATCGACTCATCCAGCAGCGCTGCGCCCCAAAGTGGTGGCGTTGGTGTCGATCAATGGTGGTGTCGGCCGCAGCACTCTGGCCACGGCGTTGAGCAGCGGTTTGCAGCGCCATGGCGAATCGGTGGTGGCGCTGGACCTGGACCCACAGAATGCCTTGCACCATCACTTTGGCTTCAGTGCGACATTGCCGGGTATCGGCCGTACCAGCCTGGAGCATGGGCAGTGGAGCCCGTTGCAGCAGCTTGGCTTTGCCGGTTGCCAGGTCATAACCTTTGGCGATATCGACATTGAGCAGCAGGAAAGCCTCGAGCGCTGGCTCAAACATGAACCCAGCTGGTTGGCGCAGCGCCTGGCGGCCCTGGGCTTGAGCGAGCGGCAGACGGTGATCATCGATACGCCCGCCGGTAACAACGTTTACTCCCATCAAGCGCTGAGCGTGGCCGATGTGGTGCTGGTTATCACCCAGGCCGACGCCGCCTGCCTGGGTACCCTTGATCATTTGGATGGATTGCTCGCGCCGCACCTCGAGGGTGAACGCCCGCCGGTGGTGCATGTGGTGGTCAACCAAGTGGATGAGAGCAACGCCTTTAGCCTGGACATGCTGGAGGCGTTCAAACAGCGGCTGGGCAAAGCGCCGCTGGAGATGCACCGCGATATGGCGATCAATGAAGCGTTGGCGTTTGCGGCCGACCCGTTGGATAACGCGACAAAGCGGCTGGCTGGCGACGACATCAGCGAGATTTGTCGCGTGCTGAAAGCACCGAAAAGAACCGCATAAATCGCGCTTTATGCAGTTAGCGCCAGATGCTTATGCACAATCGGTTGGTCGGGCCTGTCACGAAACAGCCATTTTGTGGAGCCGTTCTCAACACGCTGCAACTGCCTGTTTTGTGTGCGTTTTATTTTGTGAACAAAAAATGACCAGGGTGGGTTTTGGCCTGTAGCGCTGATAACTACGGCCTCTGTAAAGAATTCATCAACAGAGTTATCCACAGGGCGCGTGTAGGAAGTTTCGCCCTTTAATCGCGCTCCGCCAGCACCATCAAGTTGCGCGGCGTTAGCGTAGGTTCGCAGAAGGTGCCTATCTCAACCTTGTAGCCCTGTTCTTTCAAGAACAGCGCGCGATCCAAGACCAGCCACAGTTCCAGCGGCCGCCGAAACAATCCTCTGACCAACTCCAGGTTGCGCACCTCGGCCAAGCGCCGCCAGCCGTGTGCCTCCAGCGCCGCCCAATCATGTTCACCTGTGGATAAATCCTTGAGACGCGCCAGTTCCCGGCAGTAGTCAGCGAAGGGTTTGTCCAGCCAACTGGCAGGCAGGGACGGCGTGGGCAGGTACTCGTCGCTGCCACGCAGCTGGCGTTGCAACTGATCGAAACCCAGGCGCCGGGCCATGGACGTGTCCCGTTGCTGGCGCACGCGATTACCGGCGGTGACGGTTTCGCTCAGCGGTAACCCCAGGTCATCGACCGAAAGCTGTAGTTGCGAGGCGCGCCCGGCGGTCGACAAGGCCTGATAGCGCTCGGCGCCGATGCGGTTATAGCAGCAAGGTGCCAGCGCGAGCTGCTTGCAGCCCGTCGCGCTGGCCACGTGCAACAGCCGCACATGCAGATCGCCGCAGGCGTGTAAGGCGACGGGCGTGTGCTCGGCACTGATCGCCACATCGGCCATCACGTCTTGCAGGCGATGGGTGACAGCCAGGTCGTGATGGTCGCTCAAGGCCTGGCCCGAGGCGATCAGTGCCGGGTCGTACTCGAGGCAGGTCAGCTGTTGGCCAGGTTGCAGCAAGCGCCGGCCGAGGTGGCCTTTACCGGCGCACCAGTCCAGCCAATGCTTGGGTGTTGCGGCAAACTTCAGCGCGGCGCCGAACGCTTCAATTTGCTGCCATTTACGCCCTGGCACATCCACGTTCAGGCGATGGCGGGCAGGCTCCAGCCTGTGTGCGGGTAACTTATCCACAGCGCTGAGCTGCGCTGCCTGAAAAGCCAGCTGTGGAAATGGCGCAGGCGCCGGCAGGTCATAGGGGTGGTTGTGACTGGCTTCGGCATCGGCCAGCGAGCGCTGGCGCAGCCATTGGGCCAGCTCGGGGTGCTGGTGTTCCCAGGGTAAGTGCAAGTGCGTAAAGGGCCGTGGTCGCCACAGCCCTTGGTGCTCGATTAGAAACGCATCCAGCGCCGCAAAGCGAGCCTCAACGTCCCTGGCAAGCATCGACGCGCAGCCAGCGTTCGAGCAGTTTGAAGCCCCGCACCAGGATGTAGGCCATCAGCAGGTAGAACAGCCCGGCGGCGAAGAAGATCTCCACCGGCAGGTAGGTGCGGGCGATGATGGTGCGCGCCATGCCGGTCAGTTCCAGCAGGGTGACGGTGCTGGCCAGGGCGCTGGCCTTGAGCATCAGGATCACTTCGTTGCTGTACGCCGGCAGGCCAATGCGCGAGGCACGCGGCAGGATGATGTAGAACAGCGTCTTGGGTTTGGACATGCCCAGGGCGCGCGCCGCTTCGATCTCACCCGGCGGGATGGCCTGGATAGCGCCGCGCAGGATCTCGGCGATATAGGCGGCGGTGTGCAAGGTCATGGTGGCCGTGGCGCACCAGAACGGATCGCGCAGGTACGGCCACATGAAGCTCTCACGCACGGCATCGAACTGTGCCAGGCCGTAATAAACCAGGAACAACTGCACCAGCAGCGGCGTGCCACGGAAGAAGAAAATATAGGCGTAGGGCAGGGCGCTCACGTACCAGCGGCGCGAGGAACGCGCGATACCCAGCGGAATCGCCAGCAGCAGGCCGGCGATCACGGCGATGGCCACCAGTTCCAGGGTCAGGGTTGCGCCTTGGGCCAGTTTGGGCAGCCACTTGATGATCACGGCCCAGTTCAGGCCCAGGTCGAAGTGCGACAGCCAGCTGTAGTCACCGCTCATTGGGTGCTCCTTGCAAAGCCGCGGGCGGCGCGTTTTTCCAGGAAGTACATGCCCGTCATGGCCAGCACGGTGAGGCCCAGGTACATGAAGGCTGCCACCATAAAGAAGGTGAACGGCTGCTTGGTCACGGTCACGCCGATTTGTGCGTGACGCATGATTTCTTCAAGGCCGATCACCGACACCAGCGCGGTGTCTTTCATCAGGATCATGAACAGGTTGCCCAGGCCCGGCAGGGCGATGCGCCACATCTGCGGCATGATCAAGCGGGTGAAAATCCGCACCTTCGACAGGCCCAGCGCCACACCGGCTTCGCGGTGGCCTTTGGGAATGGCGAGAATCGCGCCACGGAACACTTCCGTGGCGTAGGCGCCAAAGCACAGGCCCAGGGCGATAACCCCGGCGGCAAAGGCACTGAGAGAAAGGTCGGGGTTGCCGAAAAACTCGCCCAGGGCACGCATCAGGTTGACGGTGCCGAAGTAAATCAGCAGCACCCACAACAGCTCGGGAATGCCACGAACGATGGTCGAGTAAGCACCGCCCAGCCATTGCAACGGCTTGTACGGTGAAGTCTTGGCCAAGGCGCCGGCAAGGCCGAGCACCAGCCCCAGGCACAGGGCCGTGAGCGCCAGTTTGACGGTCATCAGCGCGCCAGCGGCAAGCGCCGGGCCGAATCCGTAGAGATCGAAATTCATGGTGTTTTCATATCGCGGCAGGCATTGCTGAAAGCCGGCGCGCTACTTATAGAAGCGCGCCGGTCAGGCCATTCAGATCATTCGATGCTGAACGGGAAGTACTTGTCGTTGATCTTCTTGTAGGTGCCGTCTGCCTTGATCTCTGCCAGGGCTTTGTTCAGGCGCTCGCGCAGCGGGTCGCCCTTGCGTACGGCGATACCGATCTTGTCGCTTTCTACCACCGGGTCGCCTTTGAACTCATAGGCCGAACCGTCTTTGCTCTTGAGCCATTCGTACTGCACGTACTTGTCGGCGAGAATCCCGTCCAAACGGCCGGAAGTCAGGTCGAGGTAGGCGTTTTCCTGGGTGTCGTAGAGCTTGGCGGTGGTGTCCGGCAGCTTGTCTTCCAGGTAAGTACCGGCCAGCGTTGCGCGCTGTGCACCGATGATCTTGCCTTTCAGGTAACCGGCGTCGGTCTTGAAGTCGGCTGTGGCTTTAGGTGCGATGAATTGCAGCTTGTTGGAGTAGTACGGGTCGGTGAAGTCGACGGCTTGCTTGCGCTCATCGGTGATCGACAGCGAAGACACCAGGAAGTCGAACTTCTTCGCGTTCAGGGCCGGGATGATGCCGTCCCAATCAGACACATACACTTCGCATTTTTCGACTTTCATCTTGGCGCAGAGGGCGTCGCCGATGTCTTTGTCAAAGCCCACGACGTTGCCGCTGGCGTCTTTATTGTTGAAGGGCGGGTAGGCCGCTTCGATCCCCATTTTCAAGGTTTCTGCCATGGCCGTGGCGCTGAACGCCATCGAAACGGCCGCGGCCAGAAGGAATTTTTTATAGTTCTGCATGCATGTTGCTCCGTTAGCGGTTGCTGGACATGAATTGTTTGCAGCGCGCCGAAAGCGGGTTTTCAAACACCTGCAGTGGCGATCCTTGCTCTTCGACCAGGCCCTGGTGCAGGAACACCACTTCACTGGAAACCTGACGGGCAAAGCCCATTTCATGAGTGACCAGCAGCATGGTGCGGCCTTCTTCGGCCAGCGCGCGGATCACATTAAGTACTTCCTGGACCATTTCCGGGTCAAGCGCCGATGTCGGCTCGTCGAACAGGATGACCTTGGGCTGCATGGCCAGGGTGCGCGCTATGGCCGCGCGTTGTTGCTGGCCGCCGGACAGTTGCGCAGGGTAGGCGTGGCGCTTGTCGCTGATGCCGACCTTGGCCAGCAGGGCTTCGGCCACTTCTATCGCTTCGGCCTTGCTCTGGCCGAGCACACGGCGGGGCGCCTCGATGATGTTGTCGAGGATGCTCATGTGCGGCCACAGGTTAAAGTTTTGAAACACAAAACCGATTTCGCTGCGCAGGCGGTTGATCTGTTTGCCGTCGGCGGCCATCAGCTCGCCGTTTTTCGCGGCTTTTAGCTTGAGCTCTTCACCGGCCACCAGGATCTGGCCCTGATGCGGGTTTTCCAGCAGGTTGATGCAACGCAAAAAGGTGGACTTGCCGGAACCGGAGGAACCCAGGATCGAGATCACGTCGCCGTCGCGGGCGGTCAGCGAGATACCTTTGAGTACCTCCAGCTCACCATAGCGTTTATGCAAGTTGCGGATTTCAAGCGCGGGCGCGGCCTCAGCCATGTGCGGTCCTCATTGTGTTCAGTGCATTCTTGCTGTTGGGCCGCCTTCCTGGCGAGGCGCCAAGCTAGCATAGCGTTCGGATGGCAGCCAACAGCGCTGCGGACGGTTAACGGGTGGTCTGCGGCAAGGTGTCGCATCGGCACAGCAGCGTGTCGCGCTATCAACAACCTACAGACGTCTGAACCCGATAAATCCACAGGCTTCGCGTAAAAAAGGGCGCGATGGTGCCAGCTTTGGCCGGGTGTTGGAAGGGTTAACCGGGCAAACGGTCCTTATCAGCCCTTTTATGGAGCGTCACGTACTTTTTGTGTGTGTTTTTGGTGCGTATTTTCGTGTCGCAGTTGGGTCGCACGGTAACGCTATAGCGGAATGCCATTGTTCTCAATGACTTGCGTGAGCTAATGAATTGTCCTACAGCCCGCGTCAATCGTGGCTCTGTAATATTTTGGCGCAAATCTTGCGTAAAAAATAAAGAACGCCCCGTTGGTTTCTTTTCACGAGAAGGATCGCAGGCCGGGCGGACCGTTTTCGCAATTCCTCGCAAAGGTGTGTCAATGAGTAGTACGCAAAGCTCCAATGACCTCGAACAGGGGCTCAAACCGCGTCACGTCACCATGCTGTCGATTGCCGGCGTTATTGGTGCCGGTTTGTTTGTCGGCTCCGGCCACGCGATTGCAGCCGCCGGCCCCGCCGTACTGCTGGCGTACGCCGCTGCGGGCACGCTGGTGGTGTTGGTGATGCGCATGCTCGCCGAAATGGCCGTGGCCTCCCCGGACACCGGTTCGTTCTCCACCTATGCCGACCGTGCGATCGGTCACTGGGCCGGTTTCACTATCGGCTGGTTGTACTGGTGGTTCTGGGTGCTGGTGATTCCACTGGAAGCCAACGCCGCCGCGACCATCCTGCATGCCTGGTTTCCCGATGTGGCGATCTGGGCGTTTACCCTGATCATCACCTTGCTGCTCACGGCCACCAACCTGTTCAGCGTGAAGAACTACGGCGAGTTCGAGTTCTGGTTTGCGCTGATCAAAGTCGTGGCGATCGTAGCCTTTGTGATTCTGGGCCTCGCGGCGATCTTCGGCTTCCTGCCGACCAGCCAGGTCAGCGGTGTTTCGCACCTGTTCGACACCCAGGGCTTCATGCCTAATGGCATGGGTGCGGTATTGGCGGCGATCCTGACCACCATGTTCTCGTTCATGGGTACCGAGATCGTCACCATTGCAGCGGCCGAATCGAAGAACCCTGGCCAGCAAATCACCAAGGCCACCAACTCGGTGATCTGGCGGATTGGTTTGTTCTACCTGCTGTCGATCTTCATCGTGGTGTCCCTGGTGCCATGGAACGATCCGACCCTGGCGGCGGTAGGTTCCTACCAGACCGTGCTGGAACGCATGGGCATCCCGAATGCCAAGCTGATCGTCGACCTGGTGGTATTGGTAGCCGTGACCAGCTGCCTCAACTCGGCGCTGTACACCGCCTCGCGCATGCTGTTCTCCTTGGGCCGTCGCGGTGATGCACCGGCCGTGGCCAAGCGCACCAACAAAAGCGGCACGCCTTACTGGGCAGTGTTGCTGTCGACGGGTGCTGCGTTCCTGGCCGTATTCGCCAACTACGTGGCGCCGGCTGCAGTGTTCGAATTCCTGCTGGCCAGCTCCGGCGCTATCGCGTTGCTGGTGTACCTGGTGATCGCCGTATCGCAACTGCGCATGCGCCAGAAGCGTACCGCTGCAGGCGAGAAAATTGTCTTCAAGATGTGGCTGTTCCCGGGCCTGACCTACGCGGTGATGGTGTTCATCGTCGGCACGTTGACCATCATGCTGTTCCAGGAAGCCCACCGCGTCGAGATCATCGCGACCGGCATTCTGAGCTTGTTGGTGGTGCTGGCGGGGCTGATCGTGGCGAGCCGCCGCAAGGCGCAGAAGGTAGGCGCTGCGGTGCTCAATTGATGTGATGAACTGCGGTGCGCAGTGCGCCGCAGTTCAAAAAAAGTGTGGGAGCCGGGCTTGCCCGCGATGACGGGCTGGCAGTCGATAAATTCCTCGCCTGACACACCGCCATCGCGGGCAAGCCCGCTCCCACAGTTGTTTTGTGTCAGTCCTGGGAGTTGGCCAGCGCCTGGGATGCCGCCACGTAATCGGCCTGGAACTGCGGGGATTCAATCCACGCCAGCGCCGCGGCTTCATCCTCGGTATCCGTCGCCCACTGGCGATACTCGATCAGCGCCGCCAGGATAAAATCTGTCGCGTCTTCTTCGCCTTCCTGCTCCAGCACCACGGCCAACAGTGGGTGCGCCAGGAATGCCGCACACAACGCCTGCTGGCTGCTCTCGCCGGCTGCGCGCATCTCGACAAACAATTCGGTCAAATCCACCGACTCAAGGTCAATGCGGCTGTCGTCGCCAGCGAACGCATCCGGCTTGGTCGCGACGGCGCGCTGGGTGCGGTTTTGCTTGGCCTTGGCCTTGGCCCGGTGGGCACGTTTTTGCTGCTTGTTCGGCGAGGCCATGGGCTCAACGTCCTTGGGTTCTTAATCGGGGTGGGGTATTGAAGCGCAGGTTGGGGGAAATCCCAAGGAAATCTAGACGCGCACGCCGGGTGTGCCGGGCGCCAATTCGCCTTTCTGCAGCCATCCCAGCGCAATCGGCCACAACCGGTCCTGATATTCACTGCGAAAGAAAGCGAAATGCCCGACGGCTTTTTCGCCGATATCCTCGGGTGCGATTCGCAGGTGAGTGCGCGCGCTGTTTTCAAAATAGCCCAGCAGCCGCTCAATAGCCGCCACAGTCCCAAACGGATCGTCAGTGATGCTGATGGCCAGCAACTGCGCCTTCACTCGGGCAAAGGGCAGCTCGCTCAGGCCACGCCCGCTGGGGCGCGTTTCATAGCGCGGTGTCGGCATGCTCCAGTCGCGCACCACGCCTGCCGGCGTGTCCTCCAGCCAGCCCATGCGCTTGCCGGGGAAGTAGCCGCACAGGGCCGTCACCAGCGGCATCACCACATGCCACTTGGCAAACATGCGCCAGCGCCCGCTCGCCGCGTAATCGCGCCAGTACGCAAACTGCGCGCCGACCGTGACGATGCGCCGAATCACTGCGCCGCAAGCACCGAGCCCTGCCGCGCACCCGCCGAAACTGTGGCCGACCACATCAATCGGCTGCCCCGGAAACTCCCGCTGTGCGCGCTGCAGCATCGCCTCGAAATCCAGCACGCCCCAATCTGACCAGGATGCCTTGAAGCCTCGCAACGCGCCGCTGCGGGATTCGCCGATGCCACGGTAGTCGTAGGTGATCACGTCGAAGCCGTTGGCAAACAGGTAGTCGGCAAAGCGTGAATAGTGGCGGCAGCGGACCGAGGTGGCGGCGTTGATGATGACGACCGGGCGTTCGAAGTCGGTGCGCGGGTGGCGCCAGGTGAAGCCGCCGATTGGGTAGCCGTCGGCAGCGGGCTCGCAGAATGTTTGTGGGGCAGGGCGGGTGGGCAGGTTCATGAGTCGGCTCGATACTTGCGCTTTTTGGTACGGGCTTGATCCGCGCGCTTTTATAAGAAGCCGAAACTAACAAATTTAGCGCGTGATGGGCGCAGGAAATGTCGCGATGCTCGACCTCGGCGCTCCCGGTGCTTAGGCTTGCGATCAATTGATCAACCAGAGTCAGCCCATGACCCGTGACACCCTCGAACACAACCAAATCCCGATCTACTTCGTCGCCGTGCTCCTGGCGGTCGCATTTGGCGTGTTCGCCCCTTTGTCAGCCCAAGGTCTTGGCGTGCTGGTCACACCTGCCATCGCAGTGCTGATGTACGCCATGTTCCTGCAAATTCCGTTTCTGGACCTGCGCCAGGGCCTGGGTAATAAACGCTTTATCTGCGCATTGCTGCTGGCCAATTTCATTCTGGTGCCCTTGCTGGTGTGGGCGTTGACCCGGGGCCTGGTGGAACGCCCGGCGTTGCTGGTGGGCGCGCTGCTGGTGTTGCTCACGCCGTGTATCGACTATGTGGTGGTGTTTACCCATATCGGCAAGGGTGACTCGCGGCTGATGCTGGCGGCGACGCCGGTGTTGTTGTTGCTGCAATTGGTGCTGCTGCCGGTGTACCTGAGCTTCATGCTGGGCGCCCAGTCCGCCGTGGTGGTGGCGGTGGGGCCGTTTGTCGAGGCGTTCCTGTTGCTGATTGTGCTGCCGATGATCCTGGCGGTGCTGACCACCTGCCTGGCGCGGCGCTCAAGCATTATCAATGTTTGGAACAACGCCTGGGCCTGGCTGCCGGTGCCGGCGATGGCGTTGGTGCTGTTTGTGGTGATCGGCTCGCAGATCACTTCGGTGGTGCGCGATATTGCGTTGTTGTTGCCGGTGATCCCGGTGTACCTCGGCTTCCTGTTGCTGGCGCCGCTGATAGGCGCGCTGGCTGCGCGGTTGTTTGCGTTGCCTGCTGTTGCCGCGCGGGCGGTGACCTTCAGTGCTTCGACGCGCAACTCATTGGTGGTGCTGCCACTGGCGTTGGCCCTGCCTGAAGACGTGCGCGGGCTGGCCGCAACGGCGGTGATCCTCCAAACCCTGCTTGAGCTGGTGGGCGAGCTACTCTACATCCGGCTGATTCCCGCGCTGGTGTGGCGCGCCGGTCGATAAGTCCATAAATACTCGGATTTGTTCAGGCGTTATTCAGGGGTGGAGTCGGCACCATGGAGTCGGCGTACCCCACCTGAAAGGACATTCGATGGATCACCGCAGCCGTTATCGCCTGGAGTCTCTGGGCTTATTTCTGATCGCTTTATTGCTGTTTACCTTGGGCATCTGGGACGAGCAACCCCAAGGCTTTGACGGGCGATGGGCGTTGTTCATGCAGGAAATGTTTCGCCATGGCGCGAGTCTTTTTCCTACCACCTACGGCCAGCCGTACCCGGACTATCCCGGCACTGCGACTTTCTTCAGCTTTGTGTTTGCTCGCCTGTTCGGTGCGCCGAACCACCTGGCCAACGTACTGCCGACGGCCCTTGCTGCGGCGGGCGTGATCGCCCTGATCTATCGCCTGCTGGTGCCGTTCAGTCGGCCTTGGGCATTGCTGACGGTGCTGCTGACGCTGCTTACCACCCAATTGCTCGATAAGTCGCGCTCGGTCTGCCTGGACCTGATGGTCGCGCTCTTATGCGTAGGCAGCTTCTACCTGCTGCACACGGGCGAGCGTCTCGGGTCACGGCTTCGACAGTTGGCGGTGTTCCCGTTGTTTGTGCTGGCCTTCGCGATTCGTGGGCCTTTGGGGCTTATCGAAGTCTGCGGCGTGGTGTGCGTTTACTGGGCGTTGGGCAAGCCGGGCGAGCGGGTCAAGCAAGTGCTGATCCATGGTTTTGTGGGGCTGGCGTTGCTCGGGGCCTGCTGGTGGGCGTTGATGAAGCTGGCGCGTTTCAGCGGTGGCGAGGCCTTTGCCGACGATGTGTTCAGGATGCAGGTCAGTGGGCGCCTCGACGAGTCCGGCGAGCCGTTCTATTTCTACTTCAAGCTGAGTTTGTACCGCTACTTCCCGGTGGTGCCTTTGGCCTTGGCGGCGATGATCGCGCTGCGGCATCGCTGGTCTGAGCGCTGGGTCAACGAAGACGTGCAAATGGTGGTGCGGCTGGCGGCCTGTGGCCTGATGATCCTGCTCGGGCTGTCGGTGCCGCACTTCAAGCGCGCTTACTACATTCTGCCGATGGTGCCGATGTTTGCCGCTGTCGCCGCCTATGGGCTGCTCCAGGCGCAAAACTGGTTCGTCGGCGTGCGCCGCTGCTACGAATGGCTTGTCGTGGCGCTGCCGGCGTTGTGCGTGGTGGTGTTGTTTATCTGCCGGCACACCTGGCAGAAGCACGGTTACTGGCCCGACGTGTCGCTGCCGCCGTTGATTGGCGTGTGGGTGGTGCTGCAAGTGGCGGCGCTGATTGCCTGGCGTCGCCCGTTGCGCCTGGTGTGGCTCAGTGTGATCGCCTTGGCGGCGCAATGGTTGCTGCTGGTGGTGGTGATCGACCCGGCCAAGGACCTGCAATACGACACCCGCAAGTTTGTCAGCCAGGTAGAGGCATTGCGTGCGGCGCAGCCGGGGCCATTGGTGTTTGTCGACCTTGGCCGCGACACCTGGGCTATCCGCTACATGATGAACCTGACGCACGATGAGCAACCGCTGTTCGTCGCCGGTAACGAACCCGAGAAGCTTGCCACCCTGCCGCGTCCATCCTGGGTGCTGGTGCCGCGCAAAGAAGCAGCGCTGCTCAAGGGCACGCCGATGGAGCAGCAGGCGCCAAACTTCGAAGGGCGGCTTAACGACAACCCGCTGATGGTGTTTCTACTGCAGTAGCCAGGCGCCTACTTGCACTGGTAGCCCTCGGGCATCGTCACGGTGTAGTTGCGCTGTACGCGGTCCTGGAAGTTGAGGTTCTGCAGGCCCTGTTCAACCAGGAACGCTTCGATCTTGGCGGCCTGGCAGTCTTCGTTGTAGGACATCACCCGCAACACGTACACCGCGCGCCGGCTCACTTCGTCACGCGCGGTGGCAGTGAAGGTAGTGAGCGTGGTGTAGCCGGTGCGCTCCGAGGTGCCCACCGGGCCGTAGGTGGTGTTCGGCTTGCTGGTGCAGGTCAACTGGTCGGCTTTCTTTTTGTTCTTCTTGCATTCGGTGGTGGTGCTGGTGGGCACCTGGCCGTAATCGGTGGCGGTATAGCGGTAAGTGACCTGCTTGCTGTCGACGTCCAGGATGATGGTCATTTTGATTGGCCCATGGTTCTTGGGCAGGCTGGCATCGGTGTACACCTCGCGAAAGCCCTGGTCCTTCATGGCGCTGACCATGTCCCGCAGGTAATAGCGGGCATTGAGCGTGTTTTGCGCGCTGCCGCTCACTGATGTGGTCACCAGCACCAATGCCTGTCGATCAAAGTGATAGTCCGGATCGGGGGTTGCGTTGATCGAGACATCCATTTGTGTGGCGCAGCCACTGAGCAACGCCGTCAGCAGCAACAGCGCGCAGAACAAGTACCGGTTCATCAAATAACTACCTTGCAACAGAAAATTCAGTAACAGCTAAACGATCGAGCAGCGGGATAAATAACCCTCGGGTGTGAATCGGGCGGGGCATTGGCCCGCGGCCATTAAATCGCAGGCAATAAAAAACCCCAAGGAATTATCTTCGCTTGGGGTTTTTCGGTATTAGTGGTGCCCAGAGACGGAATCGAACCGCCGACACGGGGATTTTCAATCCCCTGCTCTACCGACTGAGCTATCTGGGCAACGGGGCGCATTAAACGGGTTTTTCAGGGGGTCGTCAAGCAAGTTTTCAAAAAATATTTAATTATTACCGTCGCTTACGTGCCGACCCCGGTTTTTGATCAATTATTGAGCAGGCGGCACGTAACCGTCGGCCTTGGCGTAATCCTCGCCGGAAAAGAACTTCTCCATTTCGCCCGCCAGGTATTTGCGATCTTCGCCGTTCATCATGTTCAGGCGTTTTTCGTTGATCAGCAGGGTCTGGTGTTTCAGCCAGTCACCCCAGGCTTGGGCAGAGATATGCTCGAAAATGTCCTGGCCCTTGGCACCTGGGTACGGAGGGCGTTCCAGGCCTGGCAGTTCTTCTTTGTACTTGCGGCACATTACGGTGCGGGTCATGACGAAACTCCTGCGTTCAATACGTCGGCCGCGCGCTTCAGCAGTTTTTTCACCGGGGCGGCAAGGCCCAGGCGCGGCGGGGTGGCGAGGTTATACCAGAGCCAGTCGGCCTCGGCCACGTGATGGGCGGATTCCTCGACCTGCACCAGCCAGGGTTCGATGGCCAGTTGGAAGTGGCTGAAGGTGTGGATCAGCCCCGGCAGCGCCTGTTGCTCGCCCAGTGCCAGCGCGTGCTGGTTGGCGAGGTGTTCCAGGTCTTGCAGGTCATCGAGTTCCGGCAAGCTCCACAAGCCGCCCCACAGGCCCGTGGACGGGCGACGGTAAAGCAGGATCGCGCCCTCGGCGTTGGCCAGCAGTGGCATCAGCGTGCGCTTTTGCGGGATGGTCTTGCGCGGCTTGGGGATCGGGTAACGCGTCTCCAGGCCGAGCATGTGGGCTTCGCAGCCTTTTTCCAGCGGGCACAGCAGGCAGCTTGGCTTGCTGCGCGTGCAGAGCGTGGCGCCCATGTCCATCATTGCCTGGGTGTAGGCGTTGACGCGGTCGTGGGGCGTAAAGCGCTCAGCGGTGGCCCAGAGCTGTTTCGCGACCTTGGGTTCGCCTGGGTAGCCCTCTTGCGCAGTAAAACGCGCCAGCACGCGTTTGACGTTGCCGTCCAGGATCGGCGCGCGCAGGCCCATGCTCAAACTGGCGATGGCGCCGGCAGTGGACAGGCCAATGCCAGGCAGCTCAGTGAGTTTTTCCACATCCTTGGGAAATTCGCCGCCGTATTCAGCAACGACAATCTTGGCGGTCTTCTGCAGGTTACGTGCACGGGTGTAGTAACCCAGGCCGGTCCACAGGTGCAGCACTTCATCTTCCGGCGCGGCGGCCAGGGCTTCGACCGTCGGCAAGGAAGCCATGAACCGGTCGAAGTAATTGAGCACGGTGCTCACCTGGGTCTGTTGCAACATGATCTCCGAGACCCACACCCGGTAAGGCGTGATGCCCTGTTGCCAGGGCAGGTCATGGCGACCGTGGCGGTCGTACCAATCCAGCACCGCCTGTGAAAACTGCTCGTTTCTCATCGTTTGAACAGGCCTTTAAGGGCGTCTTTAAGCTGCGGATTAACCTTGTCGAGCTTCTCTTCGATTTTGTCGCTGAGCTTGTTGCCGGCGGCTTTGATGGCGACCTGGGTCAAGCCGTCCTTGTCCAGGCGGCAGGCCTTGGCGCCCAGCTCCAGCGGGCCACGGCAGCGCAGCGGCACTTCGATGTTCTGGAAGTTGGCGCCGACCTGGCAGGCCGGGTCCGGCACGTCGCGCTGGTCGCCTTCGACGATGATGCCGACGCGGTAGTCCATGCCCAGCACACGCAGGTCGACGTCACCGTTGCCGTTAACCGCCAGGCCCGGGATGCGCACTTTGAGGTCCGGGTTGCTCGCCACGCCGTTACGGAAGTTAAGCGTGCCGCGCAGTTCCTGGAACGGCGTGTCCTTGCCCTGTGGCGTGGTGCTCAGGGTTTTGCGATTGAGCAAGGCGATGCCGGTGCACAGTTGTTGTTCAATGTTGGCGTTGAGCAGCGCGCCGTTAGTGATCACAAAGCTGGCGGTACCGTTGAGGCTGTCGATCAGCGCCTTTTGGCTGTTGCCACGGCCGCTGAGGTTGCTGTCGAGGGTGACCTGGCCTTTGACCGGCGGGTTTTGCCCCTGGGCTTGCAGGATGCGTTCAACCGGCACTTGTTTGATGTGGGTTTGCAGCGCCAGCAGCGGGATGTCCTGGCGCACATCGAGTGTGCCGTTGGCCTGGAAGGTGCCGTTGTAGAGGCCGCCGCTCAAGGTGTCGAGCTTGAGCTGGCCATCGGCGCCGGAGGCTTTGAGCGCTGCATTCTGGATCGGCAGCTTGCTCAGGGTCAGTTGCCCAAAAGCCAGGTCGGCGTTGACGTCCAGGGTGCGCAGGCGGGTCAGTGGCAGCAGTTTGTCGGTGCTCCACGCGCCTTTGGTCGGGGCTTCCGGCAGTGGTGTGGTGCCACCGGCGGCCATGGCGCCAGCTTCGCTGTTCTGCACTTCGGCCTGGCGGGCAGCGGTTGCACCTTTGGCCGATTCGGACTTGGCCGGCAGGTAGTTGTCGGCGTTGAAGGTGTCGCCCTTGAGCTGCACGCGCAAGGCTTGCTTGGCGAAGTCATCCACGGCGATGCGACCGGTAAAGGTGCTGCCGTCGAGTTTCAGGTTCAGGTCTTCCAGCGCCACGCTGGTCGGGGTGCCCTTGAGGCGGCTGACCAGCTCGACCTTGCTCAGGCTGCCGTCAGCCATGGGCGGCAGCGGGTGGCCGATGCTGTCGAGGAACTTGGCCAGGTCAAACTGGGCAATCGACAACGCGCCGCTGACTTGCGGGGATTTGTTCAGGTCATTGACCTTCAGTTCGCCCAAGGCGCGCAGTTGGTTGGCGGAGAGCTTGAGGTTGGTCCACTCGGCGATGTTGGCCGCCAGGTCCACCAGCAATTGGCCCTGGGTGGAGAAGGTCACGGTCTTGCCTAGCAGCGGCTCGCCGGTGGCTTCGCCGCTGAGTTTCATGTCTTCGAACTGGTAGCGCTGCAGGGCACGCTGGATGCGCAGGTTGCCGTTCAGTTCGGTTTTGACGCGCATCAGCGGCTGGTTGCTGCCCAGGAATGCAGTGAGTTTGAGTGGAATACTCGCGCCTTCGTGCACGGCGCCGGCGCTCAACTGGATGCTTTCGGCACTGAACTGTTTGCCGGTCTGTTCATCGTTGTATTCAACGCGGGCGTTGTTGATGGTAAGGCTGTCGATGTCCAGGCGGATCGGCTTGGGTGGCTTCTCCGGTTCGGGTTCGGCGGGGGCTTGCGCTGGGGCAGGGGCGCTGGCGATTTCGGCCGCGTCGGGCACATTCTTGCCGATGTCTTCCCAGTTGCCGTGGCCTTGCTTGTCACGGTTAAGGCGCAGGTTGAGGCCTTCGACACGCACATCGCTCATCTGCACTTCGCGGCGCAGCAGTGGCAGCACGCGCACCGACAGGCCGAGCATTTGCAAGTCGGCGAACGGTTGGGTCGGGGTGGTCAGGGTTGCCACGCTGGCTTCGTGCAACTCAAGGCCCAGCCAGGGGAACAGGCTCCAGCCAATATCGCCATTGAGCGTCAGCTCGATGTGGGCCTTGTCGCGGGCAATCTGGCGAATCTCGTCTTTGTAGTCGTTGGGATCGAAGAGGTGGGTCAGGGCAAAGCCCAGGGCCACAATGATCAGCAACAGCCCGAGGAGTACCAGACCCAGGATTTTGCCGAACGCTTTCATGGGCGAGTCCTTGTATGTCGATTTCAAAATTTAGCCGCAGAGTATAACGCCCGAAGGCCTGCGTCAGTTCACGCATCGTTACATTGTATCCAGGGACGGCAAAATAGGATTTTGCCGTCAGGCAGATCAGGTTGAGTGAAAAAGGTGATGTCAGTTTGGTTTTTCTGTCATCCACTGGTGCTAATCTTCGCGGGTTCGTCTGTCGTCTGCGACACAGCGTCGCGCTTAAAAGGAGCTTTACTCAACAACAACGGCCAACGCTCTGCGTGCAAGGTCGAGGGAGAGAGCGCCTGACGGACACATACTAATAACTGGGGGAAACACCAATGAGCACTAGCACTGCGGCCGGTAGTACTGCCGCGCAGCCCGCGTTCCTGTCCAAGGAGCGCATTATCGCCAAGCCCGGCTTCAACCGCTGGCTGGTTCCGCCGGCCGCCCTGGCCATCCACCTCTGCATCGGCATGGCCTACGGGTTCTCGGTGTTTTGGCTGCCGCTGTCCAAGGCTCTGGGTATCACCGCGCCGGTCGCCTGCGCGCCGGACATGAGCTTTATCGCGCAAGTCTTCTCGTCCCAGTGCGACTGGCCCATCTCCATGCTGGGCTGGATCTACACGCTGTTCTTCATCTTCCTGGGTTGCTCGGCAGCCATCTGGGGCGGCTGGCTGGAACATGCCGGGCCACGTAAGGCGGGCGTTGTATCGGCGTTGTGCTGGTGCGGCGGCCTGTTGATCTCGGCGCTGGGGATTTATACCCACCAGATCTGGCTGATGTGGATCGGCTCCGGTGTGATCGGTGGTATTGGCCTGGGCCTGGGTTATATCTCGCCTGTATCGACCCTGATCAAGTGGTTCCCGGACAAGCGCGGCATGGCCACTGGCATGGCGATCATGGGCTTCGGCGGTGGCGCAATGGTGGGTGCACCGTTGGCCGCAGCACTGATGGGCCACTTCGCCTCGCCAACCAGCGTGGGCGTGTGGCAGAGCTTTGTAGTCATGGCCGTGATTTATTTCGTGTTCATGATCGGTGGCGCACTGTCCTACCGCGTTCCGCCGACCGGCTGGAAGCCTGAGGGCTGGACCGCACCGGCGAAAAAAGCCAGCAACGCGATGATCACCCACCGTCACGTGCACGTGAACGTGGCGTGGAAAACCCCGCAATTCCGCCTGGTATGGCTGGTGCTGTGCCTGAACGTGTCCGCCGGTATCGGCATCCTCGGCATGGCTTCGCCGCTGCTGCAGGAAGTGTTCGGTGGCAAGTTACTGGGTGTGGATGTGCCGTTCGGCCAGCTGGACGCGGGCCAGTTGGCCTCTATTGCGGCTATCGCTGCAGGTTTCACTGGTCTGTTGAGCCTGTTCAACATCGGTGGCCGGTTCTTCTGGGCGTCGTTCTCCGACTACCTGGGCCGTAAAAACACCTACTTCGTGTTCTTCGCCCTGGGCTTTGCCCTGTACGCGTTGATCCCGAACCTGGGGCACCTGGGCAACGTGGCGCTGTTTGTGGCGGCGTTCTGCATCATCCTGTCGATGTACGGCGGCGGTTTTGCGACTGTGCCTGCGTACCTGGCCGACCTGTTCGGCACCCAAATGGTCGGCGCGATCCACGGTCGCCTGTTGACCGCATGGGCGGCGGCTGGCGTGCTGGGCCCGGTGTTGGTGAACTACCTTCGCGAATACCAGCTGAGCATCGGCGTTCCGCGCGCTGCGGCTTACGACATCACCTTGTACATCCTTGCAGGCCTGCTGGTGCTGGGTTTCCTCTGCAACCTGCTGGTGCGCCCGGTGGCCGACAAGTACTTCATGACCGACGCTGAACTGGCTGCCGAACAGGCGCTGGGCCATGACAAAGGCGCCGATGCCAGCACTTCGCTGGAGTGGAAAGCGGCCCCTGGTACTGTGCCGATGGCTGTTGCCGCCTGGCTGGTGGTAGGTATTCCGTTGGCGTGGGGTGTGTGGGTGACCCTGCAGAAGACGGCGGTGTTGTTCCACTGATGCCGCTGTAGTCGGGCGAGCGCGGCTCCCACAGGAACCGCGCTTGTGTGGGAGCTGGCTTGCCTGCGATAGCATCACCACGGTGTGGCCGACATACCGAGGTGTCTGCATCGCAGGCAAGCCAGCTCCCACACAAGCCAGCTCCCACACAAGCCAGCTCCCACACAAGCCAGCTCCCACACAAGCCAGCTCCCCCACCAACCAGCTCCAACAGCGA
>NZ_JAAQWK010000013.1:0-214912 GCF_012985445.1 Pseudomonas sp. WS 5532
TGGTCTGTTCGACGTCTATTTCTGCCATCACTTTTTGCGAACAATCGACATTAGTAAGCCTGATTATGGTCAATAATGTGTCCACCATGTCCCCGCACATGTGTCAACCATGTGTCCGGTCCGTACATGTCTTTACAAAAGTGACCCGCTGTAAGAGCGGAACCAATAGAAGCCGTTACCGCAGCAACGGATATGTACACCACCAACAACCCGCCATCGCAGGCAAGCCAGCTCCCACATTTTTTGATCATTGGCACTCACGGCCTGGCGTGCAACGCCAACTGCACCGCACCATCAACACTCAAGGCACTCAGCAAAACCTGTGGCGCAACGGCTTCGGGCAAGGCTTGCAGTACTTCCATCGCCGCATGCCGCACCCGCGCCAGTACCAGCCGCTTGCCCTCCCCGTGCACCTGCGCAAAAAACGCCGCCAGCGCCTCGATACTGGTGCCGTCAAGGTCGGGCGATTCTTCCAGGCTCAACACCACCGCCTCGACCGGCGACTGACGCATCAAGCGCAACGCCGCGCCCAGGATGCGTTCGGCATTGGCGAAAAACAGCGCCTCACTGGGCCGCACAATCAGCAAGCCAGGCACCTGCACCGCATCCGCATGGTGTTGACGGTCAACAAAGTCATGACTGTCGCCCAGGCGCCCCAGCACTTGAATATCCGCCGAAGACATCTGGCGCAGCATCAACACTACGCTGATCGCCACCGCCACCAGCAAGCCATCCAGCACGCCCAGCACAAGCACTGCCGCCACAGCGCAGATCACCAGCAACCGGTCGCGGCGCCACAGGAAGTAACGGCCCAGGGGTTGCAGGCTCAAGCCACGGCCCAGCGCGTAGATGACGATGGCTGCCAGCACCGGCTCCGGCGTTAACGCCACATACGGCAGCACCGTCAACACGATCACCAGCACCACCAGCGCCGCAACGATGCCCGCCAGGCGCGAACCGGCGCCGGCAGCCTCATTCGCCGACGTGGCCGAATAGCCCGCGCCGGCGGGCATGCCGTGGAACAACCCGGACACCAGGTTCGCCGCGCCCAGCGCCAACAGATCGCGATTGGATGAAACCCGGTCGCCATGTTTAAGTGCGAACGAACTGATAGAGCCGTAGGACTCCGCATACAGGATCATGACCAAGGCAAACGCCAACTCGCCCAGGCGCAACCAATCCGCGAACGGCAGCACGGGAAAGTGCCCCAGCTCCAGGCGCAGATCAATCATGCCGATCAAGGCCACGCCATGGGCCTGCAAGCCCAGGTACTGCCCGGCAACAATCCCCAGGACCACCACCAGCAAGCCGCCCGGCAAGCGCGGGATTCGCGCGCACAGCCATAACACCGCCAATGCTGCCGCTGCGACCAGCGCCGCCGGCCAGTTCCAGTGCGCTAATTGCTCCAGTAACTGCGGCAGGAAGCAGATCAGGTTGTTATCGGTCAGGTGTACGCCCACCACACTGGCCAGTTGCTTGAGGATGATGGTCAACGCCAGGCCGAAGGCAAAACCGCGCAACACCGGCTTGGCGATAAACGACGTCACACCGCCCAGCTTGAACAAACCGGCCAACACAAACAGCACGCCGGTGATCAGCACCAGCCCGAAGGCCAGGGACAGTCTCAGCGCCGGATCATCCCCGGCCAGGCTGGCGGTAGCTGCCGCCAATACCGCCGCAGAAGAGGAAGTGGCCGAGACAATTGCAAAACGGCTGGTGCCCAACAGGCCGTAGCACACCAGCCCGGCAAACAAGGCGATCACACCGGCCTGCGGCGGCAACGCAGCGATGCTGGAATACGCCACAGCCTCCGGCAGCAGTAACCCGGCGATGGACAACCCGGCCAGGATGTCCTGGGTACGATTGGGGGGTACGGCAACGGGCGTAACGGTTTCAGTTTTCAATCGGCCCAACCCATCCTGGCAAATAACGAGCTTCCTGGCTGCGCGCCAGAGTCATGGCCTTGCCCAACAATTTGGCATTTGGCTGGCTGACAACATCGCTGCCGATACGGCTGCGAAAGAAGTCCGCCCACAAAAACTCGCTGAACGGTGTTGCGTCCTTGGCGTAACCGCCGGCGGTACGCAGCAGGCCGGCAAGGCTGCGGTAAGGGTCGTCCTGCAGGTCGGTTATCTTGCGGGGAATGGCCTCATAGGTACGCCGCAAACCGCGCGCGTCGTAGGGGTGGACCCATTGATTGAATGCCATGACATTCCAGAAGGTGCTGCGCTCCACGAAAGACAGGTCCTTGAGCATCAGCAGCGACACACTCTTGACCTCTTCCAGAATCAAAGCCATACCGAAGTGGTGATGGTCGGTGATGTAGTAGCGCTCGTCCGGCCCCAGCACACAAGGGAACCAGTGCTTGTCGAGGGCGGCGGCGCGCTCCTTGCGCTTGAGTTTGGTCCAGGCGTCGCGCTTGGCAGCGACTTCCGCCATGCCGACCGTCAATTGTGTAGGGTGCAGTTTTTCCAGCTTGCCTGTGACCAATTGCGGGCGGGGCCGAGCCATGGGTATCTCCAAAGGGAACCAACACGTCGACAGCTTAGCCCTCATTGGCATGGGGATTTTTTCGGACACAAAAAAAAGCCGATTCACGCAGTGCGCGAATCGGCTTTGTTACCCGGCGTCTGTCATCAGGACAACAGCGAGTAAACCAACGCAGTAATCGCGACCAGGCCCACCGCAGTGACAAACACATTGGATGCTTGCCCACGGTACTTGGCCATGGCCGGCACCTTGCGGATCGCGTACATCGGCATCAGGAACAGGATCGACGCGATGATCGGGCCGCCCAGCGTTTCAATCATGCCGAGAATGCTCGGGTTGAGCGTGGCGACCAGCCAGCACACTACCAGCATGAACGCGGCGGTCATGCGGTCCAGGGACTTGGCAGCCGGACGACGCCCGGTTTTCAATACCAGCCCCTTGAGGCCTTCACTGGCACCGATGTAGTGGCCCAGGAACGACTTGGCAATCGCCACGAACGCAATCAACGGCGCGGCGAAGGCGATGGTCGGGTTGTCGAAGTGGTTGGCCAGGTACGACAGGATCGACAGGTTCTGCGCTTTTGCTTCGGCCAGCTGTGCCGGCGACAGCGTCAGCACGCAGCTGAACACGAAGAACAGCACCATTACCACCATCAACAGGTGCGCGCGGCACAGGATCTGCGAGCTGCGCTCATCGGCATTGGCGCCGTACTGGCGCTTCTGATCAACCGCGAAGGCCGAGATGATCGGCGAATGGTTGAACGAGAACACCATCACCGGAATCGCCAGCCACAGGGTATTGAGCAGCGCGGACGGCGCCGGGACTTCGCTGGCAGTGCTGAGGATGCCGCCGGTCCAGTGCGGGATGAGGTACACCGCCAGGAACAGCAAGGCGACGATGAACGGATACACCATCAGGCTCATGGCCTTGACGATCACTTGCTCGCCGCAACGCACCACGGCCAGCAAGCCGAGGATCAGCACAAAGGCCAGGATCGCCCGTGGCGGCGGCATGATGTGCAGTTGGTGTTCCATGAAACTGCTGACGGTGTTGGTCAGGGCCACACTGTAGATCAGCAGGATCGGGAAGATGGCGAAGAAGTACAGCAAGGTGATCAGTGCACCGGCCTTGAGGCCGAAATGCTCTTCAACCACGTCGGTGATGTCAGAGCCGGCACGGCCGGACAGCACGAAGCGCGTCAGGCCACGGTGAGCGAAGAACGTCATCGGGAACGCCAGCAATGCCAGGATCACCAGGGGCCAGAAGCCGCCCAGGCCGGCGTTGATCGGCAAAAACAAAGTACCGGCGCCAATGGCGGTGCCGAACAGGCCGAGCATCCAGGTGGTGTCCTGGCGGCTCCAGCTTGTGAGGGTTGCAGGTGTCGTTGCATAGCGTTCGTCGACGCTATTGGCCTGATCATTCATCCGGTCGGATCTCCGCATTTACACGGCCGGGGCGAGTCAGAAAAACCTGACAGGCAGCGCCTCGACCATAGAAGGGGCCGGATTGTCCGGGATTCTCTCGAATAAGCAAAGACTTAGCTGAGGAATGGTTGAGCGGCGCAGCAATTCAAGGAGGGTGGCGGACGGCAGCTTTCGTGGGCTGCGAAAGGTTATGGCGTTGCCAAAAATCCGTCAAAAGAAGCAACTTCCAAGAAGTATCCGACATTTAAAGCAGACACAGCCTACATCTAAATAATATTTCCACTGAGATAGACCATTAACTATTACAAGACCATACATAACCATTGAGCCGCCGCCAGAGCACACACTAAGATCGCCGCGTCCCTCGCACAAACATCATGCCGCGCTCTTAGCCAGCAGCCTCAGGAATTCAAGAATGAAAACACTCAGTATTGTATTAACTGGTCTGTGTCTTATCGGCCTATTTAAATCCAGCGAAAGTTACGCAACGCCAACCGTGCCTGAACGGGATATCCAGGCGCTGGCCTCTTCCCCACAATGGTTGACCACCAAAGTCTATATCGAGGGTGCCCCGGATAAGGATGTCAAGGCCAACTACCCCGGTGTGGTGGGCATTTCAATGTGGGACCCACAGCGCAACCGTTATGAGTTCTTCTATGCTGACACCGGGCTTTCAAAATACGCCGATGGCGGTGGCGGCTACTTCCTCGTCACAGGCGACCAAAATACCCATATTCTGGTGCCCGATGTGGGACCGATCAAAACCGTGGTCAGGCGACTGGAAAAACTGGATAAGAACGAGTTCACCTACTCGCGCGAAGTACCTCGCGACATGATTGCCAACAACCCTCCTGTTCGAATCTATGTCGTCCATGCGCCTTATATCGGCCCGATAAAAACTGCGCTGTCGAACTAGTCAGCCCTCACGCCTGACGCTACGCCGCTTGAATTAATAGACTGCAAGGTGCCCAAGATGAAGCCATGTAACGCCCTCACATCATTGTTAATACCTGTGCTGTTGACTGTTGCTCTGTTGCCCGCAGCAGCCACTGCCAACACCGCCGCTCCCTCCAGCGTAAGCACTGTGGCGGCCACAGCTGATAACGCCGTCATGTTAACGGTGTTTCTCAAACATGATCAGTCGCGGCCCTTGAGCGAGTTGAAGACACAATTGGCGAAGCAAGCCTTTCACAAGGTATTTCCTCCTGCCGGGGTTGAAGTGGTCAGTTGGAATGTCACCATGGGCATCGGACAGATCGTCGTGCTACGCCTGCCGGCTTCGCGCCTGGTAGAGGTCAATCTGGCGATAGAGCGCACTGCCTGGGGTGCCTACACAACAGAATTCTATCCTACCTACGATTTCAGGCCGATCGCGCAAGCAGAGCAAATCCAGGCGCAGCAGGCGGATTCTGCCCAATAATGGCAGTGTGGCGGCGGCCCTTTGAGGAAGCTATGGCAGCGCCGTTGACAGCCACGCGCCCGCCCCAGCATGATCGAGCCATGAATCTCATTCAGCGCCGCCTCACCCGCACCACCACCACGACCGCTTATGGCGGGTCGGGCGGTGGCTGTGGGTGCGAAAGCTAAAAACATCCCGAAACACCCCAAGGCCCCGCCAGCAATGGACGGGGCCTTTTTCTTGCCCCGCCCGCTGGCCACTGCAAGGAGCAAGACCATGGCTAACGCCCTGTTGATCATCGATATGCAAACCGGTTTATACGACGGGCCGCAACAGCCCTTCGAGCGTGAGCGCGTGCTGGGCACCATCAACCAGCTTATCCAGCGCGCACGCAGGGCCAACGTGGCTATCTTCGTCGCTCGCCACACCGGCCCGGCAGGTTCGCCGATCGAAGCTGGCAGCCCGTTATGGCAACTGTGGCAAGGCCTCAACGTCGACGACGTTCACGATCACCTGTTCAACAAAACCCGCCCCAGCTGCTTCCTGGGCACTGACCTGGCGCAACAACTGGCGGCGGCACAGGTCGATGAATTGGTGGTGGTCGGCATGAAAACCCAGTTTTGCATCGACACCACGTGCCGAGTAGCGGCCGAGCTTGGGTTTTCGGTGATACTGCCCGAGGACGCTCATACTTGCATGGACACCCCGACCTTGCCGGCCAAGGCGATCATCGAGCATCACAATGCGACCTTGGCGGGGGCGTTTGTGAAGCGGGTGAAAGCTCAGGATGTTGAGTTCTAGAACTGCCTGTGCGGGATTTTTTCTGACCGAACAAATCGTTCCGTCTTACAAATCCCGCATACTCCTCCTATCAAACCCTTCAGGAAGAGCCTTCCGATGTCCACCACTGTTCTGGTCCTGGTTGAAACCATCAACGAATACCTGCAAATCATCGAGAGTAACGACTTCCATGTGATTCTGGCGCCGACACCGGCCGAGCGTGCCCAGGCGATCAAGGCCCACGGCGCGCAGATCAAGGCGGTACTCACCCGTGGCCCGCTGGGGTTGTATGCCGAGGAAATCGCGGCGCTGCCGTTGCTCGAGATTATCTGCGTGATCGGCGCCGGCTATGAACACGTGGACCTGCAAGCGGCGAGCAATCGCGGGATCGTGGTAACCAACGGCGCCGGCGTAAACGCGCCGTCAGTGGCTGACCACGCCATGGCGTTGCTGTTGGCACTGGTGCGTGGCATTCCCCAGACTGACGCGGCGGTGCGGCGCAGCGAATGGCCCAAAGTGATGCGCCCTTCCCTGGGCGGCAAGCAACTGGGCATTCTCGGTCTCGGCGCAGTGGGCATGGAGATTGCCAAACGTGCCGCCCTCGGCTTTGGCATGGAAGTGAGTTACCACAACCGCCAGCCCCGCGACGATGTGGACTACACCTATTGCGCAACCGCCGTGGAGCTGGCGCGCACCTCGGACTTCCTGATCCTGGCCACGCCGGGCGGGGCCAGCACCCGCCACCTGATTGATCGCCATGCCCTGGATGCGCTGGGGCCGAACGGTTACCTGGTGAACATCGGACGCGGCAGCGTGGTGGTGACTGCGGACTTGGTGGCTGCGCTGGAGCAACGGCGTATCGGCGGTGCCGCGCTGGATGTGTTCGACGATGAACCGAAAGTGCCCGACGCCCTCAAGCGGCTGAGCAATACCGTGCTCACCTCCCATGTCGCCGGCCTGTCGCCGGAAGCGGCCCACGACACCGTGCAACGCGTGGCCGATAACCTGGTGGAATATTTCGCCGGCCGCCCAGTGCTGACACCGGTTACCCTGCCGCCGCGCAACTAGTAGCGATTAGCCAGCGCCGACGCAAAACCTGACTACACTGCTTGCGGGGATGCTCAGGACGTCGGTGCAGGACCGGCGAAGGAACGCACAATGATTGGCCATGGACTCGGCCCGGCCCGCCAACGCGGCGCCATCGGCCTGATAGGCGCGGTAACCCTTGGTATTGCGCTGCTGTTTCTGCTGCTGGTGGTCGACAGCGGTCGCCTGTACCTGGAGAAGCGCAAATTGCAGCGTGTGGCCGATACGGCTGCGCTGGAAGCGGTGAGCCGCAGCGGCACATGCGCGGCGCCCGCTAACAATGCCGCACAATTTGCGACCGAAAGCGCCGCACGCAACAACTTTAGCCTTGACGACAATCGCACGCTGGCGACCGCCTGCGGCACCCTGGCCACCGGCGCAGATTTTATGCGCACGTTCAGCGCCGACCCGAGCAAAACCGATGCCATCCGGGTGATTGCTACCCATCGCGTGCACACCAGCCTTGCCCATGGCTTGCTCACGCTGTTCTCGGGCCAGCCCGTCAACCTGACAACGCTGCTCAGCGCCACCGCCGTCGCCGCCGCCCCCACCCCAACGGTTGCCCAGCTCACGGTTCGCAGCACCTTGTTAACGGTGGACAGCACCCAGTCTGTCGCCCTCAACGCCTTGATCGGCGGCCTGCTGGGCGGCAAGTTGCAGTTGGACGCAGTCGGCTGGAATGGGCTGCTCAATACCGATATCAGCTTGCTCAAGTACCTGGATGCGCTGGCCATCCAATTGAAAGTCAGCGCCGGTAACTACGACCAACTGCTCAAGACCGACGCCACTGTAGGCCAACTGATCCAGGCGGCCATTGATGTGCTCAAGCTGGGCGGTGACGCGGTCAAAGTGGTGATCAACAACCTGGAAGCCATCAAGCTGATTGCGCCGGGCACGCAGATCCTGCACCTGGGCGACCTGATCAATATCCAGAACGGCACCGACAAAAGTGCGCTGGATGTGAACCTGCAACTGTTCAACCTGATCCAGGGCTTTGTGCAGCTGTCGAACAAGGCCAGCGCAGTTGCCGTGGAGCTGCCGGTGGATGTGCTGGGCCTGCTCGGCGTGACCGTGTCGACCAAAGTGATCGAGCCCGGGCAGGTTTCCAGCATCGGCAACCCCAAGGATATCGCCAAGCAGCCCATTTATGTGCGCACCGCCCAGGTGCGCACTTTGATTTCGGTAAAACTGCCGATCGTCACGCTGGTGAATAACCTGCTGGGTGGCACGGTGCAAGCGCTCAGTGACCTGCTGGGCGGCCTGTTTGGCTTACTCGATCCCAATTGTTGCCTGGTCGTCAGCCTGGAAATCGGCGACACCCTCGACATCGCCCTGGAAGCCGCTGGCGGCAGCGCTATGGTCACTGGCTACAGTTGCGACAGCGGCAAAAAGTCGTTGTCGGTACTCGGCGAAACCTCGGCATTGCGCGCGATGATTGGCCAGGTTGACCCCAAGAATCTGTACTCGTCCACAGAAAAACTCAAGGTAGACGAGTACCCGGTGGTGGATATCGGCACTAAAACCTGCAAGCGCGGCACCGGCGTGTGTAGCGACAGGCAGGCCTTTGCGGCGGGCGGCCTGGGCATCCGAATCGACAGCGACGTGTTGAAAACCCAGCGTGCGCACACCTACACCGAGCCGCCCGCTATCAACCAGCAACCGCTCTATTACGCATTCGCCAGCTCGAACGCGGTCAGCAGCCTCAAGCAAACACTCACCGGCATCCAACTGATCAACCACCCGCCCAAAATGGCCAGCCTGTTGGGCGCCGTGTTGGGCCTGGTCACGGGCGTGGTCAACGGCTTGCTCACCACCCTGGGCGGCTTGATTGCCGGGCTGCTCGGCCCGCTGCTCGACCCCATCGTCAACAACCTGCTCGCCGGCCTGGGCATCGACCTGGCAAAAGTCGAAATCGGTGCCAATTTGTCGTGCAACCCCGGTGGCCGGGCCATGCTGGTCATTTGAGCACATCAGGCCCGCTGATCATCGTCCAACACGCTAACCTATTAAGCCGCCCCGACCTTGTCGCTGGGCGGCGGTGCGCATTAGATTAGCCAATAGTCCAAGGCCTTTAGAATAAGCAGAAGGGATAAGCATGGCGCTTAACGACCAATCGACCCAGATTCGCCCCGGCGAAGAACTTGATGCCAGCCTCATCGATCCCTACCTCAAGGCGCATATTCCGGGCCTTGCCGGCACGGTCAAGATCAGCCAGTTCCCCGGTGGCGCATCCAACCTGACTTACCTGCTGGAATACCCTGGCCAGGAATTCGTGCTGCGCCGCCCGCCATTTGGCCACAAAGCCAAGTCCGCCCACGACATGGGCCGCGAATACCGCATTCTCAATCAGCTCAAGGACGGCTTCCCGTATTGCCCCAAAGCCTATGTGCACTGCCTTGACGAGTCGGTGATCGGCGCCGAGTTCTATGTGATGGAGCGCGTCAACGGCATCATCCTGCGCTCTGACCTGCCGGCCGAACTGGGCCTGGACGCGGCCAAGACCGAGGCGCTGTGCAAGAGCTTTATCGATAAATTCGTCGAACTGCACCAGGTCGACTACGCTGCCTGCGGCCTGGCCGACCTGGGCAAGCCCGAAGGTTATGTAGCACGCCAGATCCGCGGTTGGAGCGACCGCTACGAAAAAGCCCTGACGCCCGACGCACCCAGCTGGGAAACCGTGCGCGCGTGGCTCAACGACAAGATGCCGGCCGACCACCCGACCTCCAGCATCGTGCACAACGACTACCGTTTCGACAACGTGATCCTCGACCCGCACAACCCAATGCAGATCATCGGCGTGCTGGACTGGGAACTCACCACGTTGGGCGACCCGCTGATGGACTTGGGCAACACCCTCGCCTACTGGATCGAAGCCGCTGACCCTGCGCCCGTGCAACTGATGCGCCGCCAGCCCAGTAACGCGCCGGGCATGCTGACTCGTCGCCAATTCGTCGACTATTACGCCGAGCGCTCCGGCATCCAGATCGATAATTTCGACTTCTACTACACCTACGGCCTGTTCCGCCTGGCCGGCATTGTGCAGCAGATCTACTACCGCTTTTTTCACGGCCAGACCCAGGACAAACGCTTTGCGCAGTTCATCCATATGAACAAGCTGCTGGAGCAAATGAGCCTGAATGTCATCGCTAAATCAGCCCTCTGACTACAAGAGCAAGGAACCCAGCATGTCCAAGACCCACCTGTTCGACCTCGACGGCAAGATCGCTTTCGTTTCCGGCGCCAGCCGTGGCATCGGTGAAGCCATCGCCAAGCTCCTGGCCCAGCAAGGCGCCCATGTGATCGTCTCCAGCCGCAAGCTCGAAGGCTGCCAGCACGTGGCCGACGCGATCATCGCCGCGGGCGGCAAAGCCACCGCCGTGGCCTGTCATATCGGCGAAATGGAGCAGATTACCCAAGTGTTCGCCGGTATCCGCGAACAGTTTGGGCGCCTGGATATCCTGGTTAACAACGCTGCAACCAACCCGCAATTCTGCAACGTACTGGACACCGACCTGGGCGCCTTCCAGAAGACCGTTGACGTGAACATCCGCGGTTACTTCTTCATGTCGGTGGAAGCCGGCAAGCTGATGCGCGACAACGGCGGCGGCAGCATCATCAACGTGGCCTCGATCAACGGCATCTCCCCGGGCGTGTTCCAGGGCATCTACTCGGTGACCAAGGCCGCCGTGATCAACATGACCAAAGTGTTTGCCAAGGAATGCGCGGCGTTCGGCATCCGTTGCAACGCCTTGCTGCCGGGCCTGACCGACACCAAGTTCGCCTCGGCGCTGGTCAAGAACGACTCGATCCTGAAGGTGGCCCTGGCGCAGATCCCGCTCAAGCGCGTAGCCGACCCGAGCGAGATGGCCGGTGCGGTGCTGTTCCTGGCCAGTGATGCGTCCAGCTACACCACCGGTGTGTCGCTGAATGTGGACGGTGGCTTCCTGTCCTGACCTGACCTTCCAGGCACCGCAAAATCCCTGGGGTAGCAAGCTTACTGTGGCGAGCAAGCTTGCTTGCGCTGGGGTGCGAAGCGCCCCCAAAAATCGGGAGACTGCTGCACAGTCCAACGGGAGCAAGCTCCCTCGCCATACACTCAAGGGCGCTTGAACTGTTGGCGTAGCGCCTCTATGCGCGGGCGGCAAACGCAGCCCTCCAAGTGATCATTGACCATCCCCATCGCCTGCATCAGCGCGTACATCGTGGTGGGGCCAACAAAAGTCCAGCCGCGCTTCTTCAAGGCTTTGGACAAACGCAGCGACGCCGGTGACGTCGGGTTGCCGGTCCAGTAAGCCATGTCCACCACCGCCGGGCGTTCCTCTGGCGTGGGTTCAAACGCCCACAACCAGCGCGCCAGCGAACCGGTTTCGTCCACCAACTCACAGGCCCGGCGTGCGTTATTGATGGTCGAGACGATCTTCGCGCGGTTGCGCACGATGCCTGGGTCGTTCATCAGCCGCTCAATGTCGGCCTCGCCGTATTGCGCAACGCGGCGAAAATCAAACCCTTCGAACGCCGCCCGAAACTGCTCGCGCTTACGCAAAATGGTGATCCACGCCATGCCCGCCTGGAAACCTTCCAGGCAAATTTTCTCGTACAGCTGGGTATCGTCTGCCACCGGTACGCCCCACTCGTGGTCGTGGTAACGCGGATATTCAGGTGCGGCAGTGCGCCAGGTGCAGTGCGTCAGCCCTGCTGCGTCGGTGGTCAGCCCGGGTCTATCCATGTGTCACCTCGCCAATCAAGGCGCGGATGATAAGCGAAAAAAAATATTACCTGCCAACCGCTCAAGCATCACCCTTACCGACCAACTGGTCAGACCGGGACCTGACAACCGTCGAATATTTACTTGTGATTTGAAAAAAACCCAGCGTAGACTGGCCGCGCACTGGACATACCGGTAAGACCACAACAATTAAGCCCTGGAACCACCAGGGCACCGAATAGAGATCCCTCCCATGCTCAGATGGTGCTCGCGTTCGATTTTCCTGCAAGTCGTGATTGGCCTGATGTTAGGCGTTATCTGCGGCCTGGCCCTTCCCGAATTCTCCTCACAACTCAAACCCCTGGGTGACGGCTTTATCAAGCTGATCAAAATGCTGATTGGCCTGATCGTATTCTGCGTGGTGGTCAGCGGGATCTCCGGCGCCGGCGACCTGAAGAAGGTCGGACGCATTGGCTTGAAGTCAGTGATCTACTTCGAAGTGCTGACCACCGTCGCCCTGGTGATCGGCCTGATCATGGCCTTCAGCACGGGTATCGGCCAAGGCGCCAATATTCACTTGGAGCAACTGTCGTCCGCCGGTCTCAATGAGCTGGCCGACAAGGGCCAGCACATTCGCGGCACCAGCCAGTTCCTGATGGACCTGATCCCCAATTCGGTGATCGGCGCCTTTGCCGACAACAATGTGCTGCAAGTGCTGCTGTTTTCGGTGCTGTTCGGCAGCGCGCTGAACCTGGTGGGCGAAGCCGCTTCCGGCATCTCGCGGCTGATCAACGAGCTGAGCCATGTGATCTTTCGCATCATGGGCATGATTGTGCGTCTGGCGCCGATCGGTGTATTCGGCGCCATCGCCTTTACCACCAGTACCTACGGCCTGGATTCGCTGCAACACCTGGGCAGCCTGGTGGGTTTGTTCTACCTGACCTGCTTTGCTTTTGTCGGGCTGGTGCTGGGCCTGGTGATGCGTTTGTCCGGCCTGCGCATGCTGCCGCTGCTCAAGTACCTGCGCGAAGAGCTGCTGATCGTGATGGGCACCGCCTCCTCCGACGCGGTATTGCCGCAGATCATGCGTAAACTCGAGCACTTGGGCATTGGCAGCTCCACCGTCGGCCTGGTGATTCCGACCGGTTATTCGTTCAACCTCGACGGTTTCTCGATCTACCTGACCCTGGCCATCGTATTTATCGCCAATGCCACCGGGACACCGCTGTCGATGACTGATTTGCTGACCATCCTGCTGGTGTCGTTGATCACCTCCAAAGGTGCCCACGGCATTCCGGGCTCGGCGCTGGTGATTTTGGCGGCCACGCTGACCGCGATCCCGGCAATTCCGGTGGTGGGGCTGGTGCTGGTGTTGGCGGTGGACTGGTTCATGGGCATCGGCCGCGCGCTGACTAACCTGATCGGCAACTGTGTCGCTACCGTGGCCATTGCCCGTTGGGAAAAAGACATTGATATCCAGCGCGCCAACAAGGTGCTCGATGGCGAGCAAGGGTATGCCTTCCAGGCCAAGAAGCCGGTGCTGCCGGCGCATCAGGAATTCTAGCAATACGATCCAACTGTGGGAGCTGGCTTGTCGGGTCCCACATGGAATCGCGACCCTATTGGCAACATCCAAGGAGACGTAGACGTGATCAGCACTTCAACCGTCGTCAACTCAGTCGTAGAAAAACTGCGCGCCGCACTCAAGCGGGGCCAGTGGCGCCAGGGCGACATGCTCCCCGGCCAGCGTGAACTGGCCGAGCAGATGGGCATCAGCCGCCCGAGCCTGCGCGAAGCCGTGATCGTGCTGGAAACCCTGGGCCTGGTGCGCTCGATGCCCGGCAAAGGCGTGGTCGTGCTGGAAACCAGCGTCAGCGAGCCACAGTCCAGCGATGCCGTGGCCGACGCCAGCCTCGAAGATATCCTGCAACTGCGCTACACCCTCGAACCCTTCATTGTCGGCCTGGTGGCCCAGTCCATCAGCAGCAAGGAAGTCGGCCAATTGCGCCTGACCTTGATGGACATGCGCGAAGCCCTGGATGCCGGCGACGCCGAAGCGGGCATGAACGCCTACATCGGCTTTCACGAAGAGCTGTTCGCGCTGACGTCCAACCCGATCTTCCAGAACGTGGTGCAACAAACCAGCAACGCCCTCAAGCAAAGCGCCCAGGTACTGCGCAATTCACCCGAGCACTTGGCCGAACGCCTGCAGGAAAACGACGCCGTGGTGCGCGCCATCCGCAACAAGAACAGCGCCCTGGCCAGCGCCGAAATGCGCCGACATATCCTCCAGGAAGGCCTGCGCATGGGCATTCGTTTGAATATCCCGGACGACCATCTGGGCAGCTGATTTTTTGGAGACCGACCATGAGCGCCCCCGCCCTGCAACGCAATGCCGTCCTCCCTGCCCTGCGCCTGGTTGGCGGTAAAAAACTTTCGGTGGATGACATCTACCCACGCCTGTTCGATGCCATCCTCGAACAACGCATCGCCCCGGCCAGCCGTTTTACCGAAGAGAGCCTGGGCGAAACCTTTGGTGTGAGCCGCAGTGTGATTCGCCGTGTGCTGGCCAAGCTGTCCCATCAGCAAGTGATCATCCTGCGCCCCAACCAGCGTGCCCAGGTGGCGGCGCCGGATGCGCAGCAGGCGCGTCAGATTCTGGAGGCGCGGCGGATGACCGAGATCACCGTGGTGCAGTTGGCCTGCGCCCAAGCGACCACCCCGCAGATACGCCAGCTGCGCGAGTTGATTGCACGGGAGCGCGACTGCATCGTACGCGACCAGCGTGGGCCAGCGATTCGATTATCGGGGGAGTTTCATCTTCAATTGGCGCAGATGGCAGGCAACGCACCGTTGGCGCAATTCCTCAACAGCCTGGTGCCGTTGACGTCATTGATCATTGCGCAATATGAGGCGAAAGCCTGCACCTACTGCGCCTGGCAGGAGCATCTGGGGATTGTCGATGCGGTGGAGCAACGCGATTCAAGTGGCGCCGTGACCCTGATGACTCAGCACCTGGATCATCTGGAAAGCAAATTACTCAAACACCACTGAGTCCAAGTGGATGAACATCAAACTGTGGGAGCTGGCTTGCCTGTGATAGCGGTGGGTCAGCAGCCTTCCTGTTACTGAAAGACCGCTATCGCAGGCAAGCCAGCTCCCACATTGGGTGTGTGGGGTTTGATGAATGTGGCGCCAACAAAAAGCCCCCGCATCTTACGATACGGGGGCTTTTGTTTTACCGAGGGATCAAGCCGGTTGCAGCACCGACTGACCGCTCAACGCCAGGTCGAGCAACTCACGGTTGGCGACCGCATACATGGCGTAGTCCGTGCCGACTGCTGCACGGATTTCGACCATCATTGCGCGCCAGCGATCGGCCATGTCCTGGTGCTGCTCAAGCCACAGGGCCACGCGGGCTTCCATGTCTTGTGGCGCGTCGGCCATTTGCAGTACCGAGATGGTGATCGCCCGTTGCTGCCAGTCCACATCGTCGCGGAACGCTTCGCGGGCCTGGGCCTGCCAGTTGTTGGCCACCGGCAGATCGCTGATCTGCTGCAGGTACCACGGCAGGTCCAGCGCGCTGCCGACGGCGAAGTAGGCCTTGGCCACTTCGGCGGCGTCATGCCCGGTCACGTCGGCGGCTTCGATAATCGGCAGCAAGGTGTACAGGTGAGTCGTGCCTGCAACCATGCGCGCCAACAATTCCGGTACGCCGGCTTCGGTATAGGCCTGGTAGCGGTTCTGCCAGCCTTCGCGGGTCGGGCCTTCCAGCAATTCGTCGAGCTTGAGGCCCAACGCCGCCAGGTGCGGACCGAAGTGCGCGGTGTCGCGGCCAGCGTCCTGCTCGTTGCGACGGCTGCGCAGGAACCAGCGCGTGGCACGACGGCCCAGGCGCATCAGCTCATCCATCAGCTCCAGTTGCACGTCGGCGGACACCTGGTGGTCCAGGGCTTCGATCTGACGGAACCAGTGCGGGAGGTGGAAGATGTCACGCACGATCACGTAAGCACCGGCCACGTTCGCCGGGCTCATGCCGGTCGACTCTTTGAGTCGTTGAACGAAGGTAATGCCCATGTGGTTGACCAGGTCGTTGGCGATCTGGGTGCTGACGATTTCGCGCTTGAGGCGGTGACGGCGCATGGCTTCGCCGAACTTGGCCACCAGGCTCGGTGGGAACGCGGTCTCCATGTCACGGGTCAGGTAGTCGTCATCCGGCACCAGCGACTTGAGCAGGGCTTCCTTGAGGTCGATCTTGCTGTAGGAGATCAACACCGACAGCTCAGGACGGGTCAAACCCTTACCGGTGGAGGCACGCTCCACAAGCTGCTCTTCGGTCGGCAGGTACTCGATGGCGCGGTCCAGCTTGCCACGGCCTTCCAGGTCGCTCATCAGGCGCTTGTACTCGGCAGCACGCTCGTAAGCCTTGCGCGCGGCCAGGGACAACGCCTGGGTCTGCTTGTAGTTGTTGCCCAACACCAGGTTGCCGACTTCGTCGGTCATGCTCGCCAGCAGCTGGTTTCGCTGCTTGTCGGTCATGTCACCGGCCTGCACCACTTCGTTGAGCAGGATCTTGATGTTCACTTCGTGGTCGGAGCAGTCCACACCACCGGCGTTGTCGATGAAGTCAGTGTTGGAGCCGCCGCCATTGAGGCCGAATTCCACACGGCCCAATTGGGTCATGCCGAGGTTACCGCCCTCGCCCACTACTTTGCAGCGCAGCTCATTGCCATTGACGCGCAACGCGTCGTTGGCCTTGTCGCCCACGTCGGCGTGGCTTTCAGTGCTGGCCTTGACGTAAGTGCCGATACCGCCGTTCCACAACAGGTCCACCGGCGCCTTGAGCAAGGCGTTGAGCAGTTCGGTCGGGGTCAGCTTGTCGGCCTGGATGTCGAAGCGTTCTTTCATCTGTGGCGAAATAGCGATGCTTTTGGCACTGCGCGAGAAGATCCCGCCGCCTTCGGACATGATGCTGGTGTCGTAGTCGGTCCACGCCGAACGCGGCAGCTCAAACATGCGCTGGCGCTCGACGAAGCTGGTCGCCGGGTTCGGGTTCGGGTCGATGAAGATATGCAGGTGGTTGAAGGCCGCGACCAGTTGCAGCTTGTCGGACATCAGCAAGCCGTTACCGAACACGTCACCGGCCATGTCGCCGACGCCCACCACGGTGATGCTGTCTTCCTGCACGTTGATGCCGCGCTCACGGAAGTGACGCTGTACACCGACCCACGCGCCCTTGGCGGTGATGCCCATTTTCTTGTGGTCGTAACCTGCCGAACCACCGGAAGCGAACGCATCGCCCAGCCAGAAGCCGTAGTCGATGGCAATGCCGTTGGCGATGTCGGAGAAGGTCGCAGTGCCCTTGTCCGCCGCGACGACCAGGTACGGGTCATCGTCGTCATGACGCACGACGTTGACCGGTGGCACCAGGGCGCCGTCCTTGAGGTTGTCGGTAATGTCCAACAGGCCGGAAATGAAGATGCGGTAGCAGGCGATGCCCTCGGCCGCGATCTCGTCACGGGTGCCGCCCAATGGCAGGCGACGCGGCAGGAAGCCGCCCTTCGCGCCCACCGGCACGATGACCGAGTTCTTGACCTGCTGGGCTTTTACCAGGCCGAGCACTTCGGTACGGAAGTCTTCTTCACGGTCGGACCAGCGCAGGCCGCCGCGCGCAACGTTACCAAAGCGCAGGTGCACGCCTTCAACGCGCGGCGAGTACACGAAGATTTCAAACTTCGGCACCGGCTTGGGCAGCTCAGGAATCGCACGCGGGTCGAACTTGAAGCTGAAGTACGACTTGTTCTGGCCGTTGGCGTCGGTCTGGTAGAAGTTGGTGCGCAGGGTAGCCTTGATCAGGTCCAGGTAGCGACGCAGGATGCGGTCTTCGTTAAGCACCTGAACATCGTCCAGGGCCGTGAGAATCGCTTGTTCCAGGCGTTGCTGCTTGTCTTCGAGGTCATCGGCGGTGAGCTTGCGCGCCAGGTAGAAGCGGGTCTTGAACAACCGGGTCAACTCGCGAGCGATGTCGGTGTGGTTGTTCAGGGTGCTGGCGATGTAACCCAGGTCGAAGCCCAGGCGGATCTGCTTGAGGTAACGCGCGTAAGCACGCAGCAGCGCCACGTCGCGCCAAGGCAGGCCGGCGGTAAGTACCAGACGGTTGAACGCATCGTTTTCGGCATCGCCATGCACGATGTGCACGAACGCGTCCTGCAGGGTGTCGTTGAGCTGCTGGATATCCAGGTTCACGCCTTCGGCGGCAATGAACGCAAAATCATGGATCCAGAACTCACGGCCATTGGCGTGACGCAGGCGGTACGGGAACTCGCCCAGCACGCGCAGGCCGAGGTTTTCCAGGATCGGCAGCACGTCGGACAGCGCCAGTGGCGTGTCGGCGTGGTAGAGCTTGCAATGCAGCTCACGCTGGCCGGAGACCTGGCCCAGCGGCTGATAGAAGCTCATGACCAACGGGTTGGCTTCGGTCAGGCTGTTGAGGTGCTGCATATCGACCACAGCCGAATGCGCAGCAAAACGCTCGCGGTAACCTGCCGGGAAGCCTTTCGGGAAATCCGCCAGCACGTTGGTGCCCTGGGCTTCGCCGAAGCTTTCCACCACCAGGCTGGCGTAGTCGTCCTGCCAGCTGCGGCAGGCCTGCACCACTTCTTTTTCCAGCTGAAGCGGGTCGATGTCCAGGCGGTTCTTCGGGTCAACCCGCAGAATCAACTGCACACGGGCCAGTACGGATTCGGAGAAGAAGGTCCAGAATTCGCAGTCCGAGGCTTTCAGGCGATCCATCAGCACTTGCTGGATCTTCTGGCGCACTTCGGTGGAATAGATGTCGCGCGGCACGTAGGCCAGGCAGTAGCAGAAACGACCGTACGGGTCTTTGCGCAGGAACACGCGAATCTTGTTGCGCTCCTGGATCTGCACGATCGACATCACGGTGTTGAACAGCTCGTCGACCGGGGTCTGGAACAGGTCATCACGCGGCAAGACTTCAACCACCTGGGCCAGCTCTTTGCCCAGGTGTGCCTTGGCCTGGAAGCCCGAGCGGCGCTCGATTTCCGCGACTTTACGGCGGATGTAAGGGATCACTCGCACGCTTTCGCCGTACACCGACGAGGTGTAGAGGCCCATGAAGCGGTGTTCCTTGATCACCTTGCCGTCGGCGCTGATCTCACGGATCGACACATAGTCCGGGTACGCCGGACGGTGCACGCGGCTTGGGTGCGCGGCCTTGGCGAACGACAGCACGGTCGGTTCACGCAGGTAAGCCACGGCGTAGTCTTCGATGCGCGTGTCTTCGGCGGTGAGGCCGGCACGCAGCAATTTGGTCAGACCGAGGAAGGAGCCGGTGTCATATTCGATATGACCGCCGTCCGCCTCGTCACGTACCACAAACTCTTCATAGCCAAGGAAGGTGAAGTGGTTGCCCACCAGCCATTCCAGGAAGCTCTTGATCTCGGCTTTTTCTTCGCCGTCGATGCTGAACTGGCTCGCGTCGATACCGGCCAGCAGGTCCTGGACCTTGGCTTTCATCGGTTCGAAATCGGCCACGGCCACGCGCACTTCGCCCAGCACTTGCTCAAGCTCTTTGCTCAGCACGTTGAGTTCGGCGGCATTGGCGCAACGGTCGATTTCCAGGTACATCAGCGATTCTTGCAGAATGCCTTCGCCCTGGGTGCCTTTGGGCAGGATTTCCAGCAACTCGCCTTTTTTGCCGCGACGCACGCTGAGCACGGTGGTTTGCAGGGTGTGGATGCTGTAGCCACGGCGATTCAGCTCGGTGCGTACCGAGTCGACCAGAAATGGCAGGTCATGGTGCAGTACTTCGACCGCGGTGTGGGTCGACTGCCAGCCATGACGTTCGTAATCGGGGTTGTAGACCCGCACTTGCGGTTGGGTGTGATCAAAGCGCTCAAGCAGGCGCCAGGCAGACAGGGTGCAACCGGCCAGGTCGGAAAGGCGACGTTGGGTCAGTTCGTCCAGGGAAATAATGCCGAAGAATTGCTCAGCGAACAGCGCCACTTGTGGCAGTGCCTGTTCACTGATGTGCTGCGCCAGTGCCGCTTGCAGTTGATGCTGGAAGTCGGACTTGCTGGCTGCGGTGAAGAACGCCATCTGTGGTACTCCGCTTGGGCTTGTTATTGATGGAAGCGTCGCGTGTTATCCCCTTGCGGGGAGACCGTCAGCTCTGTTCGTCAATAACCTTATAACGAATCGAGGTGACAGGTGGGTGAAGCTGCGCAAGGCGATCAGGTCACATCGGATGCGCCGTTTGGCAAGTGACGGTACGACGGGCAGGTCAACGGCCTGACGGTGGCGCATCCACTGCGCAGCTTAACGAGTGTAGGAAGACGGTTGCTTTCCGTACGGCGACATATTCGGTCAAGCGCAGGCAGCGCTGAACATTCTCTAGCGCCCTGCACCTGGGCGAGTAGGACGATAGTTTTTTTCTGTGTAGGCCATAGGCATTTTGAATGGAGTGAATACAGCTCATTCGACCAATTAAAACTGACTCGATGCACACAGCATCGATTGCGCAAACACACCACGGACGGCCCACTGATTAATTGAAGTGAGCGTTTAGTATGACCAGCATAACTGCAACTGTAAGTCAGGGTATTATCAGTGCCTCGACGAATGTACCGAATGGCGTTCCCACTTACCCAACACCGCGCCAAGCCCATAATAAGCCTCCCCTCCCTGAATTAAACTGGGATCGCCCGGAGTTGAAGTGGGGCGAGCAGACCGTACGGCCAGAACAACCTGCCGTGCAACACGATAGCTGGCCAGCCTCTTATTTTTCCGAGCCATTAAAAAGAAACAACGCGCTCGACAGGTATGCAGCCGACAAGTACAAACCCTTCATGTCCGCCACTCAACATACCTCAGAACATGTGGCAGCCCAGATTAAACAAAAGTGGGGGATCGACGCCGATCCGGAAAAAACCTTTCTGGTCACCTTTGCTTATGACAAAAACACCACGCCTCACAAGGCGGTCATTACACAAAAAATCTCCCTGGCGGATGCGGCATGCCTGAATATTCAACACACGCCACGGCCCAAGGGGATGACTGGAAAACAAGAGGCTCCCAAAGGGCAACCTACCGAACCCTTCGACATACAGCCTAATTCCCGCCACACGGAAAAGCCCAATTGGGACGGCACTTTCCCACGTCCACTCGTGGGCAATTTCAATACTTATTATCACGGTATTGTGACTGAGCCCTCGCCCGACGCACCCACTACTTACGGTGCGGGCCAGCATGTTCAGATCCCCCCGGCCGACTTCAAAAAAATGGTCTGGGACCATGCCTATAAAAAACCCTACGACCAGTACCTGAACTTCAAGTGGTCGCCTGAAACCCGTGAGTCCTATACCGCACTTGCCAAAATTAGCTACCTTAATGCTGCGCACGCGCAACATCATGAGCGCTCGCTGGACGAGGAAGGCCGAAAGATCGCCATGAGCCTCGTCGGTGTACCCGCCAACCAGACTTATCTGGATGCAGGGCTGGAAACACTGGTTAAACCGCACACGCCAGACGCAAGCCTGGAGACCAAATTTCTGAGTTTCAATGGCTTCCACTCCACTGACATTTTCTATACCAGAGACGTCAATACTCAGAAAACGCTTCTATACATTCCAGGCAATTCGTCCCCCATCCACTCGTTCGATTCGCCCCAAGCAATGAATAAATGGCTGGCTACCCAATTGATTGACGAAGATAAAGCCGCCGCTTTCAAAAAACATTTCTCCCCAAAAGATGCTTCGTCTTCATTATTTAAAAAAGGCTTCGATGCGCGATTGGAGCTGATTCGACAGCACATCAAAGAGCCAGGCGCTGTGGACTTCCTGGAACGGCAAGGCTTTTGGGAAGAGGGTGGCGTATTTGATGGCAAAAAGATCACGGACGACCCTTTCAGCGAGGTTCAAGAGCGCACAGAAAAAAGCATGAAAGCCAGTACCAACCAGGAGTTCGTGCTGAACACAGACCACAACAAGCAAACAATTCTTAAGGCAAAAAAATGGTTGGATGGAGCGCTTCTGCTTGCAACCCCCATTGGCTTGGCACTGCCCCCCGTGGGCATCTTGCTGACGGCGCTGAGTGTGGGCTCCGGATTGCTGGAAGTGGGCGTGGGCATTCACGACAACGCCAACGACCGCGCAAACGCCGATGACAGGATTACGTTCGGTGTATTCAATGCGCTCAAGCCAATACTGACTGCGGGGGCTGGCAAGGCTTCAGAGCCCATCACCGGGCCGATCAAAACAGTGTTAAAGGCCACTATTTTGGCGAAATAACCCACTGCAAGTGCGATACCAGTAGTGGCAGGGGCAGTCCCATCCACTTAAGAGCAGCGTAAACGTTTGTACGATGGCAAAATTAGCCGCCCGTCGTTCAAGTACGCTGCTTTTAGAGGACTGCCCATGCAACTGACCACTCCCCACCTGATCGCCACACCCTGTGACGAAGAAGAAGACAACATGGCCATGCTGTGCTGCCACGGCAATAATGGCGAAATGTTCATGCTCAGCCGTTACCCGGACGAAGATGAGGTTGAGCTGACCTGGGATTACGAACCGTCGACCCTGGATGGGCTGAAAGTGACCTTGAGTGACACCACGCTGGTGATTGAACTGGCGGCGGGTGATGCCGATGCACTGGGCGGCAAGGACCACTTGCGGATCAACCACACCACCGCCGCGTCGGATTTGGCTGAAGTTGAAGAAACCTTGCAGAACATCCTCAAGGGCACCGGCACCTTTAGCCGGATTTAGGCTGTTCCAAGGATCAAATGTGGGAGCTGGCTTGCCTGCGATGCAGGCACCTCGGTGTATCAGGTCACTCCAGTTGATGCCATCGCAGGCAAGCCAGCTCCCGCAGGGGCCGAGCGACCCTCAGTGGAATTTGTGCTTTCCACACAAAAATCCTACAAGTTTTGCTAAAAATACCCGCCGCGTCGTTAGTCGCTATACCCTGCGATGCATTAAAGTAGATGCCCCAGGCCCGGCGGTTTTTTTCGACGTTGGGGCTCATCTCTCCAGGAACCGTCATCGATGGAACATCGTGAAGCGCTGCTTGCGCTGCGAACCTTTCTTTCTACGCAGATTCTCGGCCAGGAAAAACTCATCGATCGCTTGCTGATCGCCCTGCTCGCCGACGGCCATATGCTGGTAGAAGGCGCACCGGGCCTGGCCAAGACCAAGGCCATCAAAGAGCTGGCCGAAGGCATTGAAGCGCAGTTCCATCGTATCCAGTTCACCCCCGACCTGTTGCCGGCCGACATCACCGGCACCGAGATCTATCGCCCGGAAACCGGCAGCTTCGTGTTCCAGCAAGGCCCGATCTTTCACAACCTGGTACTGGCGGACGAAATCAACCGCGCGCCAGCCAAGGTGCAGTCGGCATTGCTCGAAGCCATGGCCGAGCGCCAGGTCAGTGTGGGTCGCAGCACCTACGACCTGTCGCCGCTGTTTTTGGTCATGGCCACGCAAAACCCCATTGAGCAGGAAGGCACCTACCCGCTGCCCGAGGCCCAGCTCGATCGCTTCTTGATGCACGTCAAAATCGGTTTCCCGGACGCGGCGGTCGAACGACGCATCCTGCAGCAAGCCCGTGGCGAGGCGCTCAATGGCGAAACCAAGCCCGAGCGCCGCGTGAGCCAGCAGGCGATTTTTGCCGCGCGCAAGGAAATCCTCGGCCTGTACATGGCCGATGCGGTGGAGGAATACCTGGTGCAACTGGTCATGGCCACGCGCACCCCGGCCAAGTTCGACCCGGAGATGGCCGAGTGGATCGCCTATGGCGCCAGCCCGCGCGGCTCCATCGCCCTCGACCGCTGCGCCCGCGCCCATGCGTGGCTGGCCGGGCGCGACTTTGTCAGCCCGGAAGATATCCAGGCAGTACTGTTTGATGTGCTGCGTCACCGCATCATCCTGTCGTTCGAGGCCGAAGCGGCCGGCATTGACCAGGACCGCGTGGTGCAACGCATTCTCGACGTCGTTGCCGTCGCTTGAACCCCATGAATGCCGGCGATGGAATCCGCGTCACGCTCAGCGAATTGATTGAGATGCGCCACCGCGTGCGCGAAGTGCAGCTGTTTTCCACGCCAAGCCAGCGCAGCCCGCTGATTGGCCTGCACCACTCCAAGCTGCGTGGGCGCGGTGTCGACTTCGACCAAGTTCGCGTGTACCAGGCTGGCGACGATGTGCGCACCATCGACTGGCGCGTGACGGCCCGCACCCAGGAGCCGCACACCAAGCTATTTCATGAAGAACGTGAACGGCCGATTTTCATCATGGTTGAGCAAAGCTGTCGGCTGTTCTTCGGCTCCGGGCAAATGTTCAAATCGGTACTCGCCGCCCAAGCCGCCAGCTTGATCGGCTGGGCCGCGCTGGGGCACAACGACCGCGTCGGCGGGTTGGTGTTCGGCGACAGCGAGCACTACGAAATCAAGCCCCGGCGCAGTAAACAAAGCCTGCTGCAATTGCTTAACCGCCTGGTGCGCGTGAACCAGAGCCTGAATACCGAAAGCCGCCCCGAAGCCGACGCGTTGGGCATGGCGCTGCGCCGTGGCCGCGAAGTGTTGCGCCCGGGCAGCCTGGTGATTGTGATCTGCGATGAACGCGCGTTGACCGAAGGCGCCGAGCAACAGCTGAGCCTGCTGTCACGCCATTGCGACCTGTTATTGTTGCCGATCTCCGACCCACTGGACCACGCCCTGCCCGCCGCCGGGCTGCTGCGTTTCGCTGAACGTGGCGCGCAATTGGAACTGGACACGCTGAATTTCGATTTGCGCCAAGCCTATAAAGCCCAGGCTGAGGAACGCATTGCGCGCTGGGAACTGCTGGCACAGAAGCTGCGCATTCTATTGATGCCCCTGAGCACCCAAAGCGAGATGGTCGAGCAATTGCGCGAATACCTCAACCCGCAACGCCCGGTTAAAAAGCAATGAGCAGCCTCGACCAACTGCAGCCACTGATCGCCCCGCCGGCCATCGGGTTCTGGCCGCCTGCGCCGGGTTGGTGGCTGCTGCTGCTGGTGATCCCGCTGCTGGGCTGGGGCCTATGGTGGTTGCGCCGTTTCCTGCCCACCCGACGCCCCGTGGCCCGCGCCGAACAACCGTTGGACCCGCTGCGCATCGCCGCCCTGGCCGAACTTGCGCTGATGCCCAAACCCTACGACGGCGCGCCCGCCGGTGCCTGGCTGCAGCAGCTCAATGGCCTGCTCAAGCGCCTGTGCCGCAACGACTACCCCTACAGCCAGAGCCACACATTAAACGGGCGCAAATGGTTGGCGTTCCTCGACAACCGTTGCCCGGCCGCCGGGCTTACACGCTGGATGGTGTTGGTCGAAGGCGCCTACAAACCCGAATGCAAACTCGACGACAAGGCCATCGCCGGCCTGACCCAAGCGGTCGATACCTGGATTCGCAAACATGTTTGAGTTCGCCTGGCCGTGGATCTTCGCCCTGTTGCCCTTGCCGTGGTTGATGCGCTTCATCCTGCCAGTGGCCGACAGCGGCGAACCCGCGCTGAAGGTCAGCTACCTGGCCGACCTTGAGGGCCTGGCGCGCCGCCGTGCGCGGGTCAACCTGCCCGGCTGGCGCCAGCAAGCGCCGTTCATGGTGCTGTGGCTGCTGCTGCTGACCGCCGCCGCGCGCCCGGAGTGGCTTGGCGAACCGCTGCCCATTGCCGCCAGCGGCCGTGACTTGCTGGTGGCCGTGGATGTGTCCGGCTCCATGGATTTCCCTGACATGCACTGGCAGGACGATGACGTCAGCCGCCTGAGCCTGGTGCAGCATTTGCTCGGCGACTTCCTGGAAAGCCGTGAAGGCGACCGCGTGGGCCTGATCCTGTTTGGCAGCCAGGCTTACCTGCAAGCCCCGCTGACCTTCGACCGGCGCACCGTGCGCACCTGGTTGGATGAAGCACGTATCGGCATCGCCGGCAAAAACACCGCCATCGGCGATGCGATTGGCCTGGCCTTGAAACGCCTGCGCCAGCGCCCGGCGCAAAGCCGTGTGCTGATCCTGGTCACCGATGGCGCCAACAATGCCGGGCAGATCGACCCGCTGACCGCCGCACGCCTGGCGGCCGAAGAAGGCGTGAAAATCTACCCGATCGGCATCGGCGCCGACCCGGAGCAAACCGGTTCGTTGGGCATCCTGGGCGTCAACCCGAGCCTGGACCTGGATGAACCGGCCTTGAAGGCCATCGCGGACGCCACCGGTGGCCGCTACTTCCGCGCCCGCGACGGCGACGAGCTGCAAAAAATCAAACAAACCCTGGACCAGCTTGAGCCCGTCGCGCAACAGCCGACCCAGGCACGCCCGGCCCAGGCGCTGTACAGCGCACCGCTGGCGCTGGCGTTGATCCTGAGCATGTTGCTGGTGGTTCAAGAACGCTGGCCCAATAACCCCTTGCAACGCACCTTCAACAAACTCTCGACCAAGGGCATTTTCCTGCAACAGCACCCGCAATGGCGCCAACGCCTTAAACGCCTGCGCTTGCGGAGGCGTCGATGATCGACCTGTGGCCACACTGGTTTCGCCCTTGGTGGTTGTTGCTGCTGCCGTTGCTCGGCTGGCTGCTGTGGCAGCTGTGGCACCGACAAAAGCGCGCCGGGCGTTGGCAAATGATTTTGCCGCCGGCGTTTCATGCGGTGCTGCTCAGTGGCGGCAATGGCCGCGAAAGTAAATCGCCCTGGGTGGTGTTGGGCATCGCCTGGCTGCTGGCCGTGCTGGCATTGCTTGGCCCCAGTTGGCAAAGGGTTGAACAGAACAGCCAGAAACCGGCCGACCCGGTGGTGGTGCTGTTGGAGCTGACCCCGGAAATGCTCGCCACCGACAGCCCGCCCAATCGTTTGGAACAGGCGCGGCGCAAGCTCTATGACTTGCTGCAGGCACGCGACAACGCGCCCACCGCCATCGTCGTGTATGCCGGCAGCGCCCATACGCTGGTGCCGCTGTCGGATGATCTGGCCACCAGCCGCAACCTGCTCGAAGCCCTGCGTCCCTCGATCATGCCCGAGCCAGGCCATCGTGCCGATCTGGCGGTGGAAAAAGCCCTGGGTTTGCTCAAGCAAGCCGGTCTCGGCCAGGGGCGCCTGTTGCTGGTCGGCTCGTCGCTGTCGAAACAGGAGCGTCAAGGCATTCGCCTGCAGTTGCAGAGCGCCCAGGCCCCCAGCTTGTCGATCCTCGGCATCGGCAGCCGCGAAGGCACGCCGGTGACCCAGGAAAGCGGTGAGTTCCTTAAGGATGACCAGGGCGCCATTCTGGTGCCGCGCCTGGACGGCCCGACGCTCAAGGCGTTTGCCAGTGAAATGGGTGGCCGCTACCGCGCCGCGCGCCTGGATGACAAAGACCTGCGCCAGCTCAACCTGCTCGATGGCCCGCAGGCCCTGCGCAACGACGGCCAACTGCTGCACCTCGACACCTGGGCCGACCAGGGTTACTGGCTGCTGCTACCGTTATTATTGCTCGCCGCCTGCGCCGGGCGTCGCGGCTGGCTGTTCTGCGTGCCGTTACTGTTACTTGGTGCGCCGCAGCCCAGCTATGCCTTTGAACTTCAGGACCTGTGGCTGCGACCCGACCAGCAAGGCCAATATCTGCTGAAGAAACAACGCCCCAACGAGGCCGCCAAACACTTCGAAGACCCGCAATGGCAAGGCGTGGCACTGTATGAGGCGGGCAACTACGCCGAGGCGATCAAGCGTTTTGCCCAAGGCAATGACGCGTATTCCCACTACAATCGCGGGAATGCGCTGGCCAAATCCGGCGAACTGGAAGCCGCCATCGACGCTTATGAGCAAGCACTCGAAGCCCAGCCCGACCTGCAACCGGCGCTGAAAAACAAAGCGCTGGTCGAAACCCTGATCCAGGAAAAGGCCCAGCCCGAGCCGGCCAAGCCTGTCAAAAATGAGGATGACGAAACCACCCAACCCGGCCAAACTGCGCAACCGGGCAGCAGCGGCCAAAGTGCCACGGGGGGCGAGCAATCACCCCAAGGCCAAGGCCAGGCCAGTGCCGGCGATAACCAGACGGGCGCCACGCCCAAAGCCGGCGGCAACGACGTACCGGGCAGCGAGCTAGGGGACGAACACACCACCACCCCGCCCTTGCGCCCCGCCGATGCCAGCCTCGATGGCGAGCACCGCCAGGCGCTGGAGCAATGGCTGCAGCAGATCCCGGACAACCCCGGCGAACTGCTGCGACGTAAATTCTGGTACGAACAGCAACAACATCAGGACAAGACTCGATGAGCCGCCGCACCACCCTTCTGCTCCTGCTCGCCCTGTCGGCAAGCCACGCCCAGGCGGCCAACCTGGTGGCGAGTGTCGACCGCAGCCGCGTCAATTCCGGGGAAACGGTGGAGTTGACAGTGGAATCCAGCGACGTCACCCAGTTCGGCAAACCCGACTTGTCACCTCTGGATGCGCAGTTTGAAGTGAGCGGCACGCGCCAGATCAACCAGCTGACTACCTTGGGCGGCGATAACCACGCCACCACGCGCTGGATCATCACGTTGCTGCCCAAGGAAAACGGCACCGTGGTGATTCCGCCGCTGCAAGTGGGCGAACTCAAGACCCAGCCGATCAGCCTGCAAGTGCTGGAAACCGCCAGCCAGAACACCAGTGCCGAACTGGCCCCGGTGTTTATCGAAGCCAATCTGGACCAGAGCAGTGTGTACGTTCAGGCCCAGGTGCTGTTGACCGTGCGCGTGTACCACTCGGTGTCGCTGTATGACGACAGCAGCCTCACGCCGTTGCAAATCCCCGATGCGCGCATTGAACAATTGGGCGAGTCGCGCACTTACGAGAAGGTCATCAACAGCATTCGCCACGGCGTAATCGAAACCCGCTATGCGATTTACCCGCAGCACAGCGGTGCCTTGGTGATTCCGGCGCAGACTTTCAGCGCCACCTTGGTGGAATCGCGCCCGCCCCAAGAGAACACGCTGCAGGGCACCAAGCCGGGCAAGTTGATTCACGCAAGCTCTGCCCAATTGCCGCTGACCGTCAAGCCCAAGCCGGAGTTCTACCCCGCCGACGCCGCCTGGCTGCCCGCGCGCAGCTTGACCCTGAGCGAAGTCTGGAATCCCGAGCCTGATCACGTTCAAGTGGGCGACTCCCTGACCCGCAGCCTCACGGTCAAGGCCGAAGGCCTGTCCAGCGCCCAGTTGCCGGCCCTGCCCAGCAGCGACATCAATGGCCTGCGCCGCTACCCGGACCAGCCGGTGCTCGGCAACCAAAACAGCGACCGTGGCCTGATCGGCAGCCGTGAGGACCGCGAAGCTCTGGTGCCAACCCGCGCCGGTGCCGTGGAGTTGCCCGCCGTGGAAGTGGTGTGGTGGAACACCCACGAAGATCACCTGGAACGCACCAGCCTGCCCGCACGCACGCTGCAAGTGGCGACCAACCCAAGCCTGGTGGTGGACACGCCCGCCACACCAACGGTCATTACCGCACCGGACGATAGCCGCCTGTGGCTGTGGCAACTGAGCACCTTGATACTTGCCTGCACCACGCTGTTGGGTTTCGGCCTGTGGTGGCGCGCACGTCGCCAACCCGCCGTGCAACGCGCCGTACAAACCGGCCCGAGCCCGCGCTCGCTGTTGGACGACCTCAAGCGCGCCACCCAGGCCAACGACCCGCAAGCCACGCGCCAGGCACTGGATGCCTGGGCGCGGCAACAGCCGGAAACCCTGGCCGACATGGCGGCGCGGTTCGTGCCGCTGTCGGATGCCTTGGATGGGTTGAACGGCGCGCTGTACAGCGAGAGCGGCCAATACTGGCTGGGTGAAGATTTATGGCGTGCGGTCAAGGCCATCCCGATGGTTGAGCGCGCCCAAGACCCGGCAACGGACACCACCAGCTTGCCGCCGTTGTATCCCAAGTAAATCTCTCTCTACCTGACAGCACAAAACCCATGTGGGAGCTGGCTTGCCTGCGATGGCCATAGGTATGCCGCTTTTTCCTGTGGCGAGCAGGCTTGTCCTGCGTTGGGCCGCGAAGCGGCCCCAGTAAAGGCACTGCAATTTTCCTGAAAGAACTCAGTGTCTGGGTTTGGGGCTGCTTCGCGGCCCAACGCAGGGCAAGCCTGCTCGCCACAACAGCACACTTGCCACAGGCTTCGTGTTGCTGAAATACCGAGGTGTCTGCATCGCAGGCAAGCCAGCTCCCACAGATGATGGGTGTTGCCTGGGCGACATGCATTGTTAAAGGCCAGCAGTCCATATCCCTTTAATTTGCGGGAAGTTTCCTAGACAATCCTTCGGCCTTGCGCCTGCTCACTTCACTGGCTAGCCTTCGCTCCGTCGCTGCATATCAGCGATCGGGAGTGAGATCCTGTGAACGGAGTGCCAAGTGCCACAACCGCGAGCAACATGCTCTATGGCGGCTGTGTGCGGGCAGACCTAGGTCTGGCCGGGTGCTCCTGACCGGTTATCTCACCCCGCACATAGCTGCCACCTTTTGTCGAGTGAGATCTGCAAAAGAATGGCTCCCAACTTTTAGGAGTTTCATTCATGACCAAAATCGTCCCAGACCCACCCCGTTTCACCCCCGACCGTAAAATCTTCGAACGCGCCCTGAGCCACTACCTGCAACCCACCCCACCGCCATCCTTCACCGTGCATCACGACCTCAGCTTCGAAGACGCCCTCGCCCAAATCTGCGATTTGCTGCGCTGTGCAGCCGCCACTGCCGCAGACACGCGCCAAACGCTGACAGGCGATGAACACCACATGGCCGGCGCCACCGAGCACTTGATCAACCAAGCCAAAACCTTTGCCGACCGCGCGCTGGAGTGCATGAACGCCGCGTAACCCTCTGCCGGAACTGGCTTATGTGGGAGCTGGCTTGCCTGCAATGGCCATAGGTATGCCAATTTCTCCTGTGGCGAGCAGGCTTGTCCTGCGTTGGGCCGCGAAGCGGCCCCAGTAAAGACACTGCAATTTTCCTGAAAGAACTCAGTGTCTGGGTTTGGGGCTGCTTCGCAGCCCAACGCAGGGCAAGCCTGCTCGCCACAACAGCCCACTGGCCACTAACCGGTTGTGTAGATACCTATGGCCATCGCAGGCAAGCCAGCTCCCACAGGTGATGGGTGTTGCCTGGGTGACATGCATTGTTAAAGGCCAGCAGTCCATATCCCTTTAATTTGCGGGAAGTTTCCTAGACAATCCTTTGGCCTTGCGCCTGCTCACTTCACTGGCTAGCCTTCGCTCCGTCGCTGCATATCAGCGATCGGGTGTGAGAACCTGTGAACCAGTAGGCGCCAAGCGCCGCAACCGCGAGCAACACGCTCTATGGCGGCTGTGTGCAGGCAGACTTCGGTCTGGCTGGAGTCCTACTGTCCGGTATTCTCACCCTGCACGTAGCTGCCACCCTCTTGTCGAGTGAGACCGACATCCGGATGGCTCCTTTTTCAGTAGGAATATCCGCATGACCAAAATCGCCCCAGCCCCACCCCGTTTCACCCCCGACCGTGAAATCTTCGAACGCGCCCTGAGCCACTACCTGCAACCCGCCGCACCGCCATCCTTCACCGTGCATCACGACCTCAGCTTCGAAGACGCCCTCGCCCAAATCTGCGACTTGCTGCGCTGTGCAGCCGCCACCGCAGCAGCCACCCGCCAGGCGCTGAGCGGTGATGAACAGCACATGGCCGGCGCCACCGAGCACTTGGTCAACCAGGCCAAAACCCTTGCCGACCGCGCCTTGGAGTGCCTGCACGCCGCCTAACCCTCTGTAGGAGCTGGCTTGTGTGGGAGCTGGCTTGCCTGCGATGGCCATAGGTATGCCAATTTCTCCTGTGGCGAGCAGGCTTGTCCTGCGTTGGGCCGCGAAGCGGCCCCAGTAAAGGCACTGCAATTTTCCTGAAAGAACTCAGTGTCTGGGTTTGGGGCTGCTTCGCAGCCCAACGCAGGGCAAGCCTGCTCGCCACAACAGCCCACTGGCCGCAGGCTTCGCGTTAACCGGTTGTGTAGATACCTATGGCCATCGCAGGCTTGCCTGCTCCCACTGGTCAGCGTCTACGCGTGAACGTCAGGTCTTTGCGCGACTGCGCTTGTAGACATAGGCGATGTTTTCAATATCGAACCGGCCGTCCTGCTTACCTGGCCCATCGTCGCCAATCCCGATATCCAGCGCCAGCAGCAACTCCGGGCGGGCCAGAAGTTCCAAAGCGCTCTCTTGTGCCTGTGCCGAAAAAGTCCGGGTGCTGGGCACCATGCCGGCGGCTTCTTTCAACTCATGAATATTCACAAAACGGTCGTTTTTACCGGCGGCAAACTCGCGCAAGTGATAGGCGATGTGCCGCAATAAGTATTCGTTGCTCCAGAACGGCTGTGGGCCGACCTTATGCGGCGCGTCTTCGCGGGAAGCCAGCCATTGCTTATCGCTGAGAGCGCCATACCCCTCCTGGGTGAAGGCTTGCCACATGCTTGCCGGTGTTTCGGCCACCGCATAGCCGCTGCCGGTGAACCCTTCGAGTACACCGTTGTTTGCATCCTCACCGCGAGTTTTGCCTGCTGCACTCAGAGACGCATCAATCCAGTTAAGTACTCTGGCCGCGTTGTAGGCCGCATCCGCTCTAGACTGGGGGTAAGGGTTACTGGAGGTCCAATCGCCCAATTGCCTATAGGCCATTTCAAAGTAAATATTATTTTCACGCACGGGTTGTCTCACCACTATTTCGCCGTTCACTTTACCGACCCAGTCACGACGTATTCCTCGTTGGCTGTCCAGCCATTTGAGTATGGGGTTGTCATTAATGATTTGCTCAGCGGATCGAGTATCGCCCAGGGGGCGCTGGAGATTTTCCCTCGGGACAACATGCTGATTTTTCTCGCCGCGCAGCGGGTCGATGGGGCCGCGCACAGGCGTTGGCACATAGATTGGAAAGAGTTCCCCTGCGCTAAAGCCCCGTCGTTCATGTTCGTGCTGATCAATATTACCCAGAGACATTGTGTAGTGACTCCAAAAGGAAAAAGATGCCTCGCAGAATTCGGGAGGTCATTCTTAATTAACGCAGGTCAGAACTCTGGTTCCCTTACAGGGATCACCGAATGGGGCTGCATTCGTCGGCAAATGTTTCCACTGTGGTGTTGCGTAGATTCCCCGGCCTCCCCCCGACAAGCCCGCATACCAGCGGTTTTTACAGGTAAACTCCCTTCTTTTTCACCGCCCTTCTCTGTTCACGGCGGCCATTCACCTCTTGTATTTAACGGAGTTCGCCTTGCGTCTGTTCCACACCTCCGACTGGCACCTTGGCCAAAACCTGCACGGCCAGGAACGCGACTTCGAACACGCCTGTTTTCTCGACTGGCTGCTGGGCCAATTAAAAGCCGAGCAGCCGGATGCGCTGCTGATCGCCGGCGATATCTTCGACACGGTCAACCCGCCGCTCAAGGCACAGGAGCGCCTGTACGACTTCATCATCAGCGCCCACGAACAAAACCCCAAGCTGACCATTGTGATGATCGCCGGCAACCACGATTCCGGCTCGCGGATCGAGCTGCCCGCGCCGTTGATGCGCCGTTTGCGCACCCATGCATTGGGCCGCGTGCTGTGGCTGGACGACGGCCAATTGGACGCCGAGCGCCTGCTGATCCCGCTGCCCGACGCCAAAGGCAAGATCGCCGCCTGGTGCCTGGCGCTGCCGTTTTTGCGACCGGCGGAAGTCACGGGTGCGCACTTGGGCGACGACTATCTGCGGGGCATTGGCCAGGTGCATGAATGGCTGATCGCCGCCGCCAATGCCAAACGCAAGAAAGGCCAGGCGCTGATTGCCATCAGCCATGCGCACATGGCCGGTGGTTCGGTGTCGGAAGACTCCGAACGCAGCCTGATCATTGGTAATGCCGAAGCACTGCCTGCCAGCCTGTTCGATGCCAGTGTGAGTTATGTGGCGCTGGGCCATTTGCACAAGCCGCAGCAGGTCAACGGCGAAGAGCGCATTCGCTACAGCGGCTCGCCCATTCCCTTGTCGTTTTCCGAAATCGGCTACAAGCACCAGATTCTCGATGTGACCTTCCAGGGCCAACGCCTGGTGGGCGTCGAGCCACGCCTGATCCCACGCTCGGTCAACCTGCAACGCCTGGACGCTGCGCCGCTGGCGGATATCCTCGCACAGCTCGCCGACCTGCCCGACATCGACCTGCTCGCCGAAACCCAGCGCCACCCCTGGCTGGAGGTACGCGTGCGCCTCGACGAGCCGCAGCCGGACCTGCGCCAGCAAATCGAGACTGCCCTGCAAGGCAAGGCCGTGCGCCTGGTGCGCATCGCCGCCGAATACGCAGGCAAACGCGGCAGCGACGACACGGACGAAGCCGGTCTGGTCGAACTTGACCAGCTCACGCCCCAGGAACTGTTCAGCCGCGCCTGGCACGACAACTACGGCAGTGAGGTGGATGAACAGACCATGAAGGATTTCGCCGTGCTGCTTCAGGAAGTGCAACAGGAGGGCGAACAGCCATGAAGATCCTCGCCATCCGCCTGAAAAACCTCGCCTCCCTGGCTGGCCCGTTCGAGATCGACTTTACTGCCGAGCCCCTGGCCAGCGCCGGGTTGTTCGCGATTACCGGCCCAACCGGCGCGGGTAAAAGTACCCTGCTCGATGCCTTGTGCCTGGCACTGTTTGGCGCCGTGCCACGTTTGGGCGATACCGGCCAGGCCAAAATGCCCGATGCCGACAGCGATATCTCCATCGGCGACCCACGCACGCTGATTCGCCGCGGCACCGGCGGCGGGTACGCCGAGGTGGATTTTGTCGGCGTCAACGGCCGCCGTTACCGCGCCCGCTGGGAAGCCAACCGCGCCCGCGACAAGGCCAGTGGCAAGTTGCAGAACAGCCGCCAAAGCCTGACCGACCTGGACAGCGACCAACTGCTGGCCAGCCAGAAAACCGAATACAAGACCCAGCTGGAACTGGCCCTGGGCTTGAATTTCGAGCAATTCACCCGTGCCGTATTGCTGGCGCAAAGTGAGTTCAGCGCGTTCCTCAAGGCCAACGACAATGAGCGCAGCGAACTGCTGGAAAAGCTCACCGACACCGCGCTGTATACCCAGCTCGGCCGCCGCGCTTTCGACAAGGCCAAGGATGCCAGGGACGCGCATAAACAGCTGCAAGACCAGGCCACCGGCCTGGTGCCACTGGCGCCTGAGGCCCGCGCCGAACTTGACCAGCAGTTGGCCGAGGCGCAGCAGCACCTCAAGACCCAGCAGGCGCAACTCAAGCAGTTGGAGCTGCAACACACCTGGCTCAAGGAGCTACGTGAGTGGCAGGAGCGCCAGCTCAGTGCCACCGAACAATTGCAGCAAGCCCAACAGCTCTGGGACAGCCAAGGCCAACAGCGTCAGGACCTGAGCCGCCTGGAGCAGTTAGCGCCACAACGCCATCAGTTCGCGCGGCTGGCTGAACTCGACACCCTGCTCACCCCGCTGGCGGCGCAGATTCAACAGCACATCGAGCAGCAAACCGCGCTGCAAGCACGCCAGGAGCAGGCGCAACAACAGCAGGCCGCCGCCCAGGTCGCCTTGGCTGACGCCTTGAAACACCAGGCCGACGCCGTGCCCTTGCTGCGCCAGGCGTTCGAACAGCAGAGCACCCTCGCCCATCTGAGCAAAGACCTGGCCAAACGCAGTGACGACAAGCAACAACAGGAAACCGCCTGCGCCGAAGGGCAGTCGTTGCTCAATGGCTTGCTGGAGAAACAGGCCCAGGTTGCCGGGCGCCTGCAACGCCTGGCCGCTGAGCTTGAGCGCAGCGCTGCCTTTGCACCGCTGAGCGACGCTTGGACCGCCTATCGCGACCGCCTGCAACAGCTGATGCTGATCGGCAACCGCCTGAACAAGGGCCAGGCCGAACTGCCGCAGCTTGAACACAAAGCCGCCACCGCTGCCGAAAAATTCACCCAGCAGCGCGAGGCGTTGGACCTGCTGTACCAGGAAGCCGGCGCCGAACCGCACGCCGTCGCCGAGCAGGTCCAATTGCTCGCAAGCCTGCTGCAGGACAATCGCAAGCAGCAACGCGCCTTCGAAGACCTTACGCGCTTGTGGGACAGCCAGCAGCAGCTGGATATACAGAGCGCCGCGCTGACGCAAAAACTCGCAGACGCCCAGCAACAGCGCGAACAGTTGAACCAGACCGGCCTGCAAACCAAGGCCGAACTCACGGTGGCCGAGCAAACCCTGTCGGTGACCAAGCAACTGCTGGAACGCCAGCGGTTGGCGCGCAGTGCCAGTGTCGAAGAGCTGCGCGAGCAGTTGCAGGACGACCAGCCGTGCCCTGTGTGCGGCAGCCATGAGCATCCGTACCATCAGCCCGAAGCCTTGCTGCAAAGCCTTGGCCGCCATGATGAAAACGAAGAAGCCACGGCGCAGAAGGCCGTCGATACGCTGAAGGAAAAACTCACCGAGCTGCGTGGCGAAGTGGGCGGCTTGATCGCCCAGCAAAAGGAGTTCCTGCAACAGCAAGAGCTGTTGGCGACACAACAACAGGGCCTGGCCCCCAGCTTGCAAGCACATCCATTGTCGGCCTCGCTGTTTAATCAGGACGCCACCCAGCGCAGCGCCTGGCTGGCCCAGCAGTTGGCGCAACTTACGCAAAGCATCGCCCAGGATGAGCAACGCCAAGGCGCCCTGCTCAACCTGCAACAAAATGCCGGGCGCTTGCAGCAACAACTGCAAGCGGCCCAGGATGCCAGCCAGCAAGCCCGCCAGCTGCTGGTGGACCAGCAACGCGAACTGTCCAATGACCGTGAGCGCCTGGACGAAGAACTGCAGGCCTTCGCCGGCCTGCTACCGGCCGACACCCTCGACGGTTTGCGCCGTGAACCGGCAGCGACCTTTATGCAGCTGGACCAGCACGTCAGCCAGCGCCTGGAACAGCTGGGCCATCAGCGTGATGAGTTGGCTGAACAGCAAGAACGCCAGCAGGCCATCGAAAAAGAGCAGACCCATCAGCAGCATCGCCAGCAGCAGGTGGAAGCCTTGCAACAGCAAGTCACCGAGCTGACCACCCAGCAACAGGCCGCCCAGGCAATACTCACCGCCTTGCTCGGCGAGCACACCAGTGCCCAACAGTGGCAACACCGGCTGGATGAGGCCGTGGCGCAAGCTCGCCGAAGCGAGACAGACGCCAACCAACAGCTGCAAGAGCTGCGCGATGCCCTGATCCAATTGGCTGCCGACCTCAAGGCCCAGCAGGAACGCGTACAGGCGCTGACCGCCGAGCAGCAGACCCTCGATGCGCGCCTGGGCGAATGGCGCGCGCTGCACCCGCAACTGGATAACGACGGTCTTACGCGTTTGCTGGCCTTTGATGACAGCCAAGTCAGCGCCTTGCGCCAGCAGTTGCAGCACAGCGAAAAAGCCGTCGAGCAAGCCAAGGTGTTGTTGCAGGAGCGCGAACAGCGCCTGGCCGAACACCAGGCCTTGCACAATGGCAACCTGGACGCCGAACAGCTGGACAGCAGTCTCGCCGCGCTTAATCAGCAATTGGCCGAGGGCGACAGCCGCTGCGCCGAATTGCGTGCGCGTCAGTCCGAAGACCAACGTCGCCAGGACGCCAACCATGTCCTGGGCGAGCATATCGCCAAGGCTTATGACGAGTGGCAGCGCTGGGCACGCCTGAATGCGCTGATCGGCTCGGCCACCGGCGACACGTTCCGCAAGATCGCCCAGGCCTACAACCTCGACTTGCTGGTACACCACGCCAACGTGCAGTTGCGCCAACTGGTGCGCCGCTATCGCCTCAAGCGCGGCGGCAGCATGTTGGGGCTGTTGGTGATGGACACAGAGATGGGCGACGAATTGCGCTCGGTGCATTCGCTGTCGGGTGGCGAGACGTTCCTGGTGTCGCTGGCGTTGGCGTTGGGGCTGGCGTCGATGGCGTCCAGCACCTTGAAAATCGAGTCGCTGTTTATCGACGAAGGTTTTGGCAGCCTGGACCCCGAATCGCTGCAATTGGCGATGGACGCGCTGGACGGCTTGCAAGCCCAGGGCCGCAAGGTGGCAGTGATCTCCCACGTACAGGAAATGCATGAGCGCATCCCGGTGCAGATCCAGGTCAAGCGCCAGGGCAATGGTTTGAGCACGCTGGAGGTCAAGTGAGCGAGGCGCTGCTGTATTCGTTTCGGCGCTGCCCGTACGCGATGCGGGCGCGCCTGGCCGTGCGCTATTCGGGCCTGCCCGTGCAGATCATCGAAGTGAGCCTCAAGGCCAAGCCGGCCGAGATGCTGGCACTGTCGCCCAAGGGCACGGTGCCGGTGCTTTGCGTGGGCTGCCAGGTGATCGAGGAAAGCCTGGAAATCATGCATTGGGCGCTGGCGCAGCACGATCCTGATGATTGGTTGCTACAAGGCGACCCGAGGGTTCAGGAACTGATCGCTGAGAACGACCAGGTGTTCAAACATCATTTGAATCGATACAAGTACGCCGAGCGCTACCCCGAGCAGCCGATGGAACATTATCGGGCCGAGGGCGAGGTGTTTTTGCAGAAGCTGGAAGCGTTGCTGGCGGGGAATGATTACTTGCTGGCCGAGCATTTGAGCCTGGCCGATATGGCACTGGCGCCGTTTGTGCGTCAGTTTGCGCATGTCGACCGCGAGTGGTTTGCTTGTACCCCGTATCACCGGTTACAGACCTGGCTACAGCGCTTTCTGGAATCGCCGCTGTTTGTGGCGGTCATGGCAAAATCCTGAGGTCCACACAATCAAATGTGGGAGCTGGCTTGCCTGCGATGCCGACGACTCGGTGTAACTGATCCACCGCATCGATTTCATCGCAGGCAAGCCAGCTCCCACATTTGACCGTCGCTTGGCTCAAGCTCAGTGCTGGGCTTTGTGATCCAGTGCGGCATAGAAGTTGGCGCTTTGTTGCAGGTATTTCTGGGTGTAGGCGGTGGTGGTGGATTTTTTGCCGGTGACTTCCACGCTGGCGGCAGCAGGCAATGCCACGGTGGCGGAAACAGCGGAAGCAGCGATGATGGAGAAGAGGTTCAAGTTCATGGCGGTAACCCTTGTGTTCGTTTGGTTAGGTGGCCAGGGAAGGCCTTGGAACCAAACTTACGCCCGAGGGTTAAACCTTAGAAATGCTTTGAAACAGTAGCCGCTATTAATAGAATTAATACAAAGGGTCAGGCCCCGCACTGCGGGGCCTGTGGCTTATTGACGCACCAGGAACTTGAGGTCGCTGGGCGCATCGATCGACTGTTTCTGCACGGTTTTACCCAGCAGGCCGGTCTTGGGGTCGCGTTCGACCACCACGATTTCATTGCTTTTCTGGTTGGCGATCAGCAAAAACTTGCCGCTCGGATCCAGGCTGAACTCGCGCGGGTGGTCACCTTCTACCGAACGGCGCTGCAGTTCCTTGAGGTGCGCGGTGGCCGGGTCGATGCTGAACACCAGCACCTGGTTGGCCGTGCCACGGTTGCTCACGTACAGGAATTTGCCGTCGCTTGAGGCGTGTACGGCCGCACCGGCCTTGTCGGAAACCGGCTGCCCGGCGGCAAAATCGACCAACTGGGTCTGGCTGAGCTTGCCGTCGTTGTAATCGAACACAGCCACCTGAGCGCTCATTTCAGTGGTCAGCCAGGCATGCTTGCCATCGGCGCTGAACAACAGGTGACGCGGGCCGCTGCCCGGTGGCAATTGCACAAAGGCGGGGTCGGCCGGGGTCAAGGGCAGTTCGTGGTTGGCCTTGGGATCGTAGTGGTAGGCAAACACCTTGTCGGCGCCCAGGTCCTGTACAAACACATACTTGCCATCCGGCGACGACACCACCGAGTGCACGTGGTTGGAGGCCTGACGCTCAGGGTTCACGCGGCTGGCCGGGTGCGCGCTCAGTTGCACCGGCGACGACAGCTTGCCATTGGCGTCAACCGGCAGCACGGCCAGGCTGCCGCCCGGGTCTTCCAGCACCGAATAGTTGGCGACGAACAGGTAACGGCCATCAGCGGCCAGGCTGGAATGGGTCGGTTCGTTGCCCAGGCTCTGCACCTGGTTGATCAGGCTGAGCTGATGATTCTGCGGGTCGATGCTGTAGCTGCTGATGCGGCCGACCGGATCTTTTTGCCCTGGGCCGTTCTCGTTGACCACAAACAGGTGCTTGCGGTCTTTGGAAATCGTCAGCCACGAGGGGTTGGCCGCTTTGGCCGCCAGCACGGGTTTGCCGCTGAATTGGCCGGTGCGGCTGTCAAATTGCAGGCGGTAAATACCTTCGCTGGTGCCGGCGGTGTAGCTGCCCACCAACAGTTCATAGGTGTCGGCCGGCGCGGCTTGCACCGACATCGCACCGACACTGCCCGCCATCAACAGGGGCCAGAATTTACGCATCATCATCCGCTTCGTCCTCGTCGTTATTGTTGCCGGTGACGCCGCTCATGCAGACCAGGCGATGCTCGCCCGAGTCACCGGTAAGGGTCCAGCTTTGCAAGGTGGGATCAAACACTGCTGCTTTGACTTGCTCCAGGCTGAAGCTCCAGCGCTTTTCGGCGCGACCGTCCATGCAAATGACCAACAGTTTCTGGTCATCCAGGCTGAAATCAAAGGTGTGCAGCCCATCGATTTCAACCATCTGGCAGTCTTCAAAAGCATGCAGCAAGGTAGCGGTGTCGGCAGTCATAGACATCAATCATCAAGGGGAAAGCGCTCATGATAGGGCAAATTACTGCATCAGCCTAAAACCCTGCCTCAAACACACCAACGCGCATCATGCAGTACCCAGATACCGCTCCTTTACCACGAGATCGACGTTAACTCGCCATGACACCTGTGATGTTCGATTAACCAATCGTGGAGACCTCAAAAAATGCTACCACCGTCCATCAACGAGCCGCCTGCCAGCGATGTGATGCTCGCGCAATGCCCAAGCATGGGCGCTACCGTCAGCGCGCAGTTCGCAGACCGCCCCAGGCTTGAAGCCGTCGTAGAGCAAATGTTGGCGACAACCCTTACGCAAAAATACCCGGGCATGGCGCTGGACCTTTCCCGCACCCAACTGGCGACGCCCCAGGCCGATGGGCGCTATACCTTCGAGCGACTCACGACAAAAGCGCTGGACTATCTGGCCGATGGGGCCGCCTTGGACTTTAGTGCGGTAGGCTCGCACGCCTTTTTCCTCACTGAGCAGGCACCCACGCCCATCACCACCCCCGCCGGTGACGCGCTGGACATGATGCAGGTCGAGGCACTGATTCGCGAACTGGCCTGGTCGCTGCCGATCGGCCTGCAAGATGCCTTGACGGCCTATTGGAACCCGGCCGGCGAGCTACCCAGCCGTTGGAGTTTACTCAGTGAGAGCTTGGTGCAAGCGCTGCAGATTTCAGTGCTGACCCAGCCAGGCTTGAGCGATATTGAGCGCGAGACGGTACAACAGGTCATTGACTTCCCTGACAGTTATCCGCGTCAGCAAAATAACGACAGCAACACCCTTGTCTACGAACTGGAAACCTACCTGAACAGCGCCAGCGGCAACTCGGTTTTATTCGCCCCCGAGCTGTTGCTGGAGCGTACCGTCAATACGCATACGGTCGTTCTGTTATGCCATCCGGGTGGAAAAATCGAAACATTTAGCTCAATGGATGCCTTTAACCAGCATTGGGGCAGCGCCCTCACCGCTCAATACAGCGTCGATTCGCTGAGCTGCAAACGTTACGAGGTTTATGGCGATGCGTTCGGGCATCAAGCCGAACTGATCCTGAATCAACAATTACTCAACATTGAAGCCGTGAAACTGCCCTGCTCCTTCGGGAAGGCTAAGCTGCAAGCGCTTTACCATGAGCTCAGTGACCCGACGCCCTGCTTTGCCAACACGACCCAAGTCCAGGCACAGTTTCAGAACGTGCTGAGCCCGCAACTGCCAGACTGGCTCCAAAACGCCTCGCACATCCCCAAAAAAAACTACTCCCGCTACAGTTTGGGGTTGGCGAACAGTAAGCGGCTCAGCAGGGGCCATACCTTTCTCAGCGGCATTACGGACATCAACGCCTTCACCACCGCCGCCTTGTCAAAGGCGCTCGACGCCGAGCAGCAAAGCCTGCCCGCGAGCGACGAAGAGGCTGCGCTACCCGAGACCTATGCGCCCGACAAAGTGCTTGTCACGGTGACCCCTGCTGCTGACGCTGAAGACACCGCACAGGGCATTTCCACTGAGTCGATGAGCCTGACAGACCTGGTGATCACCTGCCTGAAAGGCCGCCCTGCTGGCGCCTTTACCCTGGCGCACCGTGACGGCCTGACCCTGCCTGGATGGTTGACGGCGGACTTCATCACCCGCAACGGCGGGCTAATTGAGAGACTCGACATCGGCAAGGCTTATTCCGACTACCTCGAAACACAGTTATTGAATCACACGCCAGAGTCTTTCGCGCGCAAGCGCCAGCTCGTCGCCCAGCTATGTTATCAACTACCGTTGCAGGCGCTGGAGTTGCATCTGAAACAACCGAGCAGTGTCAGCGCACTGGCCGCCGGATACGTTGCCACGCTGCTGCAGCACAACGCCAACGAAGCCTCCATTGGCAGCAAAGGCTTCGTCGACACCCCATCGGTGATCATTCAACCGTTGGCACTGTTGCGCGCAGCGCAAGCGGAACCTGACGTCGTCAGCGCTATGTTCATCATCGAAGCGCAGGACAAGAGCAAAGGCCCCCATCTGCTTTACCGCCCCTTTTATGCACACGCCTTATGTGAGTTCGCCACACGCGACGCGCTGCTGAATGCTATCTCGCAGCCAGGAGAACTGCACGACAGTGTGCTGGCCTGGATGTCCGATGAAGCCCGGGCTGTCTATGACAACGGTGGCCTCCTGGCACCCCATCCCCTGGATGTTGGCCTGAATGCCGAGTCTGTACCCGATTCACCCCTACCCACGGCACAACTGGCCGATCAACGCGAGGTCGACAAATCGCTGACAAGCATGAACTTCTCCAGCGCCCAGTCCTTCCTCTACTTCTACATCGTAGAGGCGCTGACCAATGTGGGAGGTGATGGCGCGCCGCTGAATAAAACAAAACGCTGGGCAGCATTGCTGGAAATGAGCGGCGGCCCGTTTGATGCGTTACTGCAGCCGCAACAGCGAGCACCGGTTTTGCTGACCGCCTGGCTAGGCACACTGGTGAATCAATTGACGCCTGATCTGCCTGCACTCAATAGCAATGACCCCATCACACGCGAAGTGGCCATAGCCGACATGACACTCAACCTGGCTATCCTGCTCGCTGAAAGCATGCCGGTTGCCTCGACCACCGAGCCTGTGGACGCCACGCTCAAAGACCAGGCGTTACGCCCGCCCGCGCCGCGTCAATCCCAAGAGGGACGGCAGCTCTCCAGCAACGTGGTACTGACGGAAAACGTCATTGGCTACTACTACGGAGCCAACAAAAAGCTCGATTCAGCACTGGAATTTGGATACACCTTTTTCCAAAACAGAATGCCGTACGGGCATTGGGCGAACGTCACCAGCTTTTTCGGCGTTGCCTGTTTTGAAGCGCTGCCTGAAGCTTCGTCTGACGGCCCGTACCGAGGGCTATACCGGATCGACAACGCCTGGCACTTGAACGTCTATGGGATTCTTTTCAAGGTCATCATGCTCGACGACGAGCGTGTGTCGATCGTTCGCGCGAGTTCAGGCACCCGCGGACCTCGCTTAAAAGTCGACGAGCAAGGCAATTGGTCGTTCGATATGAGCCTACGCGTAAAAGGCGGTAGCGTGCTCAAGCGCCTGGCTACCGAACGCACCCGCAGGGCCCAAATCCCGCCAGCCGTGGCAGGCCTGTAGCGTGCAAAACAAGGCACGGCTTCGCCATCGGTAGGCACACAGTAAAACGCCCGACGGGTCAGGTCGGGCGTTTGTTTCCAAATTGCCTGTGGTCAAGCATGCTCAGTGCGCAAACAATGAATTGCCCTTCTGCCCCGCCAGCTTCTCGGGTTTGATCAGGAACCGCGCCAGTGCCGGCAACAGCCACAGCGCACCGAACATGTTCCACAGCAGCATGAAGGTCAGCATCAGGCCCATGTCGGCCTGGAACTTGATAGCCGAGAAGATCCAGGTGCACACACCGATGGCCAGGCACAGGCCGGTGAACAGCACGGCTTTACCGGTGGACTTGAGCGTCTGGTAGTAGGCCTCTTGCAACGGCAGGCCGGCGCGCAGGAAGCTTTCCAGGCGGCTGTAGATGTAAATGCCGTAGTCCACGCCAATCCCCACGCCCAGCGCCACCACCGGCAAGGTTGCGACCTTGACCCCGATGCCCATGAACGCCATCAGGGCATTGCCCAGCACTGAGGTCAGCACCAGCGGCAACACGATGCACAGGGTCGCCGCCCAGGAGCGGAAGGTGATCATGCACATGGTGGCCACGCACAGGTACACCAGAATCAGGATGGTCAGCTCCGACTCCTTGATCACCTCGTTAGTGGCAGCTTCGATCCCGGCGTTACCGGCGGCGAGGATAAATTCCAGGCCGTCCTTGTTGTTTTCCCTGGCGAAGTCCTGCACCGCATGCACGGCGCGGTCGAGGGTTTCGGCCTTGTGGTCGTTGAGGAACACCAGCACCGGCGCCAGTGAGCAATTGTTGTTGTACAGGCCGTCGGCGCGGGCAATGGAGTTGTTCAGTACGTCGGGGTTACGCGACAGGGTTTCCCATTTGAGGTTGCCCTCGTTCATGCCCTTGATCATCTGCTTGGACACGGTCACCAGCGAGATCGCCGACTGCACGCCCTCGGTGTTCTGCATCTTCCACATCAACTGGTCGATGGGCGCCATGGCTTCATAACGCGAGCAGCCTTCGGCCTTGGTCTTGACCATCACCACCAGCACATCGGAGCTGGTGGAGTAGTTACTGATGATGAAGTTGTTGTCTTTGTTGTAGCGCGAGTCCGGGCGCAGTTCCGGCGCGCCCTGGTCGAGGTCACCGATCTTGAGGTTCTGGCTGTACCAGAGGCCGCCGCCGAAGGCGACCAGCGCGAGCAGGATCGAGACTGGCGCAACTTTCGCGCTGGCGAACTTGGACAGCAGGCGCCAGAACGGGTGTTCGCGGTGCGCGTCCTTCTTGCTCTTGGCGATCGCGCGCTTGCTGATGCCGACATAGGAGATCGCCACCGGCAGCAGGATCAGGTTGGTGAACACAATCACCGCCACGCCGATGGACGCGCCGATGGCCAGTTCACGGATCACGCCGATGTCGATGATCAGCAGCGTGATAAAGCCCACGGCGTCGGCGAGGATCGCAATCATGCCGGGCAGGAACAGTTGCCGGAACGTGCGCCGTGCCGCGGTCAGGGCGTTATCTGCCTCGCTGGATTGCAGGGCGATGCCGTTGATCTTCTGCACGCCATGGGAAATACCGATGGCAAAGATCAGGAACGGCACCAGCATCGAATAGGGATCCAGGCCGAAGCCGAAAAAGTGCATCAGCCCCAATTGCCAGATCACCGCCACCAGCGTGGTACTCAACACCGCGACAGTACTGCGCAGGCAGTTGGTGAACCACAGCAACAGGATCAAGGTGATCACAAACGCGATGCCGAAGAACATCACCACCATTACCAGGCCGTCGATCAGGTCACCGACCTTCTTGGCGAAACCGACGATATGGATCTTGACGTTGGGGTTTTGCGCTTCGAACTTGTCGCGGATCTTGTCTTCGAGTTCATGGGAAAACTTGCGGTAGTCCAGGGCCAGCAACTTGCCTTGGTCCTGCGGGTCCGGGTAGGACTCCAGCAAAGGAATATCGACGATACTCGACTTGAAATCGTTGGCCACCAGACGCCCGACCTGGCCGGACTTGAGCACGTTGTTGCGCAGTTGGTCGAGGCTTTGCGGCGAGCCGTTGTAGCTTTGCGGGATTACTTCACCGCCGGCAAAACCCTCTTCGGTGACTTCGGTCCAGCGCACGCTGGGGCTCCACAGCGACTTGAGGCCCGAGCGGTCAACGCCGGAGATGTAGAACACCTCGTCGTTGATCTGCCTCAGCGTCTCCATGTACTCCTTCGAGAAGATGTCGCCATCCTTGGCCTCCACCGAGATGCGCACGGTGTTGCCCAGGTTCGCCAGGTCGTTACGGTGCTCCATCATCTTTTCGATGAAGGGGTGCTTGAGGGGGATCATCTTTTCAAAGCTGGTGGACGGGCGGATCAAGGTCGCCTGCCAGAACAGGAAAATACTCACCAGCAGGCAGATAACGATCACTGCCGGGCGGTTGTTGAAGATCAGGCGCTCAAGAAAGGTCGCTTTATCGTTGTGATGACTGCTCATTCTTTCCCCGCCTTCTTATTGTTTTTCGAGTTCAGCGCCGGTTGCCTTGGCAACACGAACGCCGCCCTGCCCCGCCAGAATCAAGTTGCCATTGCCCGCCGCCGTGACCGAGGAGAGCGAAATGCGGTCCGGGCGGTTGAATACGCTGAAGGTCTGGCCGTCGTCGTGGCTGATCACCACGCTGCCGCCGTTGCCGACCACCACGATGGCGCCGTCATCGAGCAACGTCGCCCCCGACAAGCCAAACTCCAGGGCACCACGCGCCGCATTCAACTCCACTGGCTCCCACGTGCTGCCAAAATCGGTGGAGCGGTAGAGATTGCCGCGCAGGCCATACGCCAACAGGGTCTGCGGCTGGGCGGTGCCGATCACTCCGAACAGCGAGCCCTCATAGGGGCCTTCGAGTTTTTCCCAGGTCTGGCCGTCGTCGCTGGAGCGGAACATGCTGCCCTGCTCGCCGACGATAAACAGCCCGGCACCCTTGATAGCGGCGATGGCATTGAGGTGGAACTGGTCTTCGTTGTCGAGGCGATCACTCACGTCGTCCCAGGTTTTGCCGCCGTCGGTGGTTTCGATCAGCGCACCGTAGGCGCCCACGGCCAGGCCATGCTCGGCATCCTTGAACCACACGTCGAGCAATGGCGCTTCGCGCTTGAGGTCCTGGTATTGCTGAGCCCAGGTGGCGCCACCGTCGGTGCTGGCCAGGATCTGCGCGTCATGGCCCACCGCCCAACCGTGTTTGTCGTCAACGAAATACACCGCCGTGAGCAGTTGCCGGGTCGGCACTTTGGCTTGGGTCCAGGTGTTGCCCTGGTCATCGGAATAAAGGATGTGCCCGCGATCGCCGACCGCCACCAGGCGCTTGCCGGCATGCACGACATCGATCATCAGGCCTTTGGCGGCCTTGGGAGACTCAATTGCAAATACCGGCTGTGCGCTGCTGGTGTCGCCGGTTGCCAGCGCGGGTGTCGACAACGCCCCAAGCAGCGAGAGCGCTGTGGCCAGCATCGCAACCCTGCGTGCGGCGCGCGGGCGGCAAACAGCCCAACCCATGACAGGCTCACTCATAGACCTTTCTCCCCATTTATTATTGTTAGGTGGTCTCGCCTTCCCGGGCTCTGAAACCTGCAATCTAGAGCGCCTGGAGGAAGCAGGGGCCATCCTATCGGGCTTTGGAATCGTCTGACAATCGGCGCTACGTTATCTTTTGTTAACTGACGGGTTTTGGCGCTGGCCTGAATATGCCTGCATTACCCAGGCTGATTAATGAATTTTTATTCCATCTATTGAATTATGGGAATTTTTATTCCATTAATAGCCTTCCTGACAACAATAATCCAAAGGACCACGGCGATGCGTGAACTCGGAATCGGCTTGATCGGCACAGGCTTTATGGGGCGCGCCCATGCGCTGGCGTTCAACAATGCCCGCGCGGTATTCGAACTGCCGGTACACCTCAAGCTGGCGGCGCTGGCCGATGCCGACACCGAACGCGCCCAACGTTGCGCCACGGCCTGGGGCTTTGCCCAGGCCCACGGTGACTGGCAGGCGCTGGTCAACGACCCTAATGTCGATGTGGTGGCCATCACCACGCCCAATCACTTGCACTACCCCATGGCCATGGCGGCCATTGCGGCGGGCAAGGCGGTGTATTGCGAAAAACCCCTGGCGGTCAGCCTGGAACAGGCCGACGCCATGCGCCGTGCCGCAAGTGCTGCCGGCGTGGTCACCCGGGTCGGTTACAACTACCAGCACAACCCGATGATTGGCCTGGCCAGGCAGATGATTGTCGACGGCGAACTGGGCGAGATCATCAGCTTCCAGGGCGAGTTCAGCGAAGACTTCATGGCCGACCCGGCCTCGCCGTGGTCATGGCGCTGTGAAGTGGAACATGCCGGTGGCGCGCTGGCGGATCTGGGCAGCCATCTGCTGTCGATGGCGCGCTATCTGGTGGGCGATGTGGTGAGCGTGTGTGCCGACACACACACCGTGCATGCCCAGCGCCCTGCCGTCAAAGGCAGCAACGCGCTCAAACCCATTGCAGTGGATGACCAAGTGCATGCACTGCTGCGTTTCGCCAATGGCGCCCGTGGCACCGTGAGCAGCAGTTGGCTCAAGCAGGGCTACAAGAACCACCTGAGTTTTGAAATCAGCGGCACTCGCGGCACGTTGGCGTTCGATCAGGAACGCTTGAATGAGCTGCGCATATGCCGCGCCGGCCAGGACGGTTTCCAGCGTGTGCTCGCCGGGCCCGCCCTGCCCGGCTATGCCGCATTCAGCCCGGCTGCCGGGCATCAACTGGGTTACAACGAATTGAAGACCCTGGAAGTGCAGGAGCTGGTCATGGCGTTGGCGGGCCAAGGTGCAGCGGGCACTGACTTTGAAGCCGCCTGGGCGGTCGAGCGGCTGGCAACGGCGATTCGCCTGGCCGCCCGTGAGGAGCGCTGGGTCGACGTAGGTGAGGTCTGATCAAGGGGAGCGGCGTGCTCCCCCGTGTGCTCAATTCAGATAACGAACCGCGCGACCATCCCATTCAGATCCACCGCCAGGCGCGACAGTTCATGGCTGGCCGCGCTGGTCTGGTTGGCACCCGCCGCCGACTGAGTCGCCAAGTCGCGGATGTTGACGAGGTTGCGATCCACTTCACGGGACACTTGGGCCTGCTCTTCCGAGGCGCTGGCGATGACCAGGTTGCGCTCGTTGATCAAGCTGATCGACTGGGTGATCTGCTCCAGGGCCACACCGGCCGCGCGGGCCAGCTCCAGGGTGGTCTGGGTGCGTTGGTTGCTCTGTTGCATTGATTGCACCGCTTCACCGGTACCGCTCTGGATGCCGGCGACCATCTTTTCAATTTCCTGAGTCGATTGCGCCGTGCGGTGCGCCAAGGCGCGGACTTCGTCGGCCACCACCGCAAACCCACGCCCGGCTTCACCGGCGCGCGCGGCTTCAATCGCTGCGTTCAGCGCCAGCAGGTTGGTCTGTTCGGCAATCGCGCGGATCACGTCGAGCACCTTGCCGATATCACGGCCCTGGGTTGCCAGGCCTTCAATCATCAACGCAGTGTTTTGCACGTCCTGGGTCATGGTCTGGATTGCACCGACGGTTTCCACCACGCGGTCACGCCCTTCCCGCGCCGCCTGGTTGGACTGGCTGGAAGCTTCGGAGGTGGACACCGCATTGCGCGCCACTTCTTCGACGGCGGCGGTCATCTCGTTGACGGCCGTGGCGGCCTGGTCGATTTCGTTGTTTTGCTGTTGCAGGCCTTTGGAGGCTTCTTCGGTGACCGCACTGAGCTCTTCGGCGGCAGACGCCAGTTGCGTGGCCGAGCCGGCGATGTGCTGGATAGTCTGGCGCAGGTTGGTTTGCATCGCCGACAAGGCGCCCAGCAGGCGCGCAGGCTCGTCCTTGCCGGCATCTTCGATAACTTTGGTGAGGTTGCCACCGGCAATGGTTTCGGCCACTTCCAACGCTTTGCGCAGCGGCGTGACGATGCTGCGGGTCAGCAGCCAGGCGAGCAGTACCGTCATGAGCGCCGCCGCGACGGCCACAATGACGATGCCCGTCACCGCCTGCTGGTAGCTGCCTTCAGCTTCCCGGCCGGCCGTGTCGGCATCGGCACTGTTGATGGCGATCAGTTTGTTCAGTTGCTCGCCCATCAGGTCGGTGCCGTCCTTGATGCGCGTATTGATGAGGGTGCGCATGTCCTCGACTTTATTCTGCTGGGACAACGACATCATTTCAGCCTGGGCGGCCAGATAGCTGTCGAGCGTGGCGGTGAAAGACTTGTATAAAGCAGCCTCATCAGCACCCGCCGGCAAAACGGCATAGGCGCTCTGGGCCTGCTTGACCTTGTCGACCAGCACGGCCACGCGGGTTTTGGCCTCTTCGAGCGCGGCCGGCTCGCGGTTGATCAAGATGCGGAACGAGAGAATGCGCAAGCGCAGTACGTTCTCGGTCATGTTGCCGAGGAACTTCACGCTGGGTAACTGGTTGGTCCCCATATCCACTGAGGCCTGGCGGATCGTACCCATGCGGTTGACCGCAAACACGCCAAGAATCACAACGAGCAATGCAATGAACGCAAAACCGAGAAAAGCGCGAGGTGCAATATTCAGATTACGAAGGGACATAGCGGTGCTCTCAAGAAGTAGTGTTGGCGCGCATCCCTGCCGCGACACAATCCGTTAGCGGCAACGCGCGTCTCGGACCGTCAGGCGCCACTGTTTTAATTGGTGTGTGGGCCTATTCAGGCTATCGGCAGGCTTGAGAAATTAATCGGCACATTTCGAAATATTTTTTCACACTTCTGACAGCCGACACTTTCTGGCATCCTGCGCCTCCATTTTCTGACCCGAGCCTGCACTTTGTCTGACGCTCAAGCTCCCCGCCCCCGCTATAAATCCGACCTGATCTACGGCCTGGAAGACCGCCCGCACTTCACCGCGGCGATTTTTGCCGCGCTGCAACATGTGCTGGCCAGCTTCGTCGGCATCATTACGCCCACGCTGATCGTCGGCGGCGTACTCGGCCTGGAAAGCGAGGTGCCCTACCTGGTGAGCATGGCGCTGTTCGTGTCCGGGCTTGGCACCTTTGTGCAGGCGCGCACATTCGGCCCGGTGGGTTCCGGCCTGTTGTGCCTGCAAGGCACCAGTTTTTCGTTTATCAGCGTGATCCTCAGCGCCGGGTTCATGGTCAAGGCGCGCGGCGGTGGCACCGACGAGATTCTCTCGACGATTTTTGGCATCTGTTTTTTCGCCGCGTTTATCGAGGTGGTGCTCAGCCAGTTCATCGGCAAGCTGCGCAAGCTGATTACTCCAGTGGTCACCGGCACCATCATTACCTTGATGGGTTTGTCGCTGATCAAGGTAGCCGTCACCGACATGGCTGGCGGCTTTGGGGCAAGCGACCTGGGTGCAGCGGGCAACATGGGGCTGGCAGCTCTGGTGCTGTTGACCATCGTGGTCCTCAACCGCTTCAGCAACCCGTTCCTGCGCCTGGGCTCGATCGTGATCGGCTTGACCCTGGGTTTTGTCGTTGCCTGGATGATGGGCCGTGTGGATTTGGCCGCCCTGCCCCAGGTGCCGTTGATCAGCGTGCCGGTGCCGTTCAAGTACGGGTTCTCGTTCGATTGGGTGGCGTTTATCCCGGTGGCGGTGATCTTTTTGATTTCGCCGCTGGAGGCTGCCGGAGACCTGACCGCCAACTCGATGATTTCCCAGCAGCCGGTCAAAGGCCCGCTGTACATCAAGCGCATCAAGTCCGGCCTGCTGGCCGACGGCCTCAACTCGGCGATGGCAGCCACGTTCAACAGCCTGCCGATGGTGACCTTCGCCCAGAACAACGGCGTGATCCAGCTTACCGGCGTGGCCAGCCGCTATGTCGCGTACTTTATCGCCGCCCTGCTGGTGCTATTGGGGCTGTTCCCGATGATCGGCGCGGTGCTGCAACTGATGCCCAAACCGGTACTGGGTGGTGCCACGCTGATCATGTTCGGCACCGTGGCCGTGGCCGGGATCAAGATCCTCGCCGAAGCCGGGCTGCACCGGCGCAATGTGCTGATCGTGGCGATCTCCCTGGGGATGGGCCTGGGTGTGGCTGCCGTGCCGGAAGTGCTGCGCGACCTGCCCAAGGCGTTGCACAACATCTTTGAATCGCCGATCACGGTGGGCGCGTTCTGTGCAATCCTGCTGAACATTTTCTTGCCGGAGGAGTTCTTAGAGCTGGAAGAGGATGAATTTGATCCGGAGTCCTCTACCCTCAAGGTCATGCAGGATCCGGACGTCACGAAATAGGAGCACCTTTGTTATGCGCAAGCTCATGGTTCTATCGTTACTGCTGCTGACCTTGAGCGCCTGTGCGCTGTTCCCCAATCGCGACCCGGTCAATATCAGTGTGGTGGGTATCGAGCCGCTGCAAAGCCAGGACCTGGAAGTGCGTTTCGCCGTGAAGCTGCGGGTGCAGAACCCCAATGAAACGGCGATCGACTACAGTGGTGTGGCCTTGGACCTGGACGTGAATGGGCGCCCATTGGCGTCCGGCGTGAGCGATCAGGCCGGAAGCATCCCACGCTTTTCCGAGACAGTGCTGATGGTGCCGGTGAGCGTTTCGGCGTTTTCTGTGCTGCGTCAGACCTTGGGTCTCAGCCAGACCCAAAGCCTGAACAACCTGCCTTACACACTGCGCGGCAAACTCGCAGGTGGCCTGTTCGGTACCATGCGCTTTGTGGAACGCGGCACCCTGGACCTGCCCAACACTGCGACCTGGTAACGGCCATGCAACCGACGTTGTTTACTCAAAGACTGATCCTGCACCCATTGACCCTGGAGGATGCCGAGGACACCCAGGCGCAATTCGCGCACTGGGACGTGGTGCGTTACCTGTCTGCCGAGGTGCCCTGGCCGTACCCGGCGGACGGCGCTCGCCGCTACCTGGAACAGGTGGCCTTGCCGGGCATGGCCCGTGGCGACCAATGGCACTGGTCGATCCGCCTCAAACACGCGCCGCAACAGTTGATCGGCAATATCAACTTGACGGACGAGCAAGACGACAACCGAGGGTTCTGGCTGGGCCCGCAATGGCAAGGCCAGGGCTTTATGACTGAAGCCTGTGCGGCGGTGACGGAGTACTGGTTCGATGTGCTTAAACGCCCGCGAATGCGCGTGCCCAAGGCTGCGCCTAACCTGGCGTCGCGGCGGATTTCCGAGCGCACCGGGATGCGCCTGATCCGCACGCAGATGGGTGAGTTTGTAGAAGGTACGTTGCCACGCGACATTTGGGAGATTACCCGCGAAGAGTGGTTGGTATTCAGATCTTCCAAACGCTGAAGATCTGATGTGGGAGCTGGCTTGCCTGCGATGCAGGCACCTCGGTACATCAGGCACACCGAGTTGAGGCCATCGCAGGCAAGCCAGCTCCCACAGTTTTTACCGTGTTTAATCAGTCAGTGTGCGCACGCCCGGCTTGGCGCGTTCATCCACCACCAACTCGAATATGTCCGGCCGCGCGTAATGCCCCACCACATCGTAGTCATAGCGCGCCCGCACCAAATCATCGGTGTTGATCTGCGCGGTCAGCAACCCCTCTTCACCCACCAACGGCCCGGCCAGGATGTCACCCATCGGCCCGACAATCACACTACCACCGGCGATCAACGGACGCTCTGACGGCCAGTTGGCAACCTGCGTGCCCAGCGCCTCGGGCGAAGCCTGCACCTGGCAGGCACTCACCACAAAGCAGCGGCCTTCATGGGCGATGTGGCGCATGCTCACTTGCCACATTTCACGCTCATCGACCGTCGGCGCGCACCACACTTGCACGCCTTTGGCGTACATCGCCGTGCGCAGCAGCGGCATCATGTTTTCCCAGCACACCGCGCCGCCCAAACGCCCAACTTGCGCGTCGATCACCGGCAAGGTCGAGCCATCGCCCGTGCCCCATATCAGCCGCTCAGTGCCGGTGGGCATCAACTTGCGGTGCTTGGCCACCAGGCCGCCGGTGGGTTCGAAATACAGCACGGTGCAATACAGCGTGCTGCCACTGCGTTCGATCACGCCGAGTACCAGGCTGGCGCCGGTGCGTGCGGACAAGCCAGCCAGCGCCTCGGTCTCGGCGCCCGGCACATCGATGGCATTGGCAAAATAGCGTGCAAAGGCTTCGCGCCCCTCCGGCAAGCGGTAGCCCAACTGCGTGCCGAAGGTTTCGCCCTTCGGATAACCGCCGAGCAACGCTTCGGGCATCACCACCAATTGCGCGCCACTGCGCACAATCGCGTCCTCATAGGTAAGGATCTGCGCCAGGGTGTCAGCCTTGCCACCCGGCAAGGATCCGATCTGCAACGCCGCCACGGTAGAAATGGGCATCAGGTTCACTCCAGTTAAAGGGGTTGCCCATTCTCCGGCGAGGGGCAATCATGAATAAAGCCCCCATCAGTGCTAAATGATATGAGCCAAATAAATATCGCCCAGGTCGACTTGAACCTGCTGAAAACCTTCGAAGCCTTGCACGACGAGTCCAGCGCCAGCCGCGCAGCCTTGCGCCTGGGCGTCACGCAATCGGCGATCAGCGCCGGCCTGCGGCGGTTACGTGACGTGTACGGCGACCCACTGTTCGTGCGCACCGGGCGTGGGCTGGCGCCGACCTTGCGTGCCAATCAGTTGAAACCGGTGATCAGCGAGGCCCTGGACCGTTGTCGGCAGAGCCTGGCAATGATCAACCCGACCAACCCGAACTATCAGGGCCGCTCGGTGGTGCTGGGCTTGTCCGATGACTTCGAGATTGCCCATGGCCGGCGGCTGATGGCAGAAATTGCCCGGCGCGCGCCGAATCTGCGGGTGATTTTCCGCCAGACCCACAGCCAAATCGTGGCAGGCGCCCTGCTCGAGCGCAGCCTTGACCTGGCGATCACCGCAGGCGGCTTTGCCGAGCGCAGGTTGAGCCGGCACGTGCTGGGCGAAGGCGATTACCGCTGCCTGGTCGACCCACACAGCCTGGCGCCGGGCCAAGACGGCATCAGCCTGGAGGAATTCGTGGCACGCGAACATGTACTGGTGTCGTCGGGCGGGTTTATCGGGATTACCGATGAAGGGTTGGCGGCTAAAGGGTTGAGCCGCCAGGTGTGTGCGTCCACCAGTCACTTTGCCGGGCTGCCGTTTTTGCTCAAGGGCAGCGCGGCGGTGGCGACGATTCCCGGGCATGCTGCCGAAGCGATTGCGCAGATGACCGGCTTGCGCGTACTGACTTGCCCACTGGCGTTGCCACGCTACCCGGTGGAGCTGGGTTGGCGTACCCAGGCGCAGTTGGATCCGCTGTTACTCAAAGTGCGTGAAGCGATTGTGGCCAGCTTTACTTAGCGGCGGCCATCAGCTTGTTGACTTCGCTGCGCACCATGTTGGAAAACTCCGGCGGCGACATGCCGTCCAGCTCGGCACGGACCCATTCGGCCCACTTGCCCTTACGCTTGGCACGCTCGCCGAACAAACGCGTAGCTTCGCCCTTGGCCTTACCCAGGTTGGTTTGCCACAGATCGTAAAGGCGTGACTTTTCATCTTCCAGTTCGGCGCGTTCGGCAAGGGTTTTGTTGGCCAGATTGAAGCTCATGTTGAATTACCTGCTGCACAAATAGGTGACATCTTACACTGTAGGTCGAAATATCCTGATCCGGATTTTGCCCGTAAGCCGCTCACGGCAAAAAAACTGCAACTTTTAGCCAAGCCCGACACTCCATTGTTCACTGCCACATTCACTCGCAAGGAGTCACACAATGGCCCGCAAAACTGCCGCCCAAGCTGTCGAAGATCAAATCAAGGATCAAGCTTTCAGTGAACTGACGGCCTTGATCGAAGAGTCGGACAAGCTGCTCAAAAGCAGCGCTTCGCTGGTAGGCGAAGAAGGTGAAACGCTGCGTGAGCAGGTCGCTATCAAGCTCAAGCAAGCACTGGACTCGGTGTCCAACGTGCGTGAACGCAGCAAGCCGGTGGTGGACGCCACCGAAAACTATATCGGTGGCCATCCATGGCAGACCGTGGCCATTTCCGCAGGCTTTGGCCTGGTGGTCGGCCTTTTGTTGGGTCGTCGCGGCTAAACCACAGGGGCTGCGCTGATAGCGCAGCCCCTTTTATCCTTCTGCCAGTGCCTGCAACTGCTTGAGCTCCTGCGCATCAATCTCGATGCCTGTTTCCTGCGACTTCGCCCGTGCGCGATGACGTCGATCCCCCGGCAACCGCCGCAACCCCGCCGCATGCATCTGTCGCACCAGTTCCTGGCTGCGCTCGGCAAAGCCTTGCCCGGCGGTTTTGCCAGGGTCAATCACGATCAGCAATTGGCCGGTCCATGGTGTGCGCGCGCCGGGATGATCGGCCCAATCGAATTCGAACGAAAAATTGCCGCCCGTCAGCGCCGCCGCCAGCAACTCGACCATCATCGACAGCGCTGAACCCTTGTGCCCGCCAAACGGTAACAGCGCGCCGCCTTCAAGAATGGCTTTGGGATCTTGGGTCGGTTGGCCCAAGCTGTCCACGCCCATGCCCGGCGGCAAACGCTCGCCCTTGCGTGCTGCGATCTGCACGTCACCATGGGCAATGGCACTGGTGGCCAGGTCAAACACGATGGGTGGCCCATCGGCGCGCGGCGCGGCAAAAGCAATAGGGTTGGTGCCGAACAGCGGTCGATCCGCGCCATGGGGCACCACGCAGGTCATGCTGTTGACCACGCTGAGCGCTACCAGACCTTCTTCGGCAAAAGGTTCGACATCGGGCCATAAAGCCGCAAAGTGATGGGAGTTTCGAATCGCCAGCAGCGCGATCCCGGCGCTGCGCGCCTTGCGCACTAACAGCGAGCGCGCGGCCTCCAGTGCTGGTTGGGCAAAGCCGTTATCGGCATCCACACGCACAAAGCCTGAGGCCACATCCTCAACCACGGGCACCGCCTTGCCATTGACCCAGCCGCTGTTGAGCGTCGACACATACCCTGAAATGCGAAACACGCCGTGGCTATGCGCGCCGTCACGTTCAGCGCTGGCGCAATTGTGCGCAAGGATCGCCGCCACTTGCGGTGACGTACCGTGCCGCACAAAAACCTGTTGTAGCAGGGCCACTAACTCGGTGAAGCCGATTGCGGTTGAAGCCTTGGCAACTGTCGGAGACTGCGCAGACATTTGAAGCTCCGTTTTTATGATGGCGTTTTTATGATTAGGAGAGGCAACGAATGGACATTCAAGTGTTCGATTAAACACCACGCACTGTGCCTGCTGTCAACTTGCGACGGGCCTCAATAGTTACCCCCGCCCTCCGGTCACGCCTCCCTAGCCTGTCACTCCCCTACTTAACGGAGCAAGCCCATGACCGGCGTAACCCCCGCATATTTTTTTGACGAATTCCTGCTGCCGATTAAAAGAAACGCGCCGACCGACCGTGAGCGCGCGCTGGGGCTGACCGTCAAAGACCTCGATTGGCTGCACACGGTGTACCAAGCAAGCGATGCCGCACGTAACGACCCCGAACGGCAAACCTACCCCATGCGCGTCGAAAGACTGCTGATCAATGTATCGGGCCAGCCGCCTTTTCCACTTGCCGGCGCCTTTCTGATGAGCCCTGCCCCGGACGACGGCAAAGCACTGCTTTACACGCCTTATGGTGGTATTCAGGTGTTTGACGACCACGCCAGCCTGCTGGTCGACGTCGCCGAGCAACTGGCGGATGCGGTGCAGCGTGTCCAATTGTTGAGCTTTCTGTCGATTGCACAGCGCAACGCCTTGCCCGCCAGTACGCCGATAACGCTGACCGCCACCCTTGTCGAAGGCGCCGTCATGCAAGACCAGGAGCAAGCCCTGGAGGCCTGCCAGCAAGACAACGTGCGCGTCGTACTGGAGCAACTGCAGACGACGCCCACGCTGTACGGCATGCTCGACACGCTGCTCAGCATCATGGCGCGCTCGTACTTCCCCAACCTGGATCAACGCGATACACGGGTCGATTTTTTTATCCAGGACCCGGCAGGCGGTCAGCGACGCTGGGTCAATTCCCTGCCATTGAGCGAAGCGTTCCTGCAGTTTTATGTGAGACATGCCTGGCCCCAGGACCAGATCCGTGAATATTTCAACCCGAAACACGTCACCAGCGCCTTCACCCTGGTAGAACGCGAACAAGATCAGCAGTACTGGGAAACCCTGATCAAAGAAACATCCGGCAGCTTGTCAAAACTGCTGGACAGCCTGCTGAAGACTTATTGGAACGAGGACATCGGCAACGAAACCTCACGCCTGAAACTCTTCACCCAGGTCATGGCGGATAAATTTCGCCTGGATGTCTTGCTCAAGCGTCAGGCGCAAATTCTCAACGCCGACGAAAGCCACACCCTTCAGGCATTGTTTCTACCAGACCAAGGCGCCCGCAACGCTCACGCCAACGAACTAAGCGTGGAAAAAGTACGCCTGCATGCGCCCTACCAGCACTATGTGGAACTGGCCAGCACGCTATTGATCAGCGAGAGCCACGCCTACCTGTACACGCAGTCGCGTGGGGTACAAGTACTCAAAGACATGGAAGATCTCAAAGACACGCTATTGAGCATGCTCAAGGCCGCTGGCCACGAAGATGAACTGCTCAATTTCCTGTCGCTGGATGAGCGCGACACCTTTATTGGCCTGGATCAGATTAACATCGCCGCCCAACCCATTGCGGGTGACGTTTTTGCCGGCATGGTCGAAGACATTGCGGGCAAGCAGCTCAGTAATATGAACCACGCACTGGACCTTTACCGACGCAGTGATGGCCAGATAAATCTGGATGCGCTGCTCGATTGCGCACTGGACATACGCACGATGCTGGACAGCCGCCTCGCAACGCTGGAAACCGCAGGGCGCTGGACGGCGCACCCGGTCACCAGCGGCAACGACCGGCCATCCACCGTGCGGGCAGAGCACGCCAAGGTGCAGCTACGGCGCCTCAGTGCCACTGAAGATGCACTGGCCACAGAGCGCAAACAACAGCCGACATTACGCTCAATGGTCACCCTCGCCCTGAATGCAGAAATGCAATCACAACGCCTGGCGCTCAAGGCCGACGAGGTCTATATCAACACTTATCCCACCCGCGCCCAAGAGCGCGAGGAGCGTCCTTCGTTGACGTCGGTGAGCATGGTTGACCACTTCATTGAACGCCTGAGCGATGAAGCCTCGCGCGTTCCCAACAGTGTCACAACCGGGTTTTACAGCAAGCTCGAGCCGCATCTGGCGCAGAAGTTACCCAGCATGACCCTGAGTACTTTCAACATGATCAATGATCAAGTCTTGAAGGTGTTTGCCAACCACGAGATGCGCCAGCTTCCATTGCTGTTCCTCAGCAACATGAGCAAAAAACAGGCGCACTCGATGCTGCTTGGGTTGCGCAGTGAAGCCGAACTGAGACTGTTGGGCAAAACACTGCCGCCCAACAGCCAGGCAGTGATTGACACCGTCCTACGCACCGACAGCCTTGCACGCTTGACCCGCCACGGCCTGAACGGCTTTCTTCCGGACGCCTACACCTTGACACTGAACATTGGCACATCCGACACCGCCCATGCGCTTGCCAACCTGTTTGTGCTGACTGAACGCGGAGGCATCGACCCGCAGCGTTCGGGCCAGGCGGTGCTCTGGACGCCTCGGCGCGGGTATGAGGTATTCACCTCGGTGCAAGCCTTGCGCGAGCAGATGAGTCAGCGCCTGGAGCACCCGATCAAGCGTTTGCCCCTGTTGGAAAACCTGGCTATTTCCTTGCGTGCGCCGCATCAGGCATATGGTCTGGGGCCACTGCAACGCATTGACGACAACTTGCTGGATAATCGTCTGAAAACCTACAGCGATTTCGTCATGGACGGTATCGACCAATTGCTTGCGAGCAAATGGGCCGCTCGCGCCTTGCAAAACCACATTGAAACGGCCTTGGAACACGCCGCGCCGACCAACCTTGCACGGGCCAGGGCGGTGGCGAGTGCCATGACCCATCAACAGGCTCTGCCCGTCTGGCTGGGTTTGGCACCCCCTCAGGATCAGCTTCATCAAGCCGAGCTGCTTGAGCAGTATCACAACAGTGCGCCTGACGAAAAAGACTACCTCAATGGCATCACCGCTATCGGCAAGCATGCGCACACGGCACTTCTGGCGTTGCTCAAGGCACGCTATCCCGAACAGCCACTGAACCCCGATGATGTAATGATCCCGTTGCATCAGGCGCTCGACGTGAATGTCTGCAGCCTGACCGACTTTGCTTTGCGGCATTGGCCCGACCTGGACGCCGAAAACATCCGCCCACGCTCACGCAACGCGACTGCCTTGCCGGCCACATTGGATGCCAGTGCCGTGGTGCAAATGGTGCGCCAACTGGACCTGAACAGCGCTTACCAGAAGTTGTTGCAAAGCCACCTGGACGCTAACACGGATGAAGGCCGTAAACGCCGAGGCCTGTATTGCCGACAGTTACCCTGGCAAACCCTGCAATACGCCCATGAGCAAAGGCTGCAGGAGCGGCTGACGGCGCAGGCACTGAGCCATGTTCAGCAGGTATTCGACATGCCGGACGCACTGGCGCGGGCTGAGCTCGACGGGGCAACGGCAATGTTCAGACCCTTGGAGTTGATTGCCACCGAAGGTGCTTCCCTGGCCAAGGTGTTGGGGATGTACTTGATTGGTCCCACAACCCGCAGCGCTGGGCCGCTGGTGCTGTACGCGCCCTACAGCGAAAACCATACACTCAAGGAGTATGCGAACGAGCAAGCGCTGCTGGATGAATTGACCAAGCCTGGAGAGCTTCAGGACTGGGTGGTGCTGCACCTGGAGGCGACGCATCAGGCAACCTACCGCAATTTGCTGCAAAACAACCGTCATCGCCCCCTCGATATCCGCCTGGCCTCGACCGTCGTCACCGGCAATGCCCTTCACTACCTGTTCGACGACAACACGCAGATATTGCTCAAAATGCTCGCCTGCCAATTCGAGAAAGGCGCGAAATCGCTCTGGGACAGGGTCATCTACCTGCTGCGCGAGGGCATCCCCGCAGCCGCTCAGTTCATGGCAGGAAAACTCGCGTATCCGCTGGCGGTGTGGCGAAGCTACAAAATGTTCAAACGTTCAGCCGATGCATTGCAGTTGCATCAGTGGAAGGCCGGCCTGAAGGATTTCATCATCGGCGTGGCTCATTTGGCCGCCCTGCACAATGAGCTTGAGGGCACCGAAGCCCCGCCGCCTACCGAAACAGAAGTATCACAAGCCAACCTGTCAGACGAAACCCTGCCTGCGGCCACCCACCTGACGACCTTGGATATCACCGCACCCGCGCGTACCGGGTTGCAGCCTTTCGAAGCTCACGATGTCGCATTGAAGGACCTGGAACAGAGTGCTTCCAGCCATGTGTACATGGACAAGGCGAGCTTGAAAGACTATGTGCCACTGGCAGGCAAGGTGTACGCGGTGAAGAAAACCGCCGAGCGCTGGCGCCTGTCCAAGGATAAGCATGTGGGCGCGTATGTGGGCCGTAATTCACAAGGTAAATGGGTGCTGGACCTCAGCCTGCATAACCCACGATATGGCAAAGTCATGTCGCGCATGCACACGCGGGCCGGCGAACGGGCAGCGATCAATATCGAGGCGACGGGCATACGCGAAATTGCCGCACTCTCGAGTTGGAAAGCCCAGGTCATCACAGAAGGGTTAAACGTTGCGATCTATTACACCGTCAATTGCAAACGCAACATCGTTCAGTTTGCAAAACAGCGTGCGCCCGATAGCCGGGCAGGCCGCTTTTTCGGTGAATTGTTCGGTGTCGTCAGCCTGACACCTGACCAGTTGAGCAGAGTCGAGAAAATAGTCGACATGATATTGGATGAATTGAGCGATCCGACCCTGACCAGCGCCGACTCCAAGCGTTTTGTCAGTGGGACCAGCCGTGTCGGTGCAGCGCACCAATACGCGTTTGTCATTCCTGAAGACAGGGAGCGCAAGCTGTACCTGCTCAATCGGTTCTTTGATCCAGGTATGGACAGTTACCAGAACCGTTTGACTTCACCTTTCGACCTCTGCGCCCACGCCAGGGCGAGTACCCTGATTCACGAACTGACGCACTTGAAGCTCGAGACTGAAGACATCGCCTATCTTGACTCGATGCGGCCGTTCACCGACTTGATCAACGCGGCCAAACCGGGCGCCCAGATACTCAAAACAACCCTGGAGGACCTGCAAAGAACCGCGCTCTCCACCATGACGCCCGCGACGATGCTGTTCAAGACCTGGGATGATTACTCGGCGCAATGGGAAGACTATGGGCCTGACACTGCAACGGCTCACGTTAGACAAAAAGTCCTGAACACCACCGGCACCAAGGACCTCAAGGATGCCCGCGACGTCTTCATGAGTAACGCCGACAAACGCATTGACACGATTTTGGCCAATGCCGACTCAGTGACTTACTTGATTACGCACTTGGGTCGTGTTTTGGATCCGGGGGCTTGAGCAGCCCCCGCCAGTCGCGTCAGTCTTTCTGATCGCGCAGAACGTTGCCGGAGGCGCCATCGATACGCGCTTCATACACGATGCCATCGGACTTGCGCCCTTTGACTTCCCAGTAACCGTTGTCATCGGCTTCGGCTTTGTAGACCTCGACATAGCCGGCCTTGGTCTTGGCGGTTTCAATGGCTTTTTCGATGGTGATCCAGCCCGCGCCCGGCTTATCGGCCAGGGCGGCGCCGGCGCTGAGCAGTGCGGTGGTTGCACACAGGGCGACTAAGGTTTTCTTCAGCATATTCGTTCTCCATTGTGGGAATGACGGACTCGTGTCCTGTGTTTTCTGATGTTTCCAAACGAGAATAAGTTCCAATTGATGTGCAATCGCCATGACGGCTGTTCTCGCCATCCGCCTTGGGAGGTTAGAATGTGGGAAATCAGGACGGTTTAATGACTCAACAGCCCCTTTCAGAAGACGACTATGACGCGATCACCGATGCCGCCGCGTATTGGTGCATGCGCCTGCATGCCAGTGATTGCACGGCGGGCGAGCGTCGGGCTTTTGAACAATGGCACGACGCCCATCCGCTGCATGCCTTTGAGTATGCGGCCATGCTGGAAATCTGGGACGTGGCTGACCACCTGCCACGCAGCGAACCTGCTGCGGTTGTGCTGCCGTTCAAACCGCGCAGCCGCTTGCGCACTTACGCGGTGGCCGCCGCGATATGCCTCGCCGCCCTGCCGCTGGCCGCCTTTACCGGCTGGGAAGCGGGCTGGTTGCCCAGTTCCTATGAGCATTTCGAAGCCGACACGGGCTTGCGCAAAGTCACCCTCGGCGACGGCAGCCAGGTTGAATTGAACCTGGGCACCGAACTGGTCTACAGCCATTACAAGGATCAACGCCGCGTGACCTTGAACAAGGGCGAAGCGTTTTTCAAAGTCACCCATGACCGCCTTCACCCGTTTATCGTCAAGGCGGGCGAAGGCCAGGTTCGGGTGACCGGCACTCAGTTCAACGTCTGGAAATATGAAGACCAGGTGCGGGTGATGTTGCTTGAAGGCTCGGTGCAGATTTCCAGTGACAAGCAGCACGCCAGCGTGCCCCTTACCCCAGGCATGCAGGCCACTTACAACCTGGGCGATGCCACCCCGCAAATCGCTGCGATTAACCCCAATGATTCGACCCTGGCCTGGCGCCAGGGCAAACTGGTACTCGACAACCTGGCCCTGACGGACGCGTTGCCGCTGATCAACCGCTACCTGAACAAACCGGTGATGCTGGCAGATGCCAGTACCGGGGCGATTCGCATCGGCGGCATCTACAACATCAACGAGGTCAACAACCTCGTGCCTTCCCTGCCCAAGGTACTGCCGGTCTACCTGACCCAGAACCAGGACGGCAACACGGTCCTCAATTCCATACCGCGTAAAGCCCCCAAGGGCTGAGTCTGCCAGCCGGCAACGGCGAGTTTGCTCGCGCCCAAGTGTCCATTTTTGAAACACCTCCCTCGCTTGAATCGCCCGCCCGGTGCGCATTCATGGCTTTGTCACGTGCAGTGTTACATCGCTGAGACACCCTTGAGGCGGGGCCGGGCATGCCCCTTGACGGCGACACTGTTTCAACCCTGAAACAGCACCGCCATCACTTTGCCTCGTTTTATCTCCAACCCTCTGAATATAAACAATAAATAAAAAGCGGCACGCGTTCTGCTCTGTTCCTGATAACGCTGTTTAGGGTCAGCGTGAAGAACAAGGAACACTGCCATGGACACACACAATAAGGGCTCACTGAGCCTCCTGCTGATCAGCTGTGCACTGAGTGCCAGCGTGAGCGTTCCAGTGCTTGCGGCCGGTGATGGTGTGATCGTGGTTGAACGCCAGGTTCAACCTTATGCAATCGGTCGCTCACGCGGCCAAGACCCCTACCCCAATACCGTGAATGCCAACCCATCGGCCCAAGTCAATCGCGCCATGAACCATGAGCTGAGCGATAACGACATTGCCGGTATCAGCAGCGGTTCCAGCATTACGCGCAGCATCATGCCAAACGGTGACATTACCGGTTTGAACTCGCTCGGTGGCGCCAACAACCTCGGCGCAGCGGGAGCAGCCGCCCACGGCAGTAGCGGCAGCGGTATTGCAGGCACGGTCAACGGTGCGATATCCAGCGGGCTCGCCCCTCTGAACAACATCAGCGGCATGGTGGGGGGAGCAATGAAATGAACCACTCCTGGATGCTTCTAGCAGCGCTCGGTTGCACAGCGGCGATGGCCGACAGCAATAACAACGCAACCATTGATAACTCGGGCCAGCAGTACAACGGTGTGGTGACGATCAACCAGGCCGCGGGTGACCAGCAACAACTGAGCAACAACGTCGCTATTGCGGTGGGCCACAATGCCCGGGCGAACATCGCCGTCACGCAAAAAATCAGCGGCGCGCCCACCGACCGCTCCCTGAACGCCAATGCTGCGATCCAGGGCAACTCCTTCAGTAATGGCAACGGTGCACTGAGTGTCAACCAGTCCGCCGGGGCCCAGAACCAGATGATCAATGCCGTGCGCATCAGCGTGAGTGCTGGCCCGCAAAGCATCGACGACAGCGTCATGTCGCAACAAAACGTTGCGCTTGCAACCGACTCAGGGTTGACCCCTACCACTGGCAGCCGCCAGGTCGTTACCAGCGACCAGGCCTTCACCGGCAGCCGTGGAGTGGTTCAGGTCAACCAGAGCGCCGGGGTGGGGAACCGAGTGGCTAACACCCTGAACTTACGACTCAACTGATGGAGCTGAGTCCATAGCTAGACCGTACCAACACTTAACCAACTAATTAGAAGCAAGGAGATACACCATGAAAACTTCAATGGCTCTTAAACCACTGGCTTTTGCTCTCGCTGCGCTCATGGCTGTTGCTGCTCAAGCGGGCGGTTATCACGCGCCTACCACGGCTGCTGCGACCACACAGGACGGTCAGAGCAACCATGGCAACGTGGTACTTAATGACAAAACCAAAAACAACGCCTCGGCCAATGATTCCTACAACAACATCAGTGGCGTGGCCAACGGCAACGTGCTGAGCGGCGACAACAACCAAGGCAAAAACGACGTTGCCATCGTTTCCGGGGATGCGGATTTCGTATTCGCCGCCACCGGTACCGCTCAATCGAACACCGGTAACTTTGTGGCCAACAGCGGCACTAGAAACAACGCTTCCCTTAACGACAGCGGCAACCACGCTTCAGGCGTGATTCAGTTGAACGCCGCATCGGGCACCTCCAACCAAGGCAGCAACAGCGTTGCAATTGCCTCGGGTAATGGCGACAGCGGTGCTGCAGCCGTCACTGGCGTGCAGGATGTGTCGGGCAACCTGACCCTCAACCTGGCCAGCGGCCACGGCTGGGGCAGCACCAAACCGGTGGTCAACAACGCCAGCGTGAACAACTCGATGAACTACAGCTCTGGGGTGTCGAACTCCAACGTTCTGTCGGGCAGCAACAACCAAGGTCAGAACAACGTAGCAATCACTCGCTTCTGATCCAGATCGGGCCTTGGCAACAAGGCCCTTTTTATTTCCAGTGTCCAGCAGGTCATACGATCATGCGCCTCACAGCTGCCCTCCTCTTGTTCGCACTCACCGGCCCGACCTGGGCGGCGCAAATGGCCGTTGTCATGCCAAACGGCGCGGTGGTGTACAAGAAGGTCGAAAGCATCCGCGAGCGCAAATTCGCCAACCTGGTGGAACAAAAAACCGATTTCAGCTGCGGCGCCGCCGCGCTGGCAACCATCCTGCGCCAAGCCTATTGGATGGACGTGGATGAAGACCACGTGATCAAGGGCATGCTGGTCAATGCCGACCAGAACCTGGTGCGCACCCAAGGCTTCTCGATGCTCGACATGAAGCGCTACCTGGAAAGCATCCACATGCGCGCCAAGGGCTACCGGATTACGCCTGAGGTACTCGTCACCGTGAAAGTGCCGGTGGTGGTGTTGCTGGACATTCGTGGCTACAAGCACTTTGTCGTGCTGCAACGGGCCGACAAAGACTGGGTGTATATCGGCGACCCCGTGCTGGGCAACAAGCGCTATGCCAAGAACGATTTCGTCAAGGGCTGGAACGGCATCGTGTTCGCGGTGATCGGTGAGGGTTACGACAAGGCCAACGCCTTGCTCACACCCCGCGCGCCGCTGACGGCCAAGAACCAGTTCAACGAGTTCAGCCCGGTACGCGACAGTGAATTGATGGACTTCGGTTTTATCCAGAGCGACTTCTTCTAGAAGCGCAATAAGGAGCAGGACGCTCCAGGAGCAAACGATGAACACTCGACGCTGGCTGACAGTCATGTGCCTGGCAGCCGCAGCACCTGCCTATGCTTCTTCGGCATTTAAGCCGATCGAGCTCAAGGACGCGGAAATGGCCGAGTTGCGCGGGCGCTATGTGATGCCCGGGCGGATTATCAGCTTTGGCATTGTGATGAGCAGCACCTGGACCAATGCCGCCGGCGCGACCGTGACCGGCACCGCCGACATGCAAGTCAACGCTTCCACCGTCACCCCGCAATTCTACGTGCAAATCACCGGTAACGACGGCACCGGCGTGATCAAACAGCCTGACGGCAAGGGTACCGTCGTCGGCGGCGCCGGCCTCGGCACCGGCCAGGGTGTCACGCAAAGCGTGCGCGCAGCGGGCGATGGCAACACGGCCAACAACGGCGTGGATATCAACGTGACGAAAAACGGCCTGGCGCCCGCCAACTACGTGCAGTCGGGTCAGGCATTGATTGCCGGCCAGCCGATCACCGGAGGCACAGCCGCCGGCCAAGTGACGGTCACGGCTAAAAACGGTGGCCTGCAAATGGCGCTCCAGGCCAATAACAATCAGGGCAATGTGGTGCAGCAAATCGGTGCCGGTAATGTGCTGCAAGGCACGGTTATTCAGGGCAACAGCAACTTCGTGAACAATATGACCCAACTTAATGTGGTCATGGGCAACAACGGTTTGAACAACATCACGCAGAACCTGAACCTGGATCAACTCAAAGGCCTACGCCCCTCCGGTTATTGAACTACGCTGAGCCTCGACACTTACGCATTAGAAAGGGACGGCTTATTTCATGCATCGATCTTTATCGTTACGTGCCGTGATTTGTTTGAGTACGCTCCTACCCGCTTCGGTGCTGTACGCCGCGCCGGATACCGATATCGAAACACTGAAGCAGGAACTGCTGGAGCTCAAGCAACGTTATGAAGTGCAGCAAAAAGCACTGGCCGTATTGGAGCAACGCGTAAGGCAAGTGGAAGATCAGCCCGCAACACCTACGCCCAAACGCCTGGCCAAGTCGCCTGCCGACTTCCAGAAAGGCGGTACGACAGTGGCCGGCGTCGGCGCGGGCGCAGCGTCCGGCGGTGCAGCCGGTAACAGCTCGTACGGGCAAAGCCTGAAGGACGATTCCGCCCCGGCACAAAGTGTGAGCAACTTGTACAACGAGGCCAGCGGCTTTTTTGGCAATGGCAAGTTCAGCTTTGAAACCGGACTCACCTATGCCCGCTACGACGCGCGCCAATTGTCACTCAACGGCTTTCTGGCGTTGGACTCGATCTTCCTGGGCAATATCAACCTGGACCGGATCAAGTCGGACAGCTGGACCCTGGACCTCACCGGCCGCTACAACCTGGACAACCGTTGGCAGTTCGACCTGAACGTGCCGGTGGTGTATCGCGAAGCGACCTACCAGTCCGGTGGCGCCGGCGGCGATGCCAAGAATACGTCGGAAGCCTCAGTCAGCCGCGACCCAACCATTGGTGATGTCAACTTCGGCATCGCCTATAAATTCCTCGATGAGAGCGCCAGCCTGCCGGATGCGGTGGTGTCGCTGCGGGTCAAGGCACCGACCGGCAAGGAACCCTATGGCATCAAGCTGATCGAGCAAGCCAGCAATAACAACCTCGCCGTGCCGGAAAGCCTGCCGACCGGCAACGGGGTGTGGTCGGTCACGCCAGGTATTTCGCTGGTCAAGACGTTCGACCCCGCCGTGCTGTTCGGCTCGCTTTCCTACACCCATAACTTCGAAGACTCGTTCAGCGATATCAGCCCCAATCTCAATCAGAAGATCCCTGGCAAAGTCAGCCTGGGTGACAGCTTCCAACTCGGTGTCGGGGTGGCCTTCGCGCTCAATGAGAAGATGAGCATGTCGTTCTCGGTGTCTGACCTGGTGCAACGTAAAAGCAAGGTCAAGCAGAGCGGCCAGGACTGGCAATCGGTGGTGTCCAGCGATGCCAACGCCGGGTATTTCAACGTGGGCATGACGATTGCGGCGTCGGATAACCTGACGATCGTACCGAACCTGTCGATTGGGATGACCGATGATGCGCCGGACTTTACGTTCAGCCTGAAATTCCCGTATTACTTTTAGCAGTAGTGGGACGCGGAGCGTCCCTGGCGGCACTCCCACGCGGAGCGTGGGAACGATCAGGCAGCAAGGAAAAGCCCCGCAACGATAAGGGTCGTTGCGGGGCTTTTCGGTTTACCCGCCCTAGCGGATCTGGTGTTTGTGCAGCAACCGGTAGAACGTCGGCCGGGACACGCCCAGCACGCGGGCCGCGATACTCATGTTATCGCTGTGCCGGTTGAGCACATCGCACAACGCCTGGCGTTCAGCGCGGTGCTTGTAATCTTCCAGTGTAGCCATCGGTGGCGCAATTGCCTGCTCGCACTGCAACCCCAGGTCACCGGCTTCGATCTGACGCCCTTCTGCCAATACCAGGCCACGGCGCACGCGGTTCGCCAATTCGCGCACGTTGCCCGGCCACGGGTGTTGGCCCAGAGCAACCAGAGCATCCTCGCTGAAACTGCGCGGCCTGCGCCCGGTTTCCTGGCTGTAGAAACGTGAGAAATGGTTGGCCAGCATGGCCACATCGCCGTGCCGCTCGCGCAGCGGCGCGGTTACCACCTGCAAGACATTAAGCCGGTAATACAAGTCTTCGCGAAAGGTGCCCTTCTCAACCGCCGCTTCCAGGTCCACGTGGGTCGCCGCCAGCACCCGCACATCCACCGGGATGGGCTGGCTGCCACCGACGCGCTCGATCTGCTTTTCCTGCAGGAAACGCAGCAAGTTGGCTTGCAGTTCCATTGGCAAGTCGCCGATCTCATCGAGAAACAACGTGCCACCGTGGGCCGCTTCGATACGCCCGACCTTGCGCTGATGCGCGCCGGTGAACGCACCTTTTTCATGGCCGAACAGTTCGGACTGGATCAGGTGCTCGGGAATGGCACCGCAGTTGATCGCGACAAAGGGCTTGGCATGACGCTGGGATTGGCGATGCAGGGTCTTGGCCACCAGCTCTTTGCCGGTGCCGCTGTCGCCGCGAATCAGCACCGGCGACTCTGTAGGTGCCAGCTTGGCGAGTAATTTGCGCAGCTCACGAATGGGCCGGCTGTCGCCCAGCAGCTCGTGTTCCTGCGCGTCGATCAGTGTGTGGCCCTTGCCGCGCAAGCGGGCCATGCCGAATGCACGCCCCAGCGTTACCTGCACGCGTGCCACATCAAACGGCAAAGTGTGGAAGTCAAAAAACCATTCACAGACAAAATCACCGACATTTTGCAGGCGTAGTACATCCTGGCTGAGCACCGCGATCCATTCGGTGCCGCTGCGGCTGATCAATTCCTTGACGGCCTCCGGGCGCTCCAGGTGATAGGGCTGCAGGCGCAACAGCCCCACATCGCACGACCTGTCGCCTACGGCGCCGAGCGTGCAGCTGTCCACTTCCCACCCCGCACTGTGTAAACCAGGCAATAGCTGGTGGCAGTCGTCGCACGGGTCGACTACAAGCAAGCGTCGTTGGACAGGTGTAACAACCATGACTATTCCTTGGCGCCAAAATTGTTAAAGTTATTTATAAACAACGGTTTGTGCGGCCTGGCGCTAACACTAGCAAGTTATTGACACAGCCTTTGTATTATTTCGCTATAAGTCTGGGCACAAAGCCATCTCTGCGTCGCTGGGGCCAAAAAATCAGGCGCGACCGCCACACTCAATGCGCTTTCAAAACAGCCGCTTACATGACGCCAATCACGAAAAGTTGAAATTTCTTGATCTAAGATGTGACCCGTACCCTGCCATCGTGCATCAGTACAAGTAACTCACCGTCTGGCTCGCCCAACCGACGGTACTTAAATGACTGGGCATTTAGAGAGAAGACCCACATGAACGCCCCGCTCCGCATCAACGAAGCTCTTTTGATCGCAGACCGTGCCTTCCAGCCCTTTCAGTGCGTGGCCTGGCACGATGGCAACGGCGCCCTCAGCCTGAGCGTCATCGACCGTACCAATACCCGCATCGGCAGCAAACAGCTGTCTTCGAGTACTTATACCGATCCGACTCAACTTGAGGATTTGTTGTTGCAGGCGCGTGCCGAACTCGACAAAGATGGCCATCAGTTGTTGTCGTGGACCATGCCCAAGTAAGACGCGGCAGTAACTTCCGATCATTGCATAACAATGATCGGAAGTTGAGCATCACAACGTAAGCGGCTTATCGCGGTACGAGAATAAAGCGCTCGATCGCTTCAGCTGCGCCGTCCTCGACATTGCTGCCGGTCACAACACTGGCTTGGCGCTTGACCGTTTCTTCCGCCTGCCCCATCGCAATCGACAAACCCGCCACTGCAAACATCGCCGGGTCATTGCCGCCGTCGCCGATAGCTGCCGTTTGTTCCATGCGCACACCAAGGTGCGCGGCCAAGGTTTTCAAGGCCTCGCCCTTGTTGGCGAGCATGGCCGTGACATCCAGGTACACCGGCTGCGAGCGTGATACCTGCGCCAGGCCCTGCACCTTGGGCTGCAACTGCGCTTCCAGCTCCACCAATAACTGCGTGTTGTTGCTGGCAGCAACGATCTTGTCGACCCGGTCCAGGTACGGCTCAAAACTCTCCACCACCACCGGCCCGTAGCCCAAGCCATCGGCTTCACGCTGCATCATCGGCCCAGGCGGATCACGGCGCAGCCAATCGCCGTCAGCGAACACCCAGACTTCCACATCCGGTTCGGCCGAAAACAGCGCCAGTGTCACCAACGCCGCCTCTGCCGGCAGATGATGGGCAACCAGGATGCTGCCATCCGGGTTGATCAACGTGCCGCCATTAAAACCCGCGACCGGCACATCAATACCGAACGTTTCGATAAGGTGCAGCATGGCCTTGGGCGGCCGCCCGCTGGCCAGGCTGAAAAATACCCCGGCGTCACGCAACGCGCGGACAGTATCGGCAGTGCGCTGGCTAAGGCGATGGTCAGGATGCAACAAGGTCCCGTCTACATCACTGAGCACCAACTGGATGGGATGAATCGCTGCATCACTCATCCCAGGCTATGCCAGGTGCGACCATCGCGGGCCAGCAACTCGTCGGCGGCCGCGGGGCCGTCTTCTCCGGCCTTGTAAGCCTGAATCGCGTCATCCTGCTTCCAGGCATCCAGGAACGGCTGCACCGCACGCCAGCCATTTTCGATGTTGTCGGCGCGCTGGAACAAGGTCTGGTCGCCGGTCATGCAGTCGTAGATCAGGGTTTCATACCCGGTCGACGGCTGCATTTCGAAGAAGTCCTTGTAGTCGAAACCCAACTCGATATTGGCCATTTCCAGGGCCGGCCCGGGTTTTTTGGCCAACAGGTCGAACCACATACCTTCGTTTGGCTGGATCTGGATTTTAAGGTAGGTGGGCTTAAGCTCATCCACATCCGTGTCGCGGAACTGCGCATACGGCGCGTGCTTGAAGCAGATCACGATTTCGGTGTCACGGATGCTCATGCGCTTGCCAGTACGCAGGTAGAACGGCACGCCGACCCAACGCCAGTTGTCGATCATCACCTTGAGGGCGACAAACGTCTCAGTGCTGCTATCAGGCGCAACGTTGGCTTCTTCACGATAACCGGGCAACGACTTGCCGCCGATTTCGCCAGCGCTGTATTGGCCGCGTACCGAGTTGGCGCGCGCATCTTCCAACGACCACGGGCGGATCGCACCCACTACCTTGGCCTTTTCACCGCGCACCGCATCAGCGCCAAACGCCGCCGGCGGCTCCATGGCGACCATCGCCAGGAGCTGGAACAGGTGGTTGGGGACCATGTCGCGCAGGGTGCCGGTTTTCTCGAAGAAGTTACCCCGCGTTTCGACGCCCACGGTTTCCGCCGCAGTGATTTGCACGTGGTCGATGTAATGGTTGTTCCAGAACGCTTCGAACAGCACGTTGGAGAAACGGCTGATCAGGATGTTCTGCACCGTCTCCTTGCCCAGGTAATGGTCGATGCGATAGATCTGCTTCTCGCTCATCACCTTGAGCAGGCACGCGTTCAGCGCTTCGGCGGTGGCAAGGTCCGACCCGAAGGGTTTCTCGATCACCACACGACGGAAACCATCATCGGTTTCGTTGAGCAAGCCGGCACTGCCCAGGCGCTGCGCCACTTCACCGAAGAAGCGCGGTGCAGTCGCCAGGTAGAACACCGCGTTACCGGTGCCGCTGTCGGCGATCTTCTTGCCGATGTCGGCGTAGGTGCTGTCGTCGAGGAAATCGCCCTCGACGTAGCTGATGCCTTTGGCCAATTGCGCCCACAACGCGGGGTCCAGGGCGTTTTCGGCATTGCCCCGGACTTTGCTGGCGGCCTCGGTGCGAATGAAGTCCTCGAGCTTCTTGGCGAAGTCGGCGTCACTGATGGCGTTGTGATCAACGCCGACAATGCGCAGGCCGTCGCCCAGCAGCCCGTCACGACTCAGGTTGTACAGCGCCGGCATGAGCAGGCGCTTGACCAGGTCGCCATGGGCGCCAAACAGAAACAAGGTAGTGGGTGGAGCGGGTTCGGCCTTGGGTTTCTTGCCGTTAGCGGTCATTTTTTGGAAGTCTCCACATGGCCACCAAAGCCGAAGCGCATGGCAGACAGCATTTTGTCACCGTAGGTGCTCTGCTGACGGGAACGGAAACGGGCGAACAACGAGGTGGACAGCACCGGTACCGGCACGGCTTGCTCCATGGCGGCTTCGATGGTCCAGCGGCCTTCGCCACTGTCGGCCACGGAACCGGAGTAGCCATCGAGTTTCGGGTCGGTGGCCAATGCGTCGGCGGTCAGGTCCAGCAACCAGGACGAGACCACGCTGCCACGGCGCCAGACTTCGGCGATATCGGCAACATTGAGGTCGAAGCGCTCCTGCTCCGGCAGGCTCTCCGAGTTTTTCGTCTTGAGGATATCGAAGCCTTCAGCAAAGGCCTGCATCATCCCGTATTCGATGCCGTTGTGGATCATCTTCACGAAGTGCCCGGAACCGGCTGGGCCTGCATGGATGTAACCGTGTTCGGCACGGCTGTCGGCAGAGGCCGAACGGTCCTTGGTGCGCGGGATGCTGCCCAGGCCCGGTGCCAGGCTGGCGAAAATCGGGTCGAGGCGCTGCACGGTCTCGACGTCGCCGCCGATCATCATGCAGTAACCGCGCTCCAGGCCCCAGACGCCGCCGGAGGTGCCGACGTCAACGTAATGCAGGCCTTTTTCCGACAAGGCCTTGGCTCGGCGAATGTCATCTTTGTACATGGTGTTGCCGCCATCGATGATCACGTCACCGTCTTCGAGCAACTCACTGAGCGTATTAATGGTGTCTTCGGTGGGCGCGCCTGCCGGCAACATCACCCACACAGCGCGCGGCTTTTGCAGCCCGGCTACCAGGGCCTTCAGGTCGGCGACGCCGGTGGCGCCCTCCTCGCTCAAGCCTTTGACGAATGCTTCGTTACGGTCGTAAACAACGGTGGTATGCCCATTGAGCATCAGGCGCCGCGCAATGTTACCGCCCATGCGGCCTAGTCCGATAATCCCCAGTTGCATGTGCTGATGCTCCTAACTACTAAATAAATGTGTGACATAGTTTATAGCGCAATGAGGCTAATGAGGGTTAGTCCAGAGCGGATCGGTGTAGTTTCATGACAAAAAAACGCCATCGTTTCAGCATCACCGCTGAAAAAGTCACAGCGACCACCAAAAATAAAAAAGTTCCATTGCCCCGAAAAAGAATTCAGAATTGCTTCCGACTGTTGCCAGAACCTCGATTGACGCGTTCCGGCACCGCGATCTACCGGCTATTTGCGAGGTAAGCAATGAGCACAGCACAGATGACCCGACCGCCACAGACCCTCTACGTGAGCGTGCGTCGCGATGAATTGCGCCAATTAAAAGAAGAACGCGATCAACTGCAGCAGGAGGTTCTGCGTCTGCGCGCACACCTTCAAGCACAGGTCAATCAGGCATCCGGCACCCAGCCTGCACTTTGCTGAACCTGAGCTGAACAAAGCCTTCAGAAATAACTCACGAAGTTTTCACATCCTCCTCCCGATACTCCCGCCGAATAGGGCCACGCACACGCGGCGGCCCACTGTCGCGTGCATTCCTGCGCAGCGACTGAGCAATTATCGGGTTGGAGTACTGGATGGCGATGTTCAAACGCAGCACCAAGTCTGCGAAAGGCTTTGATTGGGCCGGTCTTGGCTGGTTGTTCCTGTTTTTCTGGTATTTCTCGGGTATTACCCAACTCCTGATCCAGCTGACCGGCACCTCCGGTTTCAGTGGTTTTCGCCAAGCCTTCTTCCTGAGCGCGTTCTGGCTCGCGCCGATGCTGCTGTTCCCAAAGCGCACGCGCTTGCTCGCGGCCTTGATCGGCGTGGTGCTGTGGGCGTGTTCGATGGCCAGCCTGGGTTATTTCTTCATTTACCAGCAGGAATTCTCGCAAAGCGTCATCTTCATCATGTTCGAGTCGAACATCTCTGAAGCCGGCGAATACGCGACCCAGTACTTCGCCTGGTGGATCGTGCTGGCATTCATCGCCCATACCGCAGTAGCCGTATTCCTGTGGACCCGCCTGCGCCCGGTTTACCTGCCGCGTGGCCAGGCGCTGCTGGCAGCCACCGCCATTGTGCTGGCCGTGATCGGTTACCCGCTGGTCAAGCAGATTGCAACCAACCCGACCATGGAACTGGCCATCGACGGTTTCGAAAGCCGTGTCGAACCGGCCGTGCCATGGCAGATGATCGTTGCCTACCGCCGCTACACCGAACAGCTCAACAGCATGCAGGGCATGCTCACCAGCGCCAGCAAGATCCCACCCTTGAAGAACCTCAAGGACACCATGGCCGACCAGCCGTCGACCCTGGTGCTGGTAATCGGCGAATCCACCAACCGTCAGCGCATGAGCCTCTATGGCTACCCGCGCAACACCACGCCGGAACTGGACAAGCTGCGCGACCAATTGGCGGTGTTCGACAACGTCATTACTCCGCGGCCCTACACCATCGAAGCACTGCAGCAGGTGCTGACGTTTGCCGACGAAGAGAACCCGGACCTGTACCTGAAGACGCCCTCGATTGTCAGCGTGATGAAACAGGCCGGCTACAAGACCTACTGGATCACCAACCAGCAGACCATGACCAAGCGCAACACCATGCTCACGACCTTTTCCGAGCAGGCTGACGAGCAGGTGTACCTCAACAACAACCGCAACCAGAACGCCCGCCAATACGACGGCGACGTGCTGGCACCGTTCGCCAAGGCCCTGGCCGACCCCGCCGAGCGCAAGTTCATCGTGGTGCACCTGCTGGGCACTCACATGAGCTACCAGTACCGCTACCCGCCAACCTTCGACAAGTTCACCGATCGCCAGGGCGTACCGGCCGGCATCAGCGATGATCAGTTGCCGACGTACAACAGCTACGACAATGCGGTGCTGTACAACGATTTCGTGGTGTCGAGCCTGATCAAGGATTACGCCAAGACCGACCCGAACGGCTTCCTGCTGTACCTCTCGGACCACGGCGAAGATGTGTTCGACTCGGCCGGCCACAGTACCCTGGGCCGTAACGAAGGCAAACCGACGGCGCCGATGTACACCATCCCGTTCATGGCCTACGCCTCGCCGAAATGGCGCGAAACCCATGACTGGAGCTTTGCCAGCGATTTGCAGCGGCCTTACAGCAGCTCGCAGTTGATCCACACCTGGGCCGACCTGGCCGGGCTGAGCTTCGATGAATGGGACCGCAGCAAGAGCCTGGTGAACGACACCTTCAAGCCACGCCCGTTGCTGATTGGTGACCCTTACATCGGCCAGAAAAAGGGTTTGATTGATTTCAGTCTGATCAAACCGAAGAAGTCAGACGCCTCCGAAGTGGTTGCTAAATAGCGTGAGCCTTGTAACAGAAAGATAACAATCATTCTCGTTTAAGCCTAAAGTTCCGCGCGCCCTTTCGTCTTTGAGCCAAGGCCTTCTCTTAATGAGAAGGCCGCAAAGACGACAAGGAGTCTGCCGCGATGTTCGCGCCCTTTACCCGTTCCATGACCCTCACCCTTGGCCTGTTCAGCGTCGCGCTGAGCCCGGACCTGCGGGCTGAAACCGACCCCGAGCCTGCCCCGCCACGCCCCTTTGAGCTGGGTGCCACCAGCATCACCGCCGAAGGCCTGGGCGCGACCACCGAACACACCGGGGCCTACACCACCGGCTCGATGAACACCGCCACCAAGCTGAACCTGTCGATCAAGGAAACCCCGCAATCGGTTTCGGTGATCACCCGTCAGCAGATGGATGACTTCAACCTCAATACCCTGACTGACGTGCTGCGCCAGACCACAGGCATAACGGTGCAACACCTGGACTCGGATCGGGTCGGTTACTCTTCTCGCGGCTACTCGATCAGCAACTACCAGGTCGACGGCATGCTCAGCACCTACGGGCGCATGAAGCCGGATGCCGACACCATCATCTACGACCGCATCGAGGTGGTGCGCGGTGCCACCGGACTGACCACCGGCGCGGGTGACCCGTCGGCCACGGTCAACATGATCCGCAAGCGCCCAACCGCAGACTGGCAAGCCAGGGCCGGCGTCAGCGGCGCCAGCCATGACAACTACTACAGCTACGTTGATGTGGGCGGCCCCCTGGCGTTTGATGGGCGACTGCGTGGACGCACGGTACTTGCCTATCGCGACAGCCAGTCCTATCGCGACAATTACGCCATGCAACGGGAGGTCGGCTACGGCATCCTCGAAGGCGACCTGACCGACGACACCGTGGTCGCCGTAGGCTTGGACTATCAGAACAAACATGTGCAAGGCACCTCTTGGGGCACCCTGCCCTACTGGAACAGCGATGGCAGCAAGGCGCGACTGTCACGCTCGGCCAACATGGCTGCCGACTGGAGTTCCTGGCCACTCAAAGACAAGACCACCTTCGCCTCTATCGACCATAAACTGTCCGCTGACTGGCGCCTCAAGGCGGCCTACACCCATCGCCAGAGTGATACTGATGGCAAGGTGTACTACGGCGGCGCCGGCTACCCCAACCCGGATGGCAGCGGCATGAACGCCTGGACCAACCAGATGGTCGGTACATCGAAAATGGACGTGGTGGACTTCAACCTTGCCGGGACCTATTCATTGTTTGGCCGTGAACATGAGCTGATGGCAGGGTATGGCGAATCCGAGCAGCGAGACTCATCGCCGTTTCAGCGCTACAGCACACCCGAAGGTTATGAAGACATTCAGGACTGGCGGCACATGGGCGGTATCCCCAAGTTCCCCGACCGCACCACCGGCCTCAAAGGCGAACACAGCAGCAAAAAACAGAAAGCCGGTTACCTGGCTACGCGCCTGAGCCTCACCGACCAACTGCACGCTGTACTCGGCGGCCGCTATGGCAGTTGGGAAATCGAAAGCGTCTCGCCGCAGTACAACGACAATAACCAACTGACTCAATCGAGCAAAACTCGCCAGACCCACAACGATATGTGGACGCCGTATGCGGGGCTGCTCTACGACATCACCCCCGAGTACACCGTGTATGCCAGCTACACCGATATCTTCAACCCTCAGGATGAGCGCGATTCCAGCAAGAAGTACCTGGAGCCGGTGGTGGGCAGCAACTACGAAGTCGGGCTCAAGGGCAGCCTGCTCAATGAGCGCCTGAACCTGGCCACCGCGTACTTTTGGAGCACCCAGGATAACGTCGCCGAACTCGATAACAGCGCACCGCCGGATCCCGTCACGCGCGAGCAGTTCTACAAGTCGGGCGGCAAAGGCAACAAGATCCAGGGCTTTGAGGTGGAAGCATCGGGCGAGGTCATGCCGGACTGGAACCTGACAGCCGGCTACACCTACACCCACTCGGTCAATGGTGATAAACAGCGCAACAACACCGACCAGCCACTCAACCTGTTGAAACTATCGACGGCCTATCGCCTGCCGGGCCAATGGCGCGGGTTGACCGTAGGTGGCGCGGTTAACTGGCAGAGCGATTTCTACAAATTTGCCCCACGCCCTACCGGTGGCCGGGACAGTGACGGCCGGCTGATCACCGAAAGCACCAAGATCACCCAGCAGGCCTACACCGTGGTCAACCTGATGTCGCGCTATCAATTCGACGAACACGTTTCGGCGTCAGTTAACGTCAACAATCTATTTGATAAAAAATATTACGAACGCGTCGGTTTTTATAATGGCGTGTATTGGGGAGACCCACGCTCCATCACACTGGCACTGGATTGGCGGCTATAAACTGCATCCCCGAAGTTAACAAAAACGTTAACTTCGGGGCCGTTCCATGTTAATTCCCACTTAATAAGACAGCCCCATAGTCGCTCCATGAATCGGATCACGGAGCGATCGAACACCACTCACTCTTAATGGGAATACTGCCATGAAACTTTCGACCTTAATGCTTGCCGGCCTGATGAGCCTGACCTCCGTAGCCGCCTTCGCAGAGGGCGGTTCAGAGCGCTCGAAGGAGTTTTACAACAACTTCGCCTTCACCCAGCAGCAAATTCACGGCACCACGGACAAAACAGCACTGGCCGACGGCAAGTCTGTAAAGCCCGAACAAAACAGCGCTGAACAACAGCCTAACAGCTGATTTAATCTTTAGTTAATCTGCATGCCCCTATGCCAATCCGCTCCTTTGGCAAAGGTTAATTTGGCGCCATTTAATGGCGCCTTTTTTATGTTGCCTATATTAAGCGCAGTGTTTAAAGCGGTTTGCTCCAGAACAGCATACGGCCGTGGGCGGGGTCAAATATCGAATCATCAAAACCAAACTTGCGATAGGCCGCTTGCGCCACGTCATTGCCTTCGAGCACTTCCAGGGTGATCTTGCAGCAACCGCGCTGGCGGGCAATTTCCTCGACCTTGAGCAGCATTTTCTGGCTAAGCCCCAGGCCACGAAACTGATTCATCACCACCACATCGTGCACGTTGATCAGCGGGCGGCAGGCAAACGTCGAAAAACCTTCAAAGCAATTGATCAGACCCGCCGGCTCCCCGCCGACAAACGCCAGTACGCTGAACGCGTGGGGGCGCTTGGCCAGTTCGGCTGGCAGTTGCTGCAACAGATCGGCCGGCAAGGTGTGACCGCCACCCATCGGGTCTTCAGCGTAATGGTTAAGCACCAGGCCAATGGCTTCGGCATGCACGGGGTTGGTGTAGCTGGCTTGCAGCACCAGGATGTCTGGGGTGTCCATTTCCTTCCTCAATCACGACAACAAGGGAATCGGTTCCCTTTGAGGAGACAATTGTAAGCGGGGAGCCCGTCGCAGATGAAGGAGATTAGCTACAAATACCTGACGGAAATGACGAAGGTTGCGCCCACCAACAAGCACCACTGGCCTGGGATTTGTCCTAGGCGCCGAACCGCTGCAGTTGCATCTCTTGCAAACGACTCAAGGTGCGCCGGAACGCAAACTCCAGATAACCCTCGGTGTAAAGACTTGCCAACGGCACCTGGGCCTCGATAAACAGTGGCACCTTGCGGTCGTAGCACTCATCCACCAGCGCGATGAAGCGCCGCACACTGTCATCGTGTACCGACAATTCAGGCAACTCACGGTCACCGGCCATTACTCGCTGAACACCATCTTCGGTGCCACGGGCAATCCGTCCCGGACGTTTTTGTGCGCTCAGGTTGGGCACTTCACCCAGCAGGATCGCCTTGTAGCGATCGCACAGCAGCATAAAGTCCATCGCTGCCAAGGGTTGCTCGCACAAATCGGCGTACCGGCACCAGAGCACCGTGTCGCTGGACTGCACCGCCACTATCGAACGGTACCCGACGCTGACCACGCCGCTGCCGGTCACCCGGCCTTCGCTTAACTGTTTGAACAGTGTGGCGAGCGCTTGTGGCTGATTGACCCAATAGCGCTGCAGCCCCACACCTGGATGCAAACGGTGATCTTCACCACCGTCCACTGCCACCACGTGCATATGTTGCTTGAGCGCCTCAATACCCGGCAAGAATCGCTCGCGGTTGAAGCCGCCTGCGTACAGCTCGTCCGGTGGTTGGTTGGAGGTGCAGACCATGACCACGCCCTCCTCGAACATCACCTGGAACAGCCGGCCGAGAATGATCGCATCACCGATGTCGCTGACGAACAGTTCGTCGAAACACAACACGCGCACGTCCTGGCTGAGTTCGCGCGCCAAAGCCTGCAAGGGGTCATGGATGCCACTGAGCTGGAAAGATCGCTGATGCACCCAGCCCATGAAGTGATGAAAATGCTGGCGCCGCGCAGGTACACGCAAGCTGTGATAGAACTGGTCCATCAGCCAGGTCTTGCCCCGGCCCACTGGCCCCCACAGGTAAACCCCGGGAATCGGCAAGCGGCCGTGGTGCAAGGCCTCAAAGCAGGTTTGCAGGGCTTGCACCGCCCGGCACTGGGCGTCGTCGGGCACGAAGCCTTGCTGGGCGATGGCGTATTGGTAGGCGGCAAGCGGCGAGTCGAAAGTCATGCGTGCCAGTATGACTTACAGCGAGATATCCAGCCGTGAAATCTTGCCCTGTTCGTTCAGGCGGAAGGTATAACGCAGCTCCAAAGGGCTACCGGGGAAATTGCCGGAGACCCTGTTGCTGACCAATACCTTGCCGGTGCGATGCTGCACGTTGATCACTTCAACACGAGGCTGATAGCGACGCCCGGTGTCTTCAACCCAGCGGGCAATGGCTGTCGGACCAACTTGATGATCGCCTTCATCGAATACGTTGGCATCATCGGCAAAGCACTGGGCAATGGCTGAGGTGTCGCCGGTATTGGTCGCGGTTATGTAGGCTGCAATGGCGGGGGCTAACGCTGGAAAAGACATGGCACAGCTCCTTTTTAGTGATTTATGGCGCCATGCTAAGCCAGCCCTGTGTCAGTTTTTGTCAGGAGTGAACGGTCCTGAGTCATTGTGTTCCATCAACTTTCGCCAGCCGCGCAGCAGGTCGCTGCGCCGGCCAGGGTAACGCTCACCGTGGGCGTCAGCTGCGGCCACCCGGTCGGTGCGAAACGTACGGTAAGCGCCACGCAACTCGCACCAGGCCACGATCACACGGACCTCATTGAGAAACCCCAATGCCAACGGCCAGATCAACCGCTGGCTCTGGGTTTGGCTGGCGTCTGCGTAATCGATATGCAGCTTGGCCTGGTTGCGAATCGCCTCACGAAACACATTCAGCGGTACGCGATTTTCCGGGTAGCCAAACCCCGGCGGCCCCGGCAGCAGCGTGGGGTTACGCAAGGCTTCCTGCGCAACCGGGTCGAGCACATCGGCAATTTTTGCCAAGGCATTAGCCGCCGCACGACTGAGCACGTCGTCGCCGCGCTGGTCCACATAGCGTAACCCCAGCACGATGGCTTCAGTTTCCTCGGCGTTGAGCATCAATGGTGGCAAAAACAGCCCGCTGCGCAACACATAACCCACCCCCGCCTCACCAAAAATCGGCGCGCCGAGTGCCGTCAGCTCAGCGATATCGCGGTACAGCGTGCGCTCGGAGACTTCCAACTGCGCAGCCAGTACGGCCGCGGTCACCGGGCGCTTCTTGCCCCGCAGGGCCTGCAACAAGGTGAGTAAACGAGTGGTACGCGACACTTGGACCCCGCCGAAAAAGGAAAAAGTGCCGCAGCTTAGCAGAGCGCCCTGTCAGAAAATGTCAGCAGCAAAAAAGACCCTTGACCGAATAAATTACAAAACTCGGCAACAACCGCAAGAACATGGTGCGGGCGGTCGAAGAAAGCCTCAAAAGCTTGAACACCGATCACATCGACCCGCTCTGGGCGCACATGAGCGACAACGTCACGCCGATGGAAGAGATACTGCGCAGCTTCGATGTCTTGGTGCGCGCCGGCAAGATCCACTATGCCGGCCTGGCGAACGAGCAAGTGGCCCGCCTGGACACTGCCGGCGCAATTCCATTGGGCGTTCCCCACGGGATTATCTCGGAGCGCTTCGCGCTCGACCACGGCGCAGACACACCGCGCCCACCGGTTATTTGAGACGAAAAAAAACGGCCTGTTCAGGCTAATGCCAGCCAGTTGAGCGCGAGAACTGACAACCAGTAACCTGTGGCGAGGGAGCTTGCTCCCGCTGGGCCGGGCTGGCGCTCCAGCGCGAAGCAGCCCCTGCTCTTTGCTTTAAAAGCATGGGACTGCTACGCCGCCCAACGGGAGCAAGCTCCCTCGCCACAATTACCGGCTATGTCTTAATTGACTGGCATTAGCCTGTTCAGGCCGTTTTTTTATGCGCGCGGTTTACGCAAGGCTCTTGCTGACCACCTCGAATACATCGCTCGACAGCTCGCCGGAGGCACGAATGCGCTCAAGTTCCGCCTTCATCAGCGCTTGACGGGCGCTGTCGTATTTCCGCCAGCGGGTCAACGGCGCCAACTGGCGCGAAGCAATCTGTGGGTTGAAGCCATTGAGCTGGATCACCAGGTCCGCCAGGAAGCGATAACCCGAGCCGTCTGCAGCATGGAAGTTGATCAGGTTCTGCCCGGCAAATGCACCCACCAGTGCGCGCACCTTGTTCGGGTTCTTGATGTTGAACGCCGAGTGCTCCATCAGCGCCTTGACCCGCTCCAACCCGCCCGGCAACGTGCTGCCCGCCTGCACGCTGAACCACTGGTCCATCACCAGCGGGTTGTCCTTGAAGTTCTCGGCAAACACCGCCAACGCCTGGGCTTTTTCCGCTTCGAACGGCGAGTTCACCAGCACCGCCAATGCCGTGAGACGCTCGGTCATGTTATCGCTGGTGTCGAACTGGTCCAGCGTTGCGGCCAACACTTCAGGCTTGCCGCTGAGCATCAGGTACGACAGCGCGATGTTCTGCAAGGCGCGCCGCGCAAAGTGCTCGGCCGCCGCCACATAAGGCGTCTGCTTGGACAGCTCGCGATTGGCCTGGTAACGCAGCCACAGCGCTTCGAACAGGTTGTCGGCCAGTTGCTTGCGGGCGTACTCACGGGCGGCGTGGATGGCCTCCACATCCGCCACTTCGCTGATTTCCGTGAGGTAGGCCTCGCTTGGCAGCGAGAGCATTTCGGCGACCATGGCCTGGTCCAGGCTTTCATCGCTGAGCACCGTGCGCAGTGCGTCGATCAAACGCTGGTCCAACTTCAAGGCCTGGCCTTGCTGATGCTGGGCGATCAGCTCCTGCAACACCTGCACCGACAATTGCTGGCCGGCATCCCAGCGGTTGAAGCCATCGCTGTCGTGCTGCATCAGGAACATCAGTTGGTCGCGGTTGTACGGGAAGCTCAGTTTCACCGGCGCCGAGAAGCCGCGCAGCAGCGAAGGCAACGGCTTTTCTGCGATGTCGACGAAGGTGAAGGTCTGCTCCGCTTGCGTCACCGAAATCACCCGCGACGTGCCGCCAGCCGCTGCTTCGCCCGCCAGGCGCAAGGCGATAGCGGCGCCCTGCCCGTCCATCAGGCCCAATTCCACCGGAATCACGAACGGCAGTTTCTCAACCTTGTCCGGCGTTTGCGGGCAGCTTTGACGGAACGTCAGGCTGTAGGTTTTGGCTGCGGCATCAAACGACTCGCTTACCGCCAGACGCGGCGTACCGGCCTGGCTGTACCAGCGCTTGAACTGGCTGAGGTCGGCGCCGTTGGCGTCTTCCATGGCCTTGATGAAGTCGTCGCAGGTCACGGCCTGGCCGTCATGGCGTTCGAAGTACAGGTCGCTGCCTTTACGGAAGCCTTCAGCGCCGAGCAAGGTGTGGATCATGCCGACCACTTCCGAGCCCTTTTCGTACACGGTCAGGGTGTAGAAGTTGGAGATCTCGATAAAGCTGTCCGGGCGTACCGCGTGGGCCATCGGGCCGGCGTCTTCAGCGAACTGATGGGTGCGCAGGTACGCCACATCCTGAATACGCTTGACCGTGGCCGAGTTCATGTCGGCGGAGAAGCCCGAGTCACGGAACACGGTGAAGCCTTCCTTGAGCGACAGCTGAAACCAGTCACGGCAGGTCACGCGGTTGCCGGACCAGTTGTGAAAGTATTCGTGAGCAACAATCGCTTCGACGCGCTGGTGAGCGGCGTCGGTGGCGGTTTCGGCGCGGGCCAGCACGGCGCTGGAGTTGAAAATATTGAGGCCCTTGTTCTCCATGGCGCCCATGTTGAAGTCATTCACGGCCACGATCATGAAGATGTCGAGGTCGTACTCGCGACCGTAGGTTTCTTCGTCCCAGCGCATGGATTTTTTCAGGCTGGTCATGGCGTGCTGGCACTTGTCGATGTTTTCCGGCTCGACATAGATGCGCAGCGCCACTTCACGATTGGTCATGGTGGTGAAGCTGTCTTCAACGCACCACAAGTCACCGGCCACCAATGCAAACAGGTAGGCAGGTTTCTTGAACGGGTCTTCCCAGGTCGCCCAATGACGGCCGTCTTCGCCGGGGCCACTGGCAATCGGATTGCCGTTGGAGAGCAGCACCGGGTAGCTGTGTTGTTCGGCGATCACCGTGGTGGTGAAGGTGCTCATCACGTCCGGGCGGTCGAGGTAGTAAGTGATCTTGCGGAAACCTTCAGCCTCGCACTGGGTGCAGAACATGCCGCTGGATTTGTACAGGCCTTCCAGGGCAGTGTTGGTTTCCGGGTGGATACGCACGCTGGTGTCGACCGTGAAGGTTTCGCGGGTCGGGTGCAGGGTCAGGTGGCTGTCGGTCAACTGGTAGTCGGCCTCGGTCAGTTCCCTGTCACCCAGGTTGACGGTCAACAGCTCCAGCTGCTGGCCATCGAGCACCAGCGGCGGCAAGCCGGTGCCGCGCTCGGGGTTGCGGCGCATCACCAGCTGCGCATGGACCAGGCTATGGTCCTCGAACAACTCGAAGGTCAGGTGCGTTTCTTCGATCAGGTAATCCGGCGCCTGATAGTCCTTCAGGTAAATCATCTTCGGTTGTTCGGTGCGCATGGATAGCATCCTTTTTACTGATGCACGGCGAGCTGGTAGGCCGTGTACTTACGAATGTTGATAACGCCGGTGTCGAAGATCAGGTACTGGCCCTTGATCCCCAGCAACGTGCCTTCGGCAATCGGGTTCTTGTCCAGGTTGAAGCTGACGATCTTGGCCGGGTATTGCTCGACCGGGTAACGAATTTCGATCGGCTCGATGTCGGTTACCGGTTGGATGGCCTGCAAGCCAAAGCGTTCCTGCAACCCCAGCAGGCCGTCGGCGCAGGTGGCGAACAGCTCATCGCGTACCTGCTTGAGATCCACCGATTGCGCATCGCCCTTGAGTAAAGCACGCCAGTTGGTTTTATCGGCCACTTGGCTGCGAAACAGGTCTTCAACGAAACCGGATTGCTGACGGGTCGCCACGCGCATGATCGGCAGCGCCTGGCTGGCGCCCTGGTCGAGCCAGCGGGTGGGCAACTGGGTGGCACGGGTGATGCCGACCTTGATGCCCGACGAGTTGGCCAGGTACACCACGTGGTCGGTCATGCAGAATTGTTCGCCCCAGCCCGGATCACGGCAGGTGCCGGCGTCGTAATGGCAACGCTCGGGGCTCATGATGCACAGGTCACACTGGGCCAGTTTGGTCATGCACGGGTAGCAGTAACCCTGGCTGAAACTGGTCTTGGTCTTGCGGCCGCAATGGCTGCAATGGATGGCACCGAGATACTCCAGGCGCACGTGGGTACCGATCAACGGGTTGACCGGCACCTCGGTGTCGCCCAGGCGAAACGCGTATTGAACGGTCGGCTCACCGAGTTGCGCCGACATTTTGCTGACTGCACCGCGACCAATTTCAATCAATGGATCGCATCCGACTTGAACAGAATGTTCGGCACCGGCGCCGACTTGGACGCGCATTCCTGCGGGCCCATGTAGCCGGTACGCTGCTCTTCGGGCAGGTTCTGGATTTCCCAGGCGATCACCGCTTGCAGCGACAGCTCGCGCTGCTCCGCAGTGAGCTTGCGGCCATCGGACCACTTGCCGATTTCCACGGCCAGCTTGAGGCTCTCGTAGATGTCCGGGGTGATGTTTTCGATCATTTCAGCAAAAGAGGACATAAGGCTCTTCCTTATCAAATAGAGGCTTTGCGGCGGTTGTACAACCCGCCCAGCAAACCCGTCAGGCAACCGATGACCAAGCCGCTCAGGTGAGCCGCGTTGGCGATTTCGCCGAAACCGATCATCGAGATCAGCCCCGACATGCAGAGCACCAGCCAAATCAGCATCATCGCCAGCACGCCACGCGGCAGACGATAAGCCGGGTTAGGCGACAACAATTGGAAGATCCAGCAATGCCCGAGCAGGCCATACAACACGCCAGACAAACCGCCAAACAGGCTCGGGCCGCCATAGGCGTATTGCGCGTAATTGGACACCAGGCTGAACAACAGGGTCAGGCCCAGCAGGTTGATACTGCCCTGGCGCAACTCGATACGACGGCCCAGCTCCCAGTACCACATGCCATTCATGGCCAGGTGCAGGATGCCGAAGTGGATCAGCATCGGCGTGACCAGCCGCCACCACTGCCCTGACGCCATAGTCTCGGCAAACGGGGTGAACTGGATGTACTCACCCATCACGCGAAACGGCAGGAAGGTCAGCCAGCTCATGGTCTGCAGGTTTTCACCCAACAAGGTCACCGCGCCAACGATCATGCTCGCCAGCAGCACCAGCGCCGTCACCGGACTGAAACGCACTTGCTGAACAAAGCTTGGCCGCGTGACGGGCGCCTGCTGGGGAATATCCAGTTGCTGGTCCGGGTCACCGGCGGGAAAGCGTTGATACAACACTTGCACGTCGGCGCTGATGTTCTCGGGCACCCACAACACTTGCTCGCCTGCTTCTTCACTGACGCGATGGGGCACTTGCATGCGTTGCAGCAGTTTGACGAAACCACTCAAGTCGACACTCAGCGGCAAGCGCAATACAGCTACCGTACTCATACAATGACCTCAGGCCGCTCAACGTCGACCCATACAAATTTACGCGGATCCAGGCGGGTTTCCTGGTCCAGTCGGTACGCCACCAGCTTGCCGTAGAGCACCGCGCTGTAGTCCAGGCAGGCCAGGTTGTCGCGGATCGGCGCCGGCTTGCCGCTGCGCCAGTAATGGCCGACGAACAACAACGGTTCGTCGACGCCATAACGCAGCAGGGAATTTTTTTCCGTAGACGAAAGCGGCGTTCGCGCCACCGGTTCCGGCAGTGCATCGGGCTGGAACACGATGTCGCCGTAGGTTTTGGGGTCGTCTTCCCAGAATTTGGTGCGGAAAAATGAGCGCGTCAGGCCATCGCCACCGGTCAGCGTCAGGCCGTCCGGCAGGCGCATGTCGGTGCCGCGCAGCAGGCGGTCGAAGGCGTTGCAGGCAAAGCTGCCCGGCACGGCGGCGGCCTGCAAAAAGTGCTGGTCGATGCAGCCATCCGGGAAGGTGGCGCGCAGCGGCTGGATAAAGCCTTCGTCCCAACACGCATGCACCACGCGAAACCGCCCGGCGTCGACAAACAGCGGCATGTCGTAGAACCAGCCGAGGAAGTCGTGCCAGTCGGCCGGGTGGTGCTCGAACTGGGTCAGAGTTTCGTGGATCAACCGCGCATGGCGTGGGTTGTGCTCGCGCACGAACTGCTTGCCACTGCCCGGCGGCGCCGGCGTGCTCCAGCCCAGCGCGTTGAACTCGTGGTTGCCCATGATGCACAGCGCCTGGCCGGCCTCGGTCATATCGTGGACGATATGCAGCGCCTCGCGGATGCGTGGCCCACGGTCGATGATATCGCCGAGGAACACCGCCATACGCGTCGGATGGCGCCAGGTTCCAGCCTGTTTATGGTAGCCCAGCCGGTCGAGCAAGTGCTCAAGGGTATGAGCGCAACCGTGCACGTCACCAATCAGGTCGTAGCTACGCGCGGGATCGAGCATCAGTCGCCTCCACCCCCCAAGCGGCTGCCCCAGCCCAGCTTGGTGCGGCACACTTCGTAGTAGTTGTGGTCCAGCGGGTGGATCAACCGCAACTTCTGTGCCTTTTTGCTCACGGTGATGGTGTCACCGGGGGCGCAGGTGAAATGGTTCTGCCCGTCGCAGGAGACTTGCGGGTAGATCTGCATGTCTTTGGACACCACGATTTTCAGCTCACTGTTGCCATCAACCACAATTGGCCGACTGGACAACATATGGGGGTACATCGGCACGATCACAATGGCATCGAGTTTGGGGTGCATGATCGGACCGCCGGCCGACAGTGCGTACGCGGTAGAACCGGTCGGCGTGGCGACGATCAGGCCGTCAGCCTTTTGGCTGCACACGAACTGGCCGTCGATATACAGCTCGAACTCGATCATGCGCGTGGATTTGCCAGGGTGCAGCACCACATCGTTGAGCGCATCGCCCTGGCCGATGGCCTCGCCGTGGCGGCGTACTTCGGCTTGCAGCAGGAAGCGGTTTTCCACCAGATAATGGCCGTCGAGCACCTTGGCCACTTCGACTTCGAGGTCATCCGGGCGGATATCCGTGAGGAACCCCAAACTGCCACGGTTGATCCCCAGCACCGGCACGTTGTGCCGCGCCAGGGCACGGGCGGCACCCAGCAGGCTGCCGTCGCCGCCGACCACAATAACCATGTCACAGACTTCGCCGAGCATCTTGCGCGACGAGGTTTGCAGGCCGTGGCCGGGCAGGATTTCGGCGATGGTGTCTTCGAGGATCACATGCAGGTGGCGTTCCAGCAGGAATTTTTTCAGCCGGCGGACGGTGTCCAGCACCTGGGTACTGCCCAGGCGACCGATAATGCCGATATTGCGAAATTGCTCCATGGGGCTCCTGCGGGATTTGGGGTCTGGCAAAAAGAACGATTATGGGCGAAAGGCCGCGTCAGGCAAAACCCTTTGTCGCCGCAGGGCCTTGATGACAATGGTTCTCAGCCACCCTTAACGGCTCTAAAAGGCTATGCTCGGACCATGACTGTGTTCCCCGACCTGCTCAACCTGCCCCGCCAATTGCGCCACCCCGAGGTGCGCGACCTGGCGTGGGTGGTGCTCGCCCCGCCGATGCTTGCGCAAACGCCCTGGCCGCAGCGCCACCCACTGGCCGGCAGCGACTGGGTACAGGCGCCGCACCGGCTCGAACAGTGGTTACGCACCCTCGACCAGGACAGCAGCGCCTTGCAGCATTGGCTAAGCCTGTCGCGCACGCGGCGCCTGGGCCCGTACTACGAGCGCCTGTGGCAATTCGCGGTGCAACATGCGCCGGGGGTGGAGTTACTGGCCGCCAACCTGCCGATCCGCCGCGCCGGGCATACGCTGGGCGAGCTGGATATGCTGGTGCGCGACCGCGATGGCGTGCACCACCTGGAACTGGCGATCAAACTGTATCTGGGGCCGCAGGACGGCAACGGCCAGGACCCCGCGCAATGGCTCGGCCCCGGCTGTCATGACCGGCTGGACCGCAAGCTCGCGCACCTGGCCCAGCATCAACTACCGATTTCGGCCCGCCCGGAAAGCCGCGAAGCCCTGGCGGCGCTGGATATTGCGCAGTTCGATGCACATTTGTGGCTGGGCGGGTATTTGCTCTATCCGTGGCCCGGCGCCGCCGAATCCCCGCTGGGCGTTGAACCACAGCACCTGCGCGGGCGCTGGCTGCATCAGCGTGATTGGCGCGACTTCGTCAGCCAGAGCCCGCCGGGGCGCTGGCAACCCCTGCCTCGGCACGCCTGGCTGGCGCCGGCGCATTACTCGGAGGATCAGGTGTGGCGTGCTGACCAGATGCAAGCCTGGCTGGCAGACCTCGACCCGATGGCACCGGCCCAATTACTGGTGCGGCTGGTTCAGCAAGGCGCAGATTGGGAAGAAGCCGAACGTTTGTTCCTTGTTGCAGACCTGTGGCCAAACGTCCCGGGCATTACTTGAGTTTCAAGTGGCGCGCATACCAGGGCCGTTTCGGCACGCGCTTGAACAAGGCCTGCAATCCGTCTTCTTCGGCGAAAGTGATGCGCAGCGCCAGCTTCATGGTCTCCGGGTCCATCTCCATCGACCGCCCCATCTGCAGCCCCGGCGTGGTGCTGCAACCGTGGGTGTCCGGCCCCAGCCATGGGTCAGCGACTTCCACCCAGCGGCCTTGGGCAAACCACTTGACCCCGTTGACCTCCAGCCGGCTGACCTCGCCTGGATTGAACCGCTCATGGGCGCGAAACCAGTCCTCGATGCGATCATCGATCCAGCCGTGAAAGTGCCAGAACACCGGGTTTACGTGCGATGAGAACGGGTCGCCCAGGAAGTCGTTCTGCGGCGCGTACCAACGCGCGGCAAAGTCCGCCGGGTCACGGGCGAACGGCACCGGCGCGCCGTTGGACGGGTCACGGGGCACCGAGGCCCAACGCATGTGCAACCAGTCGTGCAGGCCCAGCTCCATCTCCGAACCTAACTGGCCCAAGGTCAGTTTGGCCAGGTAACGCGGGTCACGGTACTGCGACTCCCACACCTGGAAGTTGCTGTGGTAGGTCTCGGCCGCCTTGATATCGCTGACCCATTGGGTGTAGTCGCTGTCATCAGGTGCTGACCAACAGGGTGGCAGCGCAAAGCCGTCGTGGTTATCGAAATAACGCAAAAACCCCAGGCGATCGCGTTCCAGCGCCGGTTGGGGTTCAGGGAATTGCGGCCAGGAAGGCAGGTCTTGCATGGAGCGCGCAGTGCCAAGCATATGCCGGTGCATGAAAAAGAAGTCGATACCCGAACCGTTGCGGTCTTTGCGTTTGCCGCGCGCGTCGCGCTCCTGGCCGCGTGGCCCGGGTTGCCAACCGATACCGCGCAGGGCATCGCGTTTTTCCTCGGACAGCTTGTGCCACTGGTCACGGGTGGCGTGCCAGAGCTGGTGGAACAGCCGGTGCTCAGGCGCGATCAGCCAGGCCAGCAAGGTCGGGTTAAGGCCGATACGCTGGCGCGCCTCGGGGAACAGTTGCTTGTGGGCGATAAAGCGGTTGTCGCACTCGGTCAGGGCCAGGGGGCGCTCAAGGTCGAGAACCTGCCCGCTCAGCGTGCTGCTGCCGGCATTGGCGAAGTCGGCCCAGACTTCGTCGAGGGTCATCTTGAACTCATAGGCCGGTGCGCCATCCGCGGCGTCGCGGTCGATCAGGCGCCAGTAGAGCACGGCGCCCTCGCCCGTCAGCAGATCACCGAGCACGCGGTAACGCGGCTCGCCCTCGGCACGCAGGTTTGCAGCGGTGTCCAGATAGCCACGCAAGCCACGGCCGCGCGGGGCGATGTCGAGCAACAGCTCCAGGCCTTGCAGCGGCAAGCCTTTAAGGCTCGCATCGCGGCCCTCCAGGCGCAGGCTCCACACACCGCGCAGGGTATTGGCCAGGTGTTGGCCGGCGGTGTCGGCCAGGTCCACCGTGGCCTCGCCCGGCGTGATCGGGAATTCTTCACGCGTCAGCTCGCGGTGGGCATAAAGGGCCGCTGGCACGGCAGCGCCGGTCAGCGCCAGGCCGGCGATGAAGCCACGTCGAGAGAGGGTCATTGTCTACCTTAGGAAACAGCTTGATCAGAGCTAGAACGTTGACGGCCGCGAGAAATTTACCGGCCCAGCGCCCGCGCCTAAATTTCCCCGGCCATGGCTCGTTCTTCCCTGATAGCAAAGGCCTCAACTGACTGAGATGGCAATGACAAAATCACGTTCGAAAAAGGCGCTGTATATCGGCCTGCCGCTGGCACTGGCCATCGGCGCCGGGGTCGGTTTCCTGGCCTGGTATCACTGGTTCAAAGGCAATGCCGGCTACCCGCTGGAGGTGATCAAGCAGGCCAACGAAATGCAGGACCGCTTGTTGTCGTTCGACAGCCATATCACCGTGCCCATGGATTTCGGCACCGCCGGCAACGAAGCCGACAAGGATGGCAGCGGCCAGTTTGACCTCGCCAAGGCGGCACGCGGGCGCTTGTCGGGCGCGGCCCTGACGATTTTCGGCTGGCCGGAAATCTGGAACGGCCCCAACGCGCCGCACAAACCCACCGACGGTTTTGTCGAGGAGGCCCGTCACGAGCAGGAGGTGCGCTACAAGATCATCTCCGGCATGGTGCGCGACTTCCCCAACCAGGTCGGCATCGCCTACACCCCGGACGATATGCGGCGCCTGCATGGCGAGGGCAAGTTTGCGATCTTTATCAGCATGCTCAACGCCTACCCGCTGGGCGACGACCTCAACCAGCTGGACCTGTGGGCGGCACGCGGCATGCGCATGTTCGGCTTCAGCTATATCGGCAACAACGCCTGGTCCGACTCGTCACGCCCGCTGCCGTTTTTCAATGACACCACCGACGCGCTTGAAGGGCTGTCAGCCATCGGCCAACAAGCCGTGCACCGCCTCAACGACCTGGGCGTGATCATCGATGTGTCGCAGATGTCGACCAAGGCGCTGGAGCAAGTCGCGCAATTGAGCCGTACCCCCATGATTGCCTCGCATTCGGCGCCGCGTGCCTCGGTGGATATCCCGCGCAACCTCAGCGACAAAGAACTGCAACTGATCAAAAACAGCGGTGGCGTGGTGCAGGTGGTGGGCTTCCCGGCCTATTTGCGCCCGCTGAGCCAACCCACCCAAGACAAGCTCAACACCTTGCGTGCGCGCTTCGATTTGCCGTCGCTGCCCAACCTGGCCGTGGCCTTGATGCCCGGCGACGCCATCATCGCCGCCTGGCCCGAGCAGAAGTTCGGCCAGTACGCCCAGGGGCTGTACGCCATTCTTGAAGAAGAACCCAAGGCCACCCTCAAGGACTGGGGCGATGCCATTGACTACACCGTGCGCAAGATCGGCATCGACCACGTCGGCATCGCCTCGGACTTCAACGACGGCGGCGGCATCCAGGGCTGGGAGAACGTCGGCGAAGTGCGCAATGTCACCGCCGAACTGATCCAGCGCGGCTACTCCGAGGCCGACATCGCCAAGCTGTGGGGAGGCAACTTCCTGCGGGTGTGGGACCAGGTACAAAAAGCCGCCAAGCCGTTGGCCAACCGCTAATTACTCAGAAGCCAGTCCATGACCGACCGCCGTACATTCCTCAAGCAGGCTGGCGTACTCGCCGCCAGCCTGCCATTGGGCAGCACATTGCTCGCGCACGCCCAGGCAGCCACCCAGTCGCCTGCCACAAACGACCCATGGACGGGTTTCAAACAGCTGTTCACCCAAGACCCGGACTACCTGCACTTTTCCAACTTCCTGGTGACCTCCCACCCACGCCCCGTGCGCGAAGCCATTGAGCGCTACCGCCAGCAGATCGACCGCAACCCCGGCCTGGCCATGGACTGGGGCCTGGAAGAAACCTGGAAACGTGAAGGCCAGGTGCGCGAATGGGCCGGTCGTTACCTGAACGCCAAGCCGGCTCAGATCGCCCTCACCGGCAGCACGTCGGAAGGCCTGGCGATGATCTACGGCGGGATCAAGCTGCGCCCCGACCAAGAGATTCTCACCACCGAACACGAACACTACGCCACCCAGAACGTGCTGGACTTTCGCGTCGCCCGCCAAGGCACCCAGGTGCGGCGCATCCGCTTGTTCGAGCGCGCCAGCCAGGTCTCCAGTGACGAAGTGCTGGGCAACATCAAGCGCGCCATTCGCCCCACTACCCGCGTGCTGGGCATGACCTGGGTGCAGTCCGGCAGTGGCGTGAAGCTGCCGATCGGCGAAATCGGCAAGCTGGTGGAGGAACTCAATCGCAACCGCGACGACAACGACCGCATCCTGTATGTGGTCGATGGCGTACATGGTTTTGGCGTGGAGAACCTCGACTTCCCGGCCATGCACTGCGACTTCTTTATCGCCGGCACGCATAAATGGATGTTCGGCCCACGCGGCACCGGGCTGGTCTGCGCCCGCGACGCCGAAAACAAATACGTCACACCCATGGTGCCGACCTTCTCCGAAGACACCAACTTTGCCACCACCATGACGCCCGGCGGCTACCACGCCTTTGAGCATCGCTGGGCGGCGGATGAAGCGTTCAAGCTGCACCTGCAACTGGGCAAGGCACAGGTTGAGGCGCGCATCCACGTACTCAACAGCGAACTCAAAACCCAGTTGCTGGCGCATCCGCAGATCGAGTTGGTGACACCGCGCAGCACCGACCTGTCGGCCGGTTTTACGTTTTTTCGGGTCAAGGACCAGGACAGCGAAGCGGTCGTCGCCCATATGCTGAAAAACCGCGTGGTGATCGATGCCGTCGACCGCGATGTCGGCCCGGTGATCCGCACTTCCCCCGGCCTGCTTAACAGCTCGGACGAAATCCAGCAGTTTATGGCCCTGCTGAGCCAACGCCTGTGATGCGCCCTTTTTTCCTTTGAACGAGATGCCCACATGAATCCATCCCGACTCAAACCCCTGACCGCCCTGGCGCTGACTGCTCTTTGCGCGGCATGGCTGCCCAACCTGGCGCAGGCCGCCACGCCGCAACCCGGCAAAGTGTTCAAGGACTGCAAGGACTGCCCGGAAATGGTGGTGCTGCCCGCCGGCACCTTCACCATGGGCACGCCGGAAGACGAAGTCGGCCGCGAGCCCGATGAAGGCCCGATGCACGACGTGACCTTCGCCAAACCGTTTGCCATGAGCCGCTTCCACGTCACTGCCGCCGAATGGGACAGCTATATCCGCCAGACCGGCGTCAAGATCGCCGACGGCGACACCCGCCCCGGCCGCGAATGCATCGCCAGCAAGCCCCGCTACCCGCAAGGGCCACGCCAGCCGGCAGTGTGCATGGACATGGACGACATCAAGCAGTACGTCGCCTGGCTATCGGAAAAAACCGGGCACAAGTACCACATGGTCAGCGAAGCCCAACGTGAATACGCCGCCCGCGCCGGCTCCACCGGGCCGTTCCCCTTCCCGTTCGACGAGGGCAAGGGCTACAGCATCGCCCAGCACGCCAACACCTACGGCCCGGCAGATGGCTACAGCTATTCCTCGCCGGTGGGCAGCTACCCGCCGAATGCATTCGGCATGTACGACATGCACGGCAATGTGTATGAGCGGGTTGCCGACTGCGAGCACCCCAACTATATCGGCGCCCCTACCGACGGCAGCGCCTGGATGGAGCCCCACTGCGAGGGCTACCAGATCCGCGGCAATGACTGGGGCGAAGCGCCGGTGTTCTCACGCTCGGGCAACCGCAACACCATCTACCCGCAAACCCGCGGGGACTGGATTGGGTTTCGGGTAGTGCGCGACCTTTAAGCAGCACACCGAGCAGAATGTGGGAACTGGCTTGCCTGCGATGCAGACACCTCGGTACATCAGGTACACCGAGTTGAGGCCATCGCAGGCAAGCCAGCTCCCACACTTGGATCGCCTTAAGCCTGCTGAGCCAACAACTCCAACCCTTCATGCAACGCCGGGAACAGGCTGTTATTGAAGTTGTTCCAGCGCAATTCGAGGATGGTGTCCTCAGGCGAAATCTCGGTTTTCAGCACGTCGTGGAACACTTCGCCCGAATCAATGCCGTTGTCCACGTAATGGAACGAAGCGCCGGTGAGGTACAGCGGTTCGCAGGCCTTGGTTGCTTTGCTCGCCCAATCCACCACCGTCTGCCCGCGCGCGCCGTACAAGGCATTCCAGGTGGCATAGGCGCCACGGCGCTCGTAAGGCGATTCAATACGGGTAATGCCTGGGTGAATGTTCATGATTCGCCGCGCGAACGGCGCGCCGGGCCGCACCAACTCATCGAGGATCACCAACAGGCCGTCCAGCACCACGATATCGGCCTTCAACTCCACCAGGGTGTCGTGCAAGCGACGTTCAAAATCCTGCTTGCCGGCGATGTGTTCGGCGCTGCCACGCGGCAGGCGACGGTAGGTGGACGGCACGCTTAGCAACAAGTCATTGACCAGCTTGCCCTGCACGCGCAGGTCCGCCGGGTACAGCCACTGGCGACCCGGCTGATAGGCAAAACCATAGTCGGCCACCAACTGCTGGTCCCGCGGGTTCTGCTCGTCATCGTCGTACACCACGCCGACCAGGTTGTAGGCCTGGCCCAACGGTGTGTCGTTCAGCGACCCCACCAGAAACTCCAGCACCGACTTCATATAGCGCTCGTGGTCCTTGTAGGCCACCGGCTGCCCGGCCTTGTCGGCGGCAGCGTTTCTCAGGGACCAGACATACACCAGATTCTTTTTCGTCATTGTTTCGCTCTCGCTGGATAGATCAGGCACGCGCCAATACGCGTGCGCCTACACAACAAGAACGAACCAGCCTGCAGGCAATTTATCGACCCAGGCCACCGCCCGGCGCGCCGCGCTAAATAGTCGCCCCGACACTTCGTTTGTCATGGGTAAGGGTCTGTGTGCCCAGCCCCCTCTTTTTTCACTTTCCGGGAAGTATTTATGACCGACCCCAAGCGCGGCGCCTTTAACGGTTTGCTCGCATTGCTCAGGCCTTTTCGCACCATCGTGACAGTCTCTGTCGCGCTGGGCATGGCCGGCGGCCTGGCCATCACGTTGCTGCTGGCGACTATCAATAACGCCCTGCACTCTACAACCGGCATGACCCAGGGCGTGGTCCTGACCTTTGCGGCGCTATGCCTGTTGGCGCTGACCAGTTCGATCGTCTCGGATATCGGCACCAACTATGTGGGCCAGCGGATCATTGCCGCCCTGCGCAAGGATCTCGGCGAGAAAGTGCTGTCGGCGCCCATCGAGCAGATCGAACGCTACCGCTCCCACCGCCTGATCCCGGTGCTCACCCATGACGTCGATACCATCAGCGATTTCTCCTTCGCGTTCACCCCGCTGGCCATCGCCAGCACGGTAACCCTGGGGTGTCTGGGTTACCTGGCCTACTTGTCTGTGCCGATGTTCCTGATGATGATCGTCGCCATTGTGATCGGCAGCAGCGTGCAGTTCATCGCCGGCCACAAAGGCATACGCGGCTTCGACGCAGCCCGCGACCTGGAAGACGAACTGCAGCGCTACTATTCGGCGATCGCCTCCGGCGCCAAGGAGTTGCGCATCCACCGGCCACGGCGCTACCGGATGAACACCCACCGTATCCAGGAAACCGCCGACCGGATCAGCGACATCCAGGTGCGCTCGGTAAACATCTACATCGTGGCCAAAACCTTTGGCTCGATGCTGTTCTTTGTGGTCATCGGCCTGGCCCTGGCCATGCAAGCCTACAGCCCCAACCCGGACCCGGCGGTGATCACCGGTTTTGTGTTGGTACTGCTGTACATGAAAGGCCCGCTCGAACACGTGATCGGTTACCTGCCGATCATCGGCAAGGCCGGCATTGCCTTTGCGCGTATCACCGAGCTGTCGGATCGCTTCTCGTCCCCCGAGCCGCATTTGTTGATGGACGGCAGCGAAGCCCCCACGCCGGTGGTCAACAGCCTTGAACTGCGTGGTGTCACCTACAGCCCGCCGCCGGTAGAGGGCAGCGAGCCGTTTCACCTGGGGCCGATCAACCTGAGCATCCAGCAGGGCGATATCGTGTTTATCGTCGGCGAGAACGGCTGCGGCAAGACCACACTGATCAAACTGTTGCTGGGCCTGTATCAACCCGACGCCGGCGAAATCCGCCTGAACGGTGAAACCGTGACCGACCCGGTGCGCGATGACTATCGCCAATTGTTCACCACGGTGTTCGCCGACTATTACCTGTTCGACGACCTGGTCCAGGGCAGCGCCACGCAATCGCTGGACAGTGCTGCCAAGTACCTGGAGCGCCTGGAAATCGCGCACAAAGTCAGCGTCAAGGACGGCGTATTCAGCACCACCGACCTCTCCACCGGACAGCGCAAGCGCCTGGCGCTGGTCAATGCCTGGCTCGAAGAACGCCCGGTGCTGGTGTTCGACGAATGGGCCGCCGACCAGGACCCGGCCTTCCGCCGCGTGTTCTATACCGAGCTGCTGCCCGACCTCAAGCGCCTGGGCAAAACCATCATCGTGATCAGCCACGACGACCGCTATTTCGACATCGCCGACCAACTGGTGCGCCTGCGTGCGGGCAAGGTCGTGCACGAGATGGAACCGGCTTGAAATTTATTTTCCGGTTTTTCCGGATAGGAACGTCTCACTAGTGGTAATGAGAATTGACCTCAATAAACACTAAAAGCTGCCCACTTAAAACATAGAAGAGAATGCATCCATGCCAGCAACGTTCGGTCTGAGTCCCTTGAGCAAGGCACTCTCCATGCGCCGCCTCTTGAATACCCCTCTGCTGCCAAGCGCGATTGCCCTGGCACTGGCACTGCCGGTGGCAGGTTATGTGCAGGCGCAGGAGGTCGAATTGAATGTGCCCGCACAGCCGCTGGGGAGCGCGCTTCAGGAGTTCGGTCGCCAGACCAACTTGCAGGTGCTCTACAGCCCTACCGATGTAGAAGGCAAGCGCAGCCACGCGATCAAAGGCAAGTTGCAACCTGGCCAGGCCATGACCACCTTGCTGTCCGGGACGGGCATCAGCTATGACCTGCAGGGCAGCTCGTTCACCATCAGCGCGGCGAAAACGTCGGCACTGGAACTGGGTGCTACCCAGGTAACCGCCAACCAGTTGGGGACCATCACCGAAGGCTCCGGCTCCTACACCCCTGGCACCATCGCCACCGCGACGCGCATGGTGTTAAGCCCACGTGAGACGCCGCAATCGATTTCCGTGGTGACCCGCCAGGCTATGGACGACTTCAGCCTCAAGTCGATCGACGACGTGATGCGCCACACACCGGGCATCACCGTTGCCACCTACGACAGCGAGCGCACCAGCTATTTCTCTCGTGGTTTCGCCATTCAGAACTTCCAGTACGACGGTATTCCGATCCTGCAGGATGCCCAGTACTCGTCGGGCCACACCTTGACCGACACCGTGATCTACGACCGCGTCGAAATTCTCAAGGGCGCCACCGGCCTGCTGACCGGCGCCGGCGGCCCGGGTGGCACCATCAATATGGTGCGTAAAAAGCCCACCTCGGAATTCAAGGGCTATGTGGACCTGGGCGCGGGCTCCTGGGACAACTACCGCTCGGAAATCGACGTCAGCGGCCCGCTGACCGAGACCGGCAACGTGCGTGGCCGTGCTGTTGCGGCGTACCAGGACAAACACACGTTCCTCGATCACTACCAACGCCAGACCAACGTCTACTACGGCATTCTCGAGTTCGACCTGGCACCGGATACGTTGCTGACCATCGGTGGCGACTACCAGGACAGTGACCCGCAGGGCTCCAGCTGGTCCGGTGCGGCCTCGCTCTTTGACTCGGCCGGCAACCACATCAGCACCCCGCGCTCCTTCAACAACGGCGCCAAGTACAGCAAGTGGAAACAGTACACCCGTACCGCCTTCGCCACCCTGGAACACACGTTCGACAACGGCTGGGTCGGCAAGGCGCAGTACAACCACCAGATCAACGGCTACAAAGCCCCGTTGTCGGCCCTGCTGTCACCCAATGCCGAAACGGGCAAGGCATCGCTGCTGACCCGTACCTACAATGGTGAAACCACCAGCGACACGGGTGATCTCTACGCCACTGGGCCGTTCAGCCTGTTCGGGCGTGAGCACGAACTGGTGGTCGGCACGTCGGTCTCGCGCTCGCACTGGCTGGGCAGCGACTACACCAACGCCACCAACTACGACAACAGCCACGACTACTTCAACTGGGACGGCGACGCCCCCAAGCCGGACCGTGGTCCTCGAACCAAAAAGAACGACGAGCTGACCCGCCAGAGCGCCAGCTACATCACCGGGCGCTTCAGCCTCGCGGATGACTTGCACCTGATCCTCGGCACTCGGGTCAACAACTACGAAGTCAGCGGCACCAGCCAGGTCAAGGACACCGGCAAGGTAGTGCCTTATGCCGGCATCACCTATGACCTCAACGACAACTTCTCGGCCTACGCCAGCTTCACCGAAATCTACCTGCCCCAGGACGATTACCGAGACCGCAACGACAAACCGCTGGAACCGGATGAAGGCAAGAACTACGAGATCGGCCTTAAGGGCGAGTTCTTCGACGGTCGCCTGAATTCGAGCCTGGCCTACTTCGAGGTTCACGAGAAAAACCGCGCCGTCGACGACACGGATTACATCCCCAACAGCCACCCAGGGCTGGATTACGCCTCCAGGGGCACCGAAGCCAAGACCAAAGGCTACGAAGCGGAAATTTCCGGCGAGCTGGCGCCAGGCTGGCAGTTGCAGGCGGGCTATACCCATAAGATCATGCGCGACAAACAGGGTGAGAAGCTCTCCACCTGGGAGCCGGAAGATCAGGTCAATATCTACACCAGCTACAAGCTGACCGGCCCACTCGACAAGCTGACCCTGGGCACCGGCGTGCGCTGGCAGGGCACTGGCTGGAAACTGCTGAACAACTATGCCAAAGGCACCGAGGAAAACTTCTCCCAGGACCCACTGTGGATCGTCGACGCGATGGCCCGTTACCAGGTGACCGAGAACGTATCGGCGACCCTCAACGTCAACAACATCTTCGACAAGAAGTACTACACCAACATCGGCTTCTACAACTCGGCTTACTACGGCGACCCGCGTAACGTCATGCTCAGCACCCGCTGGAACTTCTGATCCGGCCCATGCCCCTGGTCATCGCTGATGACCAGGGGCTTTTTGTTGCCCGCTGAATCGTGGCGTTTGGCGAATAACACCGATAAAAAAAAGCCCCTGGCCATCGGTCCAGGGGCGTTTCTTTTACACGGGGGGTTACTTCATCGCATCAGCAAAGCTCTGCACGAACGCGGCGTTATCGATGATTCGATCATGGGTAGAGTCGATCAGTACTGACTGCTCAATACACGGCCGGCCCATAACCTGCGCCATGCTTGCCTCAATTAACTGACGATGCTGCCCTGCCCGGCTCGCAGCGGCCCACCAGCAATTGATCGGTGCCTGGATCGGCTTGAAGTCGGCGTCCTTGAGACTCTGGCCAAGAGCACGGTCGAGTTCCCAGGAGATCTGCGCTTCGTCGCCCTCAAGCAAGCTGGCCTTGACCTCCACATAGGTCTCACCAAGTGCGCCTTCGGCCCACGTGCTGAACGCCTGCCATTGCTGCACCTCGTCTTCAGAGAGCGCCTGGCTTTGCAACCACGCCGCCTGAATCAACGCGCTCGACTGCGCAAACATCACCTGCAACAGCTCGACACGCCGCTGATTAACCGGCACTTCACTGTCATCGGTCATCACCGCCGTGTCCCAATAGGCCTTGAGCCAGTGCGGCGGCGATGCATCGATCCAACCGACAACCTCGACCACACGCCCCGCCTGTTCCAACGCATACGCGACCTCCATGGCCAGGTTGCCACCCAGGGACCAACCGGCCAGGCGATAAGGGCCTTCGGGTACGGCATCGAGCAGTTGCGCGGTGTAGTCATCGACCATTGATTGCCAGTTGGGCACGTCACTGCCCTCCTCGACCAACGCCCGACTGATCACCCCCAGCACCGGCCGTTGTTCACGCAGTGCCAGGCCAATGGCCTTGTAGCAATGCACCGAACCAAAGCTTGGGTGGAACAGGAACAGTGGCGTGCCTTGGGTCTGGCTGTTGAGTTTGACGATCAGCGAGTGGCGGGTTTCGCCACCCAGGCAGGCCACCTGCCCCGCAATGGTCGGGTTAAGCATCAGTTGGCTGACCGACAGCGCTGTGCCGGTCGCCTTGCGGATGCGCTCCTTGAGCCTCAACACCAACAGCGAATGGCCACCCAGCTCAAAGAAATTGTCATTTAACCCGACGCGTTCAACCTCCAGAACCTCGGCCCAAATCGTCGCGAGGCGCTGCTCCAGCTGCGTCTGCGGCGCCTGATAGACGCGTTCTTGCGCGTGCGCATCAGGCTTGGGCAACGCCTTGCGGTCCAGCTTGCCATTCGGGCTCAGGGGCATTTGCGCCAGCAGCACCCATTGCGCCGGCACCATATAGTCCGGCAAGTGCGCCAACAGGTGTGCGCCCAGGGATTCACGCCAGGTTTCGCTCGGCGCCAGCAACACCAGATAGCCCACCAGATGCTTGCCATCAACCACCTGGACCGAGGCTTCCTGCACCTGTGGATGTTCAAGAACGCGCGCTTCAATCTCACCCAATTCAATGCGCAGGCCACGCAATTTGACCTGATGATCCAGGCGCCCAAGGTATTCGATAACCCCGTCGGCACGCTGACGCACGCGGTCGCCGGTACGATACAGGCGCGCTCCGGGCTCGAACGGTGAAGCAACAAACCGTTCGGCGGTGAGCCCAGGGCGTCGATGATAACCGCGTGCCAAGCCGATACCGCCCAGGTACAACTCACCTGCCACACCCACAGCGGTCGCTTGCAGTTGTGCGTCCAGCACATAGGTGCACAGGTTGGCGATCGGCTGGCCAATGGGCACCGTGTCACGCCCTTCGTCGATGCAGGTCCAGTGGGTCACGTCGATGGCGGCTTCGGTCGGGCCATACAGGTTGTACAACGCGGCTTGCGGCAACTTGCGCAATACCTGCTGTTGCGCATCCACCGGCAGCGCTTCGCCGCTGCACACAATGCGTTGCAAGGAGTGGCAGGAAGCAACGGCCAGGTCTTGCAGGAAAGCCTGCAGCATCGACGGCACAAAGTGCAGCGTGGTGACCTCTTCGGTATTGATCAGCTCTACCAGCCTGGCCGGGTCGCGGTGATCACCCGGCGCAGCCACTACCAGGCGCGCGCCCGTCATCAGCGGCCAGAAGAACTCCCACACCGACACGTCAAAGCTGAACGGGGTCTTTTGCAGCACCGTGTCACGGGCGTTCAACCCGTAGGCTTCCTGCATCCAGCTCAGGCGGTTGGTCAGCGCACAATGGCGGTTGCCCGCACCTTTGGGCTGGCCGGTGGAGCCGGAGGTGTAGATCACATAGGCGAGGTTTTCGCCCTCCAGCACAATACCTGGGTTCGCTTCGCTGTAGCCGTCAAAACCGGATTCACCCAGCACCAGGGTTTCCAGACCTTCCGGGATCGGCAACTGTTCGAGCAGATGCGCCTGGGTCAGCAGCAACTTCACGCCGCTGTCTTCCAGCATGTAGGCGAGTCGCTCGCGGGGGTATTCGGGGTCGAGCGGCACATACGCGCCACCAGCCTTGAGTACTGCCAACAGGCCGACGACCATGTCTATCGAACGCTCCACGGCCAGCCCCACCAACCTATCGGGGCCGACACCGGCGTCCATCAGGCGATGGGCCAGGCGGTTGGCCCGCCGATTAAGTTGGGTGTACGTCAAGCGCTGCCCGGTAAACACCAGCGCCTCGGCATCCGGCGTGAGTTCGACCTGCGCTTCAATCAACTGATGCACTGGCTGCTGCGGGTAGTCACGCGCGGTGGCGTTCCAGTCTTGCAGCGCGCTACGTTCCTCGGCGTCGCCCAACAGCGGCAACTGGCTGACGCGCTGCTGCGGGTCGTCGAGCATGCCTTGCAACAGATTTTGCCAGTGCCCCAGCATGCGCGTGAGCATGGCCGGTTCGAACAGGTCGGTCGCATAGGTCAGGGTGGCCCAGATACCCTGCGCGGTGGCCTGGGTGTCCAGGCTCAGGTCGAACTGCGCGGTCTGGCTACCCCAATCCAGGCCCTCTACCCGCAAATCGGGCAACTGACGGCCGCGGATAGCCAACCCCGCCTCGCTCTGATGGTTGAACAACACCTGGAACAACGGGTTATGGCTCAGGCTGCGCTCCGGTTGCAAGGCTTCGACCAGTTGCTCGAAGGGCAGGTCCTGATGGCTCTGCGCATCCAGGCTGCGGTGTTTGGCCTGCTGCAGCAGTTGGGTGACGGTGATCTGCTCGTCAAGGTCGGCCTTGAGCACCTGCGTGTTGACAAAGAAGCCGACCAACCGCTCGACCTCAACCCGGTTGCGGTTGGCGATCGGCACCCCGACACGGATGTCGTGCTGGCCACTGTAGCGGTACAACAAACCCTGAAAAGACGCCAGCAACAGCATGAACAGCGTCACGCCCTCGCGCTGCGCCAATGCGTTGAGCCCCTCGGCCAGTTGCGTCGGCAACTCAAGCTCCAGGCTGGCACCGCGATAGCTTTGCTGCGCCGGGCGCGCGTGCGCGGTCGGAAGTTCCAACACCGGTTGCTCACCGCCCAGCAGTTCGCACCAGTAAGCCAACTGACGCTCGCGCTCACCTGCCGCCATCCACTCGCGTTGCCAGTGTGCGTAATCGGCATACTGCAACGCCGGCGCCGGTAACTGCGCGACCTCGCCCTGGCGGTAGGCGCTATACAACTGCACCAGTTCGTCGACCATCACCTGCATCGACCAGCCATCGGAAACGATATGGTGCTGCACCAGCACCAGCACGTGCTCATCTTCGGCCAGGCGCAACAAGGTGACGCGCAGCAGCGGCCCTTGCTGCAGGTCGAAAGGCTTGGCAATTTCGGCTTCTACCTGCTGCTGCAGTGTCTGCTCAGTGGCATCGCCTCGCATGATTGACAACGGTTCGGCAGGCAAAACCACCTGCACCGTGCGCTCATCCTGCTGATTGATGCGAGTGCGCAAGCTTTCATGTCGCGCCACCAAGCGATCAAAGCTGCACTGCAAGGCATGCAGATCAAGGCGGCCGCTCAGGCGCAGAATGCTCGGGATGTGGTAAGCGGCGCTTTGCGGGTCCAGCTGCCAAAGAAACCACTGTCGCTCCTGGGCAAAGGACAGCACTAACGGCTGATCCCGCCCTATCGCCCGCATTGGCGGCGCCAAGTCCTCTTCAGCAGCGTCCAGTGCCAGCACAAAACCCTGCAGTTGCGGCTGCTCAAACAAGGTGCGCAGTGGCACGTCACGCTCAAGCAACTGGCGCACACGGGAAATCACCTGCATGGCCAGCAACGAGTGCCCACCCAACTCGAAGAAGTGGGCCGTCAGGCCAATGCGCACAGCGCCCAGCACTTGGGCCCAAATCGCCGCGACCTGCTGTTGCAATGGCGTAACCGGCTCAACCCACACACCTTGCGACTGCGCCGCGTCCGGCTGGGGCAAGCCCTTACGGTCGAGCTTGCCGTTGGGCGTCAACGGCATCTGGTCCAGGAACATGAAGTGCGCAGGCACCATATAGTCAGGCAGACGGGTTTTCAGGGCACGACGCAAGGCTTCGCGGAATGCGACCGGGTCGGCCACGGGTTCAGCGGGCACGACGTACGCCACCAACTGCTTGCCGCTCGGACTTTCCTGGGCCACGACGACCGTTTCACCCACCGCATCCTGCTCACGCAGGCGCGCCTCGATTTCACCCAACTCAATACGGAAACCACGAATTTTCACCTGATGGTCGACACGCCCTAGGTAATCCACCACGCCGTCCGCACGGCCACGGGTCAGGTCGCCGCTGCGGTAAACGCGGCTGCCGGGCTTGCCGAACGGGTCCGGCACAAAGCGTTCGGCGGTAAGCGCCGGGCGCTCCAGATAACCACGGGCCACGCCTTCGCCGCCGAGGTACAGCTCACCAGCCACGCCGATGGGTTGCAGGTTGAGTTGTGAGTCCAGCACGTAGCCGCTGCGGTTGCCCAACAGTGTGCCGATCGGCGCATAGACCGCGCCGCACGGATCGCCGCGACGGGCTTTCCACAGCAGCGGCGTGACCACGGTTTCGGTCGGGCCGTAGCCGTTGAACAAGTAGGTCGGTTTCAGTGCGCGCCACGCCAGGTCGTAACTGGCCTGCGCCACCGCATCGCCGCCGAAGCAGTACACGCGCACATTGGGCGGGTTGCCATCGCGCTCGGCATGCTCGGCCAACTGTTGCAGGTACACCGGCGGGAACACGGCCATGGTCACGTGGTGACGGTGCATTTGCGCGTAGGTGTATTCCGGCAGCCACAGGCTGTCGTCGCGGATCAGTACGCTGGCGCCGTTGATCAGCGGGTGCATCCAGCCTTCATGGGAACCATCGAAGGCGAAGGACATGAAATGCAGTTCGCAATCGGCCGGGCCGGTTTCATAACGCTCCCCGGTGGCGATGATGTGCGCCACCAACGGCCCGTGGGAAACCGCCACGCCTTTGGGCATGCCGGTGGAGCCGGAGGTGTAGATCACGTAGGCGAGGTTGTCGCCATCCAGATTTACCTGCGGCGCGGTATCGCTGTAGCCGGTCCAGTCTTCGGTGCGGTCAATGGCCAGGGTTTCGAGCCCTTCCGCTACCGGCAATTGCGCCAAGGCACTGCTGTGGCTCAGCAGCAATTTCGCGCGGCTGTCTTGCATCATGTACAGCAAACGATCACGCGGGTATTCGATGTCCAGCGGCACATACACGCCGCCAGCCTTCATCACTGCGAGGAAGGCCACCATGATTTCCGCGCTGCGCGGCATGGCAATCGCCACCCGCACTTCCGGGCCGACGCCACGGGCGATCAGCGCATGGGCCAGGCGGTTGGCCTGGCGGTCCAGCTCGCCATAAGTCAGGGTTTGCGTATCAAACTTGACCGCCACCGCATCCGGGTTCTCCCGTGCGCGATCGGCAAACAGCTCGTGCACCAGACGTTTGGCGCAGAAGCCGGAATCGGTGCGGTTCCACAGTTGCAGGATGTGCTGCTGCTCGTCGCTGTCCAACAAGTGCAACTGGCCGATATTCTGTTGTTGATCGGCCACCATCGCCTGCAACAGGTTCTGCCAGTGGCGGGCCATCCGCTCAATGGTGACGGCTTCAAACAGGTCGGTGGCATAGCCCAGCGAGGCCCACAGCCCTTCTGTACTTTCATGCACATCCATGTCGAGATCAAAATGCGCGGTACGGCGCTCCCACTCCAGGCCTTCGATGCGCAAATCCGTCAGTGCTTGCGCCCCCAGGTGACCCTCACTCTGATAGTTGAACATCACCTGGAACAGCGGGTTCAGGCTCAGGCTACGCTCGGGTTGCAGGGCTTCGACCAATTGCTCGAACGGCAGGTCCTGATGGGCCTGGGCCTCCAGCGCACGCTGCTTGACCTGGGCCAACAACTCGGCAACCGTCATGTGCCCGTCGATATCGGCCTTGAGTACCTGAGTGTTGACGAAAAAGCCGATCAGACGCTCGGTTTCCACACGGTTGCGATTGGCGATCGGCACGCCTACGCGAATGTCTTGCTGGCCGCTGTAGCGGTGCAGCAACGTCTGGAACGAGGCCAGCAGTAACATGAACATCGTCACGCCCTGCGCCTGGGCCAGGGTTTTAAGACCTCGCGCCAGCTCGGCAGGTAACGGCACATCCAGGCGCGCGCCACGATGGCTTTGCTGCGCCGGGCGCTGATGGTCGAATGGCAACTCCAGCACGGGCTGCTCGCCACCGAGCAAGTCACGCCAGTAATCCAGCTGGCGGGACTTTTCACCCGCCTCCATCCACGTACGCTGCCACACGGCAAAGTCGGCGTACTGGATCGGCATCACCGGCAACTGCACAGCCTGGCCCTGGCTGAACGCGGCATAAAGCTGCACCAGTTCGTCGATCATGACTTGCATCGACCAACCGTCAGAAACGATGTGATGCTGCACCAGCACCAACACATGATCGTCCTGTGCCACACGCATTAAGGTCACGCGCAGCAACGGCCCGCGTTGCAGATTGAACGGGCGGGCGATTTCGGCTTCGACTTGCGCTTGCAGATCAGCTTCTTGCACGTCAACGCACTGGACAGGTAACGCCACCTGCGCACGGATAACTTGCCGCGCCCCCTCCGCGTGCTGTTCGACGCAGGTGCGCAGGCTTTCATGGCGAGCGACCAACTCATCGAAACTGCGCCGCAACGCCGCCGTGTCCAGCCGCCCCCTGAGGCGCAAGGCACTGGGAATATGGTAGGCGGCGCTGTCCGGGGCCAGTTGCCAAAGGAACCACTGGCGCTCCTGGGCATAGGACAGTGGCAACGGCTGGTCACGACCGACCGCCACCAGTGCCGGAGCCTGCTCACCCAGGCCACCTTCCAGCGCGTGCAAAGCGCCAGCAAATCCTTCCAGGCGTGGCTGCTCGAACACCAGCTTGAGCGGTACTTCGCGCCCCAGCGAACGACGCAAGCGTGATACCACCTGCATGGCCAACAGCGAATGCCCGCCCATCTCAAAGAAGTGGTCGGTCAACCCTACCCGCTCGGCACCCAGGATTTGCGCCCATACGGCAGCGACCTGCTGCTCCAGCTCAGTCACCGGTGCCACCCATGCCTGCTGCGATTGGTTGGCGTCGGGTTTGGGCAGCGCGTGACGATCCAGCTTGCCGTTGGGGTTCAGCGGCATGCGGTCAAGGAAGATGATGTGGGTCGGCACCATATAATCCGGCAGTTGTTCGCGCAGCGTCAGCTTGAGGGTTGCGGCGTCTTGCTGCTCGGCAACCAGATAGGCGACCAATTGATTGTCGACGGCCAGCACCAGTGTTTCGCGCACGCAGGGCTGAGCCAACAACAGCGCCTCGATTTCACCCAGCTCGATACGAAAACCGCGGATCTTGACTTGATGATCGACCCGCCCGACATACTCGATGACGCCATCGGCGCGATAGCGTGCCAGGTCACCGGTACGATACAGGCGCTCGCCGATTTCGCCGAACGGGTCCGGCACAAAGCGCTCAGCCGTGAGCAGCGCGCGGTTCAAATAGGCGCGCGCCAAACCGCAGCGGCTGCCGATGTACAACTCGCCCACCGCCCCCAACGGCGTCAGGTTCAAGTCACGGTCCAGCACGTAAAGGGCGCGCCCTGGCAAGGAACGGCCAATCGGGCTGGCGGTGGCACCGACGATTTCAGCAGCCGCTGAGCAGTCCAGCACACTCGACACCACGGTCGCTTCTGTGGGGCCATAGGTATTGAGCAAGCGTACATGGCCAAGACCGGCTTTCACCCACTGCGCCGGGCCGTCCAGTGGCATGGCTTCGCCACCGATGTGCACCTGGCGAAGCGCGCCATAGGATCGAGGCCCCGCCGCCAGGCAATCGAGCAGGAACAGGTTCCAGTAAGCGGTGGGCAAGTCGGCCAGGGTGATGCCTTGGGCGATGATTTCGTCGTACAGCCGAGCGCTGTCCCACAGCTGCGGCCCGCGCAGGACCACCGTCGCGCCGTGGGTCAGCGCCGGGTAGAGCTGCTCGACGAAACCGTCGAAATTCAAGGTAGCGAATTGCAGTACGCGATCATCCTGGGTCAGGCGCGAATAGTCGGCGGCTATCCGAGAAAACTCGGTCAGCGCCGCATGATCGATGGCCACGCCTTTGGGCTTGCCGGTGGAACCGGAGGTGTAGATCACGTAAGCCAGGTTGTGTTTGTCGACCTTGACCAGCGGGTTGCTCTCGCCGTAGTGGGCCAGCCCCGAATCCGCCACATCCAGCGTCGCCATGCCTTCGGACAGCGGCATCGGCACATGGGATTGCGTCAGCACCACACGCACGCCGCTGTCCTCAAGCATGTGCAGCAGGCGTTCACGCGGGTATTGCGGGTCCAGCGGCACATAGGCGCCGCCCGCCTTAAGCACGGCCAACAAGCCAACCACCATCTCGAACGAGCGCTCGACCGCCACACCCACCCGTACTTCCGGGCCGACACCGCGCTCAATCAGTGCATGCGCCAGGCGATTGGCCTGGCGATTCAACTCGGCATAGCTGATGGTGTGTTCGTCCAGGCACAGCGCAACTGTCTCCGGGCGCCGCTGCACCTGGGCCTCGAACAACCCGTGAACGCCTGCCGCCGCCTCGAACACGGGGCCACCCTGGTTCCAGGCGTACAGCAAATCACGCTGTTCTGCATCGATCAGCATGGCCAACTGCGCCACACGGGTGTCCGCACGCCCGACAATCGCGCGCAGCAAACGCTGCCAATGCTCGGCCATGCGCTGCACAGTGGGCGCTTCAAACAGGTCCGTGGCGTAGGTCAGCGAAGCCCGGATACCTTGCGGGGATTCTTGAGTATCCAGGCTAAGGTCAAACGGTGCGCTCTGGCTGCCCCACTCCAGCGCCTCAAGTGCCAGGCCCGGCAATTGCAGCTCGCCCCGCGACTTATGGGCTTCGGTCTGGTGGTTGAACATCACCTGGAACAACGGGTTATGGCTCAGGCTGCGCTCCGGTTGCAGCGCCTCGACAAGCTGCTCGAATGGCAGATCCTGATGGCTCTGGGCTTCGAGTGCGCGCTGCTTGACCTGGGCCAGCAACTGACTAAAGGGCATCTGCCCGTCGATATCAGCCTTGAACACCTGGGTATTGACGAAGAAGCCGATAAGGCGCTCGGTTTCTGCGCGATTACGGTTGGCGATCGGCACACCGACGCGGATATCCGACTGCCCGCTGTAGCGATACAACAGCGTCTGGAAGGACGCCAGCAACAGCATGAACAACGTCACACCTTCGCGTTGAGCCAGCGCCTTGAGGCTGCTGACCAACACCGCGTCCAGGTCCATGTCCAGACGCGCGCCGCGATAGCTTTGCACCGGCGGGCGCGGATGATCCAGGGGCAACTCCAACACCGGTTGCTCACCGCCCAACCGCTCAACCCAATAACCCAACTGGCGCTCTTTTTCGCCGGCTTCCATCCAACTGCGCTGCCACAAGGCATAGTCGGGGTATTGAACCGGCAACTCAGGCAAACGCACATCCTGGCCCTGGCTGTAGCCCACGTACAACTGCACCAGCTCATCGACCATGACCTGCATCGACCAGCCGTCGGAGACAATGTGGTGCAGCACCAGCACCAGTACATGCTCATCCGGTGCCAGCTGCAGTAACTTCACCCGCAACAGCGGGCCTCGTTGCAGATCGAAGGGTTCGGCGACTTCGGCTTGCACTTGAGCTTCGAGTTGCGTGCGCTCACCCACACCCTCAGCGATCTCAAGGTGCAGCTCAGGCTTCACCACCTGTAATACCTGATCGACGTCTTGATGCAGGCAGGTGCGCAAACTTTCGTGACGGGCAATCAAGGCGTCAAAGCTGCGCTGCAAGGCCGATCGATCAAGTCGACCTTTCAACCGCAACGCACGTGGCAAATGGTAGGCAGGGCTCTGCGGCTCCAACTGCCACAAAAACCACTGCCGCTCCTGGGCATAAGAGAGTCGCAGCGGCTCGCCTTCCTGACGCTTGAAAACCGGGGCGATCTCAAACAGGTTGATGCCTTGCTGCTTGAGCATTACCGCCAACGCTTTCTTTTGTTGCGCAGAAAGTGAACCTACCGACTCGATTAATGCTTGCACGCCGCGCCCCTCAGGAAATCAATTTATCCAAATCTTCTGCTGATAGACGTTTGAGGGCCTCCAAGGATTTAGCCAATGCGTCCTGCACCGGTGAATTATTTGTTTGCCGGGTGGCGACATAGGCACTGAAATCCGCCAGGGTCGGGGTGGTGAAGATCGATTTGACGTCGAATTCGGCGTGCAACTGCTCGCGCAGGCGCACCACCACTTGGGTGGCCAACAGGGAATGCCCGCCCAATTCGAAGAAGTTGTCGTTCAGGCCCACCCGTTGCACGTCGAGCACTTCGGCCCAGATCGCGGCGATCTGTTGTTCCAGGTCGCTGCGCGGCGCCGCGTATTCGCGCGCCTGCAGGTTGGCGTCCACCTTCGGCAGCGCCTTGCGGTCGAGCTTGCCGTTGGGGCTCAGAGGCATCTGTTCCAGCAGCATCCATAGCGCGGGCACCATGTAGTCCGGCAGGTGTTGGGCCAAGTGCGCGCTCACTACGTCGCGCCAGTCGTCGGCGGCGTGTTGCAGCACCAGGTAGCCCACCAGGTATTTGCCGTCGACGGCCAGCACCGCGGCTTCACGCACCCATTCGTGCTCCAGCAGGCGCGCTTCGATTTCGCCCAACTCAATACGCAGGCCACGCAACTTGACTTGATGGTCGATACGCCCGGCGTACTCGATCACGCCGTCGTCGCGATAACGCGCCAGGTCGCCGGTGCGGTATAGGCGCTCACCGTTGACAAAGGGGTTGGCAATGAAGCGCTCGGCGGTCAATGCCGGGCGGCGATGGTAACCCCGGGCCAGGCCGACACCACCCAGGTACAGCTCGCCCAACACGCCCACCGGCGCCGGCTCAAAGTTGCCGTCGAGGATGTAGCAGCCCAGGTTGGCAATCGGGCGACCAATCGGCACCGCATCGCGACCTTCATCAATGCAGGTCCAGTGGGTTACATCGATGGCGGCTTCGGTCGGGCCGTACAGGTTATACAGCCGCGCTTGCGGCAGTTTGGCGAAGACGTGCTGCTGCGCATCCACCGGCAGCGCCTCGCCGCTGCAGACGATGCGGTGCAAGGTGTGGCACGTCGCAACGGTGGGGTCTTGCATAAAGGCCTGCAACATCGAGGGTACAAAGTGCAGGGTAGTGACCTGTTCGGCATTGATCAGGCTGACCAGCCTGGCCGGATCACGGTGATCGCCGGGCGCAGCAACGACCAGGCGTGCGCCGGTCATCAGTGGCCAGAAGAACTCCCACACCGACACATCAAAGCTGAACGGGGTCTTTTGCAGCACGCTGTCGCTGACATCCAGGCCGTAGGCTTCCTGCATCCATTGCAGGCGGTTGGTCAGGGCCGCATGACGATTGCCGGCGCCTTTGGGCTGGCCGGTGGAACCGGAGGTGTAGATCACGTAGGCGAGGTTTTCGCCGTCCAGAGCAATATCCGGATTCGCGTCGCTGTAGCTGTCGACACCCGACTCACCCAGCACCAGAGTTTCCAATCCTTGCGGGATCGGCAACTGTTCCAGCAAATGCGCTTGAGTCAGCAGCAGCTTCACGCCGCTGTCTGCAAGCATGTAGGCCAGCCGCTCACGCGGATATTCCGGGTCCAGCGGCACATACGCGCCACCGGCCTTTAGCACTGCCAGCAGGCCGATCACCATCTCGATGGAACGCTCCACCGCCAGCCCCACCAGTGTGTCCGGCCCCACGCCCGCCTCGATCAGACGATGGGCCAGGCGATTGGCGTGGCGGTTCAGCTCAGCGTAATTCAAGCGTTGCTCGCCAAACACCAGTGCCGGTGCCTCTGGCGTGAGCGCAACCTGCGCTTCAATCAGTTGATGCACCGTTTGCTGCAACGGGTAATCGCGGGATGTGGCGTTCCAGTCCTCAATCACCTGTTGGCGCTCAGTGGCGTCGAGCATCGCCAGCTCACCCAGGCGTTGCTGCCCGCCCTCAAGCATCGCTTGCAGCAGGTTGACCAGATGCCGGCCGTAACCTTGCACCGTATTTTCGTGGAAATGCGCGCGGGCAAAGCTGAACTGCACCGACAGCGTTTCGCCCAGATCCACCAGCACCGTCAGCGGGAAGTTGGTTTGTTCATGGGCATGGGGCTCGCCAAACCGAATGCCGCTGCCGCCGCTTTGCGCCAGGGCTTTGGACACCGGGTAGTTTTCGAACACCAGGATATTGTCGAACAAGGCTTCACCGCCCTGCCCGGCCCAGCGCTGAATGTCATACAGGCCAGTGTGTTCATGCTCACGCAAGGCCAGGTTTTGCGCCTGCACGGCTTGCAACCAGTCGGCCACTGACACCTGCCCCTCGACCGCGCAGATCACCGGCAAGGTGTTGATGAACAGACCGATCTGCTGCTCAACGCCCGCAAGCTCCGCCGGGCGACCGGCCACGGTAGCACCGAAGGCCACTACCGCCTGGCCGCTGTGACGCTGCAACAGAATCAGCCACGCCGCCTGGATCAAAGTATTGAGCGTGACTTTGTGGCTTCGGGCGAACGACTCAAGTTGAGTCGTGAGTGTGCGATCAAGCGCCAGTTGATACTCGCCGTGCCCTTGCACCGCCATCGGTTGACTGCTGCCCAGCCGTGTCGGGGTTTGCAATGCACTCAATTGCTCACGCCAGAAGGCTTCGGTCGCAGCGGCATCACGCTGTTGCAGCCAACCGATGTAATCGCGATAGCGCCCGGCCGCTTCCGGCACTGCCACAGCGGCATAGCGTTGCAGCACTTCGCCGAACAGCCGCGAATTGCTCCAGCCGTCCATCAGGATGTGATGGCTGGTGTAGATCAACTCGTAGCACTGCTCATCGGTGCGCACCAGTACCAGCCGCACCAGTGGCGCCTTGGCCAGGTCAAAACCCTGGCGGCGCTGGGCCTGTTGCAGGTTGTGCAGTTCCAGTTCGCGCTCCGGCATGGCGCGCCAGTCCAGAACCTGAATCGGCAGCCGCGCTTCGCGGTATACCACCTGGCATGGCCATTCCAGCTGGCCTTCCCAGAAGAACCCGCTGCGCAGCACATCATGGGCCTGCACCGTGGCATCCCAGGCGTGCTGGAAGCGCGCCACATCCAGGCCTTGCGCCGTCACGCGAATCTGGTTGATGTAGTCGCCCGCCGTCTGCTCATAGAGGGTGTGAAAGAGCATGCCTTGCTGCATGGGCGACAAGGTGTAGATGTCTTCTACGGCATCGAACGCCAGCGGCAACGACTCCAGCTGCGATTGGTTCAAGCGCGATAACGGGAAATCCGAGGCGGTCACACCGCCATTGCCGGGCGTGCAGCAATGTTCTATCAGCGCGTTGAGTTCGCGGGTGTAAGCCGCGCTCAGCGTTTCGATCACCGCGGGGTCGAACATCAGCGGGCTGAACGTCCAGCCCAGTTGCAGTTCGCCGCCATAGACTTGGCCGTTGAGCGTCAGCCAGTTACCCAGCGGCGCATCCGGGCTTTGTTCGGCACCGGCACTTTCTGCGGCGGGCGCGAACAGGGTGTCCGGTTGGTCGAAACTGCCGTCAACCTGGCCCAGGTAGTTGAAGGTGATGCGCGGCGCTGGCAAAGCACTGAACGCCTCACGTGTGGCGTCATCGCCCAGGTAACGCAAAGCGCCAAAACCCAAGCCTTTATGCGGCACGCTGCGCAATTGCTCCTTGATCTGTTTGATCGAAACCGCCAGGGACACGTCGGGGGTCAGGCGCACCGGAAACAGGCTGGTGAACCAGCCCAGGGTGCGCGTCAGGTCAATGTCGTCAAACAGGTCTTCACGGCCATGGCCCTCCAGCTGGATCAGGCTCGAGGCGTGACCCGTCCACTGGCAGATCACCCGAGCCAGGGCCGTGAGCAGCAGGTCGTTGATCTGAGTGCGGTAGGCCGTCGGCGCCTGTTGCAGCAATTGCCGGGTGCGTTCGGCATCCAGTTGGCTGACCACAGTCTCAGCCAGTCGCCCGGGACGCGCGCCTTGCGGGTCACGGCACGGCAAGTCGGTGGCCGCACCTTGCAGCTGTTGCAGCCAAAAGGCTTGCTCGGACGCCATCGCAGCGCTACGGGCGTGGGCTTGCAAGCGCCCGGCCCAGGCTTTGAATGAAGAGGTCTTGGCCGGCAATTTTTGGTCGCGATACAGCGCTTGCAGGTCTTCAAGGAACACCCGCCAGGACACGCCGTCCACCACCAAGTGGTGCATCACCAGCAACAGGCGCTGGGAACCGTCTGCCAGCTCGACCAGTACCGCACGCAGCAATGGCCCCTGTTGCAGGTCGAGGCTGCGCTGGGCTTTTTCGCAGAGCGCGGTCAACTCGCTGGCATCTGCCACCTTGGCTTGCCACAGTACCTGTGTGCCAGCCGCAGCATGCTCGGCTTGCCAACCCTCAAGGTGCTGGCTGAAGCGCAAACGCAGCACATCGTGGTGAGCAATCTGGCCCTGCAACGCGGCTTCCAGACGATCGCCCTGAAGCGCTTGGCGTGGCGTCAGCAAGAAGGACTGGTTCCAGTGATGCGGGTCCGGCAGCTGCATCTCGAAGAACAACTGCTGGAACGGCAGCAACGGCGTCTCACCCTGCACCGAACCTTGGTCGATCACCCGCGCGGTTTGCAACTGCGCCACCCGCGCGAGGCTGCGCACGGTTTGATGCTGGAACAACGCCTTGGCGGTGAAATGAATACCGGCGGCACGTGCGCGACTGACCACCTGAATCGAGATGATCGAGTCACCGCCGCGCTCAAAGAAATTGTCATTCAACCCCACCTGCTCGATGCCCAGCACGTCGGCCCAGATGGCGGCGATCTGCTGCTCCAGCGCGCTTTGCGGGGCTTCATATTGCTGCGTGGCTTCGGGCTTTGGCAGCGCCTTGCGGTCAAGCTTGCCGTTGGGGCTCAGCGGCATCTGCTCCAGCAGCATCCATTGTGCGGGCACCATGTAATCCGGCAGTGTTTCGGCAAGATGAGCGCCGAGCACATCGCGCCAATCATCCGCTGCGTTTTGCAGCACCAGGTAGCCCACCAGGTATTGACTGTCCGGTGCCAACACGGCCGCTTCGCGGACGTAATCGTGTTCCAGTAAACGCGCTTCGATTTCGCCCAATTCGATACGTAGGCCACGCAACTTGACCTGATGATCGGCACGCCCGGCATATTCAATCACGCCGTCTGCGCGATACCGCGCCAGGTCGCCGCTGCGGTACAGACGCTCACCGCTGACAAAGGGATGGGCGATAAAACGCTCGGCGGTCAATGCCGGACGTCGGTGATAACCACGGGCCAGGCCGAGACCGCCCAGGTAAAGCTCGCCCAGCACGCCAATCGGTACCGGTTCGAAATGGCTGTCGAGGATGTAGCAGCCCAGATTGGCAATCGGGCGACCAATCGGCACGGCGTCACGCCCTTCATCGACACAGGTCCAGTGGGTCACGTCGATGGCGGCTTCGGTTGGACCGTAGAGGTTATAGAGCCCGGCTTGCGGCAGTTTGGCCATGACTTGCTGTTGCGCATCCACCGGCAGCGCCTCGCCGCTGCACACGATGCGCTGCACGCTGTGGCAGGTCGAAACCGCCGGGTCTTGCAGGAACGCCTGCAACATCGAGGGTACAAAGTGCAGCGTGGTGATCTGTTCGGCAGTGATCAGGCTGACCAACCGGGCCGGATCACGGTGATCGCCCGGTGCTGCAACGACCAGGCGCGCGCCGGTTATCAGTGGCCAGAAGAACTCCCACACCGACACGTCGAAGCTGAACGGGGTCTTTTGCAGCACGCTGTCGCTGGCGCCCAGGCCATAGGCCTCCTGCATCCATTGCAGGCGATTGAGCAGCGCTGAATGGCGGTTGCCGGCGCCTTTGGGTTGGCCGGTGGAGCCGGAGGTGTAGATCACGTAGGCGAGGTTTTCGCCGTCCAGCGCGATATCCGGGTTTGCGTCGCTGTAGCTGTCGAAGCCGGACTCACCCAGCACCAGGGTTTCCAATCCTTGTGGGATCGGCAACTGTTCGAGCAAATGCGCCTGAGTCAGCAGCAGCTTCACGCCGCTGTCTTCAAGCATGTAGGCCAGGCGCTCACGCGGGTATTCCGGGTCCAGCGGCACATACGCGCCACCGGCCTTGAGCACCGCCAATAGCCCCACCACCATCTCGATGGAGCGCTCCACCGCCAGCCCCACCAGCGCATCCGGGCCAACGCCGGCCTCGATCAAACGATGGGCCAGGCGATTGGCGCGGCGGTTCAGTTCGGCGTAACTCAGCGAAACGTCACCAAAACGCAATGCCGGTGCATCCTGTTGCGCCAGCACCTGCGCTTCAATCAACTGATGCACCCACTGGCCTTGCGGGTAGGCGCGCTCGGTGGCATTCCACTGGTAGAGGAGTTGTTGGCGCTCCGTGGCGTCCAGCGTCGCCAGGTCCTGCAAGGCCATTGCAGGGTTGGCCACGGCGGCGCGTAACAGGTTCAGCCAATGGCCCAGCATGCGCGAGGCGGTCGCCGTGTTGAACAAGTCGGTGGCATAGGTCAGGGAGGCCCAGAGGCCGTCGCCGGTTTCCTGGGTATCCAGGCTCAGGTCAAACTGGGCGCTTTGGGTTTCCAGTTCGAGGCTGGCCACACGCAGGCCCGGCAGTTGCTGCTCTGCGGATGGGGTCTTGGCCTGGTGATTGAACATCACCTGAAACAGCGGGTTATGGCTAAGGCTGCGTTCGGGTTGCAGCGCTTCGACCAGTTGCTCGAAGGGCAAATCCTGATGGGCCTGGGCTTCCAACGCGCGGCGCTTGGTGTGTTGCAGCAGCTGGGCGAAGGTCATCTGGCCGTCGAGATCGGCCTTGAGCACCTGCGTGTTGACGAAAAAGCCGATCAGCGATTCGGTCTCGACGCGGTTGCGATTGGCGATCGGCACGCCGACGCGAATGTCCGACTGCCCGCTGTAGCGATACAGAAATACCTGAAACGACGCCAACAGCAGCATGAATAGCGTCACCCCTTCGCGCTGCGCCAAAGCCTTGAGACCGGCGACCAGGGCGGGTTCCAGGGCAATGTCCTGGCGTGCGCCAAGGAAACTCTGCTGTGCCGGGCGCGGGTGATCGAGCGGCAGCTCCAGCACCGGCTGCGTGCCACTGAGCAGCTCACGCCAGTAATCCAGTTGACGGGCCTTCTCCCCCGCCTCCATCCAGCGGCGTTGCCACAACGCGTAATCGGCATACTGGATCGGCAGCGGTACCAACGTGCACTCCTGGCCCTGGCTGTAGGCGGCATAAAGCTGCATCAGCTCTTGCACCATCACGCCCATCGACCAACCGTCAGAGACGATATGGTGCTGCACCAGCACCAGCACATGCTCTTCTTCGCTTAGGCCGAACAAGCTGACCCGCAATAACGGACCTTGCTGCAAATCGAAAGGTCGGGCGATTTCAGCTTCGACGTTTGCTTTTAGCCCGGCCTCGTCGGCTGAGTGTTCAGCGATCTCGATCACAGCCTGGGCCAATACTTGCTGGGCACGCTGCTCGCCCTCCAGGTGCAAACGGGTGCGCAGGCTTTCATGGCGCGCCACCAGCGTGTCGAAGCTGCGCTGCAGCGCGGCCTTGTCCAGGCGCCCGCTCAGGCGCAAGGCGCCGGGGACGTGATAGGCCGCGCTGTCCGGGTCCAGTTGCCAGAGAAACCACTGGCGCTCCTGGGCATAAGACAGCGGTGCGTGTTGGCCCTCCTCGCGAATCGAGGCGATCGGCAGTTGCGCGAAACTCATGCCGCGGCTTTGCAGGCGTTGGTAAAACTGCTGACGCTGTTCCAGAGGCAGGCGAAGAAAGCGCGAAACCAGATCGATATTAGGGTTGGAAAGCATGGTTCAAATCGCCTCTAGTTCGCTCAAAAAGTCACGAAGGTCATCAAAATCTTCCGCGCTGCCGGCGCGGAAGGTGGCAGCGGCCTGGACATAGGCACGCAACGTTTCGGTCTGGAACACTTCCACCAGCGGCACTTCCAGCCCCAGTTCGGCCTGCACCCGCGAAGTGATCTGGATTGCCAGCAAGGAGTGGCCGCCCACTTCGAAGAAGTTGTCGTCCAGGCCCACGCGGGGCAGGTGCAGAATCTCGGCCCAGATTGCGGCGATCTGCTGCTCAAGCTCGGTTTGCGGGGCGACGTAGTGCTGCTGCATCAGGCTCGCATCCGGCTCGGGCAGGCCCTTGCGGTCGAGTTTGCCGTTGGGGGTCAATGGCATTTGGTCCAGGAACATGAAGTGCGTCGGCACCATGTAATCCGGTAGCCGGGTTTTCAGGGCCCGGCGCAGGCTGTCGCGGAACGCGGTGTGGTCGAGCTGCACGGTGGCAGGCACTACATAGGCGACCAATTGCTTACCGGCCTGGCCTTCCTGGGCCACGACGACGGTTTCGCCGACGCTGTCCTGCTCGCGCAGGCGTGCTTCGATCTCGCCCAACTCAATACGGAAACCACGAATTTTCACCTGATGGTCGACACGCCCGAGGTAATCCACCACGCCGTCCGCACGGCCACGGGTCAGGTCGCCGCTGCGGTAAACGCGGTTGCCGGGCTTGCCGAACGGGTCCGGCACAAAGCGTTCGGCGGTAAGCGCCGGGCGCTCCAGATAACCACGGGCCACGCCTTCGCCGCCGAGGTACAGCTCACCAGCCACGCCGATGGGTTGCAAGTTGAGTTGTGAGTCCAGCACGTAGCCGCTGCGGTTGCCCAACAGTGTGCCGATCGGCGCGTAGACGGCGCCGCAGGGATCGCCTCGGCGGGCTTTCCACAGCAATGGCGTGACCACGGTTTCGGTCGGGCCGTAGCCGTTGAACAGGTATGTTGGTTTCAGTGCGCGCCAAGCCAGGTCGTAACTGGCCTGCGCCACCGCATCACCGCCGAAGCAGTACACGCGCACATTGGGCGGGTTGCCATCGCGCTCGGCATGCTCGGCCAATTGTTGCAGGTACACCGGCGGGAACACGGCCATGGTCACGTTGTGACGGTGCATTTGCGCGTAGGTGTATTCCGGCAGCCACAGGCTGTCGTCGCGGATCAGTACGCTGGCGCCGTTGATCAGCGGGTGCATCCAGCCTTCGTGGGAGCCGTCGAAGGCAAAGGACATGAAATGCAATTCGCAGTCGGCGGGGCCGGTTTCGTAGCGTTCGCCCGTGGCGATGATGTGCGCCACCAGCGGGCCGTGGGAAACCGCCACGCCCTTGGGCATGCCGGTGGAGCCGGAGGTGTAGATCACGTAGGCGAGGTTGTCGCCGTCCAGATCGACCTGCGGCGCGGTATCGCTATAACCGGCCCAGTCTTCGGTGCGGTCAATGGCCAGGGTGTCCAGACCCTCGGCAAGCGGCAATTGCGGCAAGGCGCTGGTGTGGCTCAGCAGCAATTTCGCACGGCTGTCTTGCATCATGTACAGCAAGCGATCACGCGGGTATTCGATGTCCAGCGGCACATACACGCCACCGGCTTTCATCACCGCGAGGAACGCCACCATGATTTCCGCGCTGCGCGGCATGGCAATCGCCACACGCACTTCCGGGCCGACGCCACGGGCGATCAGCGCATGGGCCAGGCGGTTGGCCTGGCGGTTCAGCTCGCCATAAGTCAGGGTTTGCGTATCGAATTTGACCGCCACCGCATCCGGGTTTTCCCGGGCGCGATTGGCAAACATTTCATGCACCAGATGCTCGGCCGAGAAGCCGGCGTCGGCCTGGTTCCACAGCTGCAGGATGTGCTGTTGCTCATCCTGGCTGAGCAGGTTCAACTGGCTGATGGGCTGCTGCTGGTCGGCAACCATCGCCTGCAACAGGTTGTGCCAGTGACGGGCCATGCGTTCAATGGTCGAGGCTTCGAACAGGTCGGTCGCATAGCTCAAGGACGCACTCAACTGGTCACGGGACTCCTCGATGTCCAGGGTAAGGTCGAAATGCGCAGCCGTTTCATCCCAGCTCACCGGGCTCATGTCCAACTGCGCCAGGCGCTGTAAATGCTCGCTGGCCTGACTGATGTGATGGTTGAACGCCACTTGGAACAACGGGCTCAAACTCAGGCTGCGCTCAGGTTGCAGGGCCTCGACCAGTTGCTCGAACGGCAGGTCCTGATGGGCCTGGGCTTCCAGCGCGCGCTGCTTGACCTGCTGCAGCAACTGGGCAACGGTGGTTTGCGCGTCGATCTCGGCCTTGAGCACCTGGGTGTTGACGAAGAAGCCGATCAGCCGTTCGGTTTCTACGCGGTTGCGGTTGGCGATTGGCACGCCGACACGGATGTCCCGCTGGCCGCTGTAGCGATGCAACAGCGCGTGGTAGGAGGCCAGCAACAGCATGAACAGCGTCACACCTTCGCGCTGGGCCAACGATTTGAGGCCATCGAGCAACGGGGCCGGCAGCGCAATATACAGACGTGCGCCGCGATGGGACGGTACCGCAGGGCGCTGGTGATCAAAAGGCAACTCCAGCACCGGTTGCTCGCCGCCGAGCAGTTCACGCCAGTAGTCGAGCTGGCGCGCCTTTTCACCGGCTTCCATCCAGTCGCGCTGCCATTTTGCGTAGTCGGCGTACTGGATCGGCATTGCCGGCAATTGCAGGGCCTGGCCTTGGCTGTAGGCCGTATACAACTGCACCAGTTCGTCGACCATCACTTGCATCGACCAGCCGTCGGAGATGATGTGATGTTGCACCAGGACCAGCACATGCTCGTCTTCAGCCAGGCGCAAGAGGCTCACACGCATCAGCGGCCCCTGGCGCAGATCGAACGGTTGCGCCACCAGCGCTTGCACCCTGGATTTGAGCTGCGCTTGGTCGGTGAGCGCGAATGCGAGTTCGATCCGCGCCTGTGGGCTGACCACTTGCACCGTGCGGTCGGTTTCTTGCTGAAAATGCGTGCGCAGGCTGTCGTGACGCGCTACCAGGGTATCGAAGGCACGTTGCAGGGCGCAGCGGTCGAGCGAACCTTTCAGGCGCAGCGCACTCGGCACGTGATAGGCCGAACTGTGTGGGTCCAGTTGCCAGAGGAACCACTGCCGTTCCTGGGCGTAGGACAGCAACAATTGCTGATCGCTGTCCGCCGCCACCATCGCCGGCGCCGAAGCGCTGACCGCGGCCAGAGTGTTGACCCCAGCCAGAGTGTTAACAAAGTCGCCCAGCACGGGCTGCTCAAACAGCGTGCGCAGTGCAACTTCGAGCCCCAGGCCATGGCGCAAGCGGGACACCACTTGCGTGGCGAGCAACGAATGCCCGCCCATCTCGAAGAAGTGATCGTTGAGCCCTACCCGTACGGCGCCCAGCACCTGGGCCCAGATGGCCGCGACACGTTGCTGGGTCTCGGTGACCGGTGCAACCCAATCGACCAGAGCTTGGCTGGTATCCGGCTTGGGCAGCGCGGCACGGTCGAGCTTGCCGTTGGGGCTCAGCGGCAGGCGCTCCAGCACCAGCAGATGCGCCGGCACCATGTAGTCCGGCAGCTCTTGGCGCAACGCGGCCTTGAGCTGCGTGCGCAACTGGGCCTGCTCGGTGTCGGACAATGACTGGCTGGCCACGATATAGCCGACCAACTGGTTGTCCGCCGCGATCACCAGCGCCTCGCGCACACTGGCCTGGGCCAGCAGGCGCGCTTCGATTTCACCCAACTCGATACGGAAACCTCGCACCTTGACCTGATGGTCGATTCGCCCCACGTACTCGATCATCCCATCGGCGCGATAGCGCGCCAGGTCACCGGTGCGGTACAAACGGCCGACGCCGTCAGCACAGAAAGGATCGGGAATGAAGCGGTGGGCCGTCAGGTCCGCACGCTTGAAATAACCCCGCGCCAGCAGCGGCCCGCCGATCACCAACTCGCCGGCGACACCTACCGGCACCGGGTTGAGGTTGGCATCCAGCAGGTAAATGGCACGGCCATCCAGCACGCGGCCAATCGGCATCATCGACGGCAAGGCTTCACGGCCCTCGACATACGCGGCGCAGTCCAGGGCAGTGGCGGTCACGGTGGCTTCGGTAGGCCCGTAGGTATTGAGCAGCCGCACATGCTGCAAGCCTGCTGCGCGCCAGGCATTCAGCCCTTCAGGCGGCATGGCTTCGCCGCCAATGTGCAGTTGGCGCAGGCGCCCGTAATCACGTGGGCCTAGGTCTGCAAAGTCGCGCACCAGAGACAGCCAATAGGCCGTGGTCAGGTCGACCACGGAAATATCGTGTTCAATCAGTTGCTGGTAGAAGGTGTCGCTGTCCCACAGTTCGCCACCGCGTACCACCACCGCCGCACCGCAGCACAGCGCCGGGTAGAGCTGCTCGACAAAACCGTCGAAGTTGAAGGTGCCAAATTGCAGCACGCGGTCATGGGCCTGCAGCGCAAACAGTTCGGTGAATACTTCCACATGCCGGGCCAGGGACGCCAGGTCGATGCCCACGCCTTTTGGCCTGCCGGTCGAGCCGGAAGTGAACATCACGTAGGCCAGGTTGGCCGGCTGCGCCCTCGACACGGGGTTTTCAGCACTGTAATCGGCCAACCAGTCTGCGCCGGACTCCAGGCACACAAGCGTCAGGTTCGCGCTGATCGGCAGATGCGCCACCAACGGCTGCTGAGTCAGCAGTAATTGCAGACCGCTGTCCTCGATCATGCATTGCAGGCGTTCGGCCGGGTATTTCGGGTCCAGCGGCACATAAGCGCCACCGGACTTGAGCACCGCCAGCAAGCCAACGATCATTTCCAGGGAACGGTCCACCGCCACGCCCACCAGGGTGTCGGCGCTGACGCCCAACGCGATCAGACGATGGGCCAGGCGATTGGCGCGCAGGTTGAGGTCGGCGTAGGTCATACGCTGCTGGTCCAGGATCAGCGCGATGTTTTGCGGGTGCCGCGCGGCTTGTTGTTCGAAGCGCTGCAATACGCTTGCCTTGGCCGTTTGAGCAACACTGCGCGGGTTCCAGTCTTGCAGTACGCGGGTGTATTCAGGGTCCAACAGCAAGGGGATGGCGCCCACGGCTTGCTCCGGCGCCTGGATAAATTGCTGCAGCAAGCCCTGCAAGTAGGTGCCGATGTGCTGCACAGTGTCGGTGTCGAACTGCGCACGCAGGTATTCCAGGTGCAGGCTCAGGCGCTCGCCGCCGTGCACGGTCAGTGTCAACGGGTAGTTGGTGCGCTCCTGATGACTGACGCCACTGAAACGCAAACCGCCCTCGCCCGACTGTTCCAGCGTCTTGGCCACCGGGAAGTTTTCGAACACCACCAGCGTGTCGAATAATGCCTCACCGGCCGAACCGGCCCAGCGCTGGATATCAAACAGCGGCGTGTGTTCATGCTCGCGCATTTCCAGGTTCAGTGCCTGTACGCATCGCACCCAATCGCTGACGCTTTGCGCCGGGCTGGCGGCGGCAATCAGCGGCAAGGTGTTGATGAACAGGCCGACTTGCTGCTCGACATCCGCCAATTGCGCCGGGCGCCCGGAAACCGTCACCCCACAGGCGACGCTGGACTGGCCGGTGTAGCGTTGCAGCAGCAACAGCCACGCCGATTGCACCAGGGTATTGAGGGTCACTTGGTGTGCACGGGCGAAGACCGCCAGGCGCTGCGTCTGGATAGCATCCCACTCACAAAGCACTTCACCGTATTCACCCGCACTCTGCGCTGGGCTCTTGGCCACACTGCGCGCCAGGTGCGTCGGCTCGTCCAACTGCGCCAGGCGCTGGCGCCAAAAGGCCTCGCCCAACGCCGGATCCTGCTGCTGCAACCAGGCGATGTGCTGGGAAAACCCCGCGCCCACCGGCGCCAGTGCCTGGCCCTTGCAGGCCTGCAGCACTTCATTGAGCACCAGTGCGTTACTCCAGCCATCCATCAGGATGTGATGGCTGGTGTAGATCAAGTGCCAGCAGTCTTCAGCCGTACGTACCAACGCTACTCGCAGCAACGGCGGACGCGCCAGCTCGAAGCCCTCGCGATGGTGCTCGGCAGCCAGGCTGTCCAGGGCGGCGGGAAGTTCCTGACGCCCACGCCAGTCGAATTCGGTAAACGGCAAGCTGACCTGTCGATACACCACTTGCAGGGCCTGGCCCTGGTCGTCCTGCCAGACAAACCCGGTGCGCAACATGTCATGCCGTGCCAGCACTTGCGCCCAGGCGCGCTGGAAGACTGCCACGTCCAGGCCGTGCACATCGGCGCGCAGCTGGCTGACGTAAATATCATCCTCGCCCTGTTGGTAGAGGCTGTGAAACAGCATGCCCTGTTGCATCGGCGACAGCGGGTACAGGTCCTGCACGTCCCTTGCCGGCAGTGCCAACTCGTCGAGCTGGGGTTGGGTCAATTGCGCCAGGGTCACGTCGGCCGGTGTCAGGCCGCCCTGTTTAGGGTCGACGCAATGCGCGATCAGTGCCAGCAGTTCCTGCTGGTAATCATCCGCCAGCTGCTGGACAGTCGCGACCTCGAACATTTCACGGCTGAACCCCCACTGCAGGGCCAATTCACCGCCGTACACCTGCCCCTCCACCGTCAGCCAGTTAGCCAGCGGCGCCTCCGGGTCTTGAGCCTGCCCACTGCCCTGGGTGGCGGGAACGAACAGCGCCGACTCGTTGAACTGGCGGTCGAACTGCCCCAGGTAGTTGAACGTGATGCGTGGCGCGGCCAGGTTCGAGAGCGCTTCACGGGCGTCAGGCGTGCCGAGGTAGCGCAGCAGGCCGTAGCCAATGCCTTTGTGCGGCACGGCGCGCAGTTGTTCCTTCACCGATTTGATCGCCGCCGACAGCTCGCCATCAGCTTGCAGGCGCACCGGGAACAGGCTGGTGAACCAGCCCACGGTGCGGCTCAAGTCAAGCGTGTCGAACAGGTCTTCACGGCCATGGCCTTCCAGCTGGATCAGCGCGGCAGGCTGCCCGCTCCAGCGACTGACCACGCGCGCCAGCGCGGTTAGCAGCAAGTCATTGACCTGGGTGCGGTAGGCCGCCGGGGCGTCTTGCAGCAGTTGACGGGTGTGTTCGGCGCTCAAGCGGATTTCGAGCTTGCTGCCCAGGCGATTCTGCAGGCCGCCCTGGGGGTTGTCGCAGGGCAGATCGGCGCTCGCGGTCTGGGCCTGCCAGTACGGCAGCTGGTTGCCCAGCGTCAGCGCATGGGCCTGCAACTGCTGCGCCCAGTCTTGGTAGGCACTGGTCTTGGCCGGCAGCGCAGCGTTGCGGTAAGCCTGCTGCAGGTCTTCGAGCAGGATGCGCCACGACACGCCATCGACCACCAGGTGATGCACCACCAGCAGCAGGCGCTGGGCGCCGTCTGCCATCGAGACCAGTACCGCGCGCAGCAGCGGACCCTGTTCAAGGTTGAGGCTGCCGTGTGCCTTGTCGCAAAGTGCGGCCAGCTCAGCCTCGTCAGCGACTTGGGCCTGCCACACTGAAGCACTTGCAACCGGCTCGGCGTGGGCCTGCTGCCAACCGTCTGCCTGGCGCACAAAACGCAGGCGCAGGGCGTCATGGTGGTTAATCAAACGGGTCAAGGCCGCGTCAATGCGCGCGGGCTCCAGGGCTTCACGCGGGGCCAACAGCAGCGACTGGTTCCAATGCTGGCGCGCCGGGATCACCTGCTCGAAAAAGCTGTGTTGCACGGGCGTGAGGATCACCTCGCCGCTGACTGGCCCCTGATCGATAACCGCCGCCTGTTCAAAGCTCGCCACCAGCGCCAGGCTGCGCACGCTCTGGTACTGGAACAGGTCACGCGGGCTGAGGCGAATCCCCGCCTGACGGGCGCGGCTGACCACTTGGATGGAGATAATCGAATCGCCACCCAGCTCGAAGAAGTTGTCGTCCAGACCGACTTGCGCGGCGCCGAGCACATCACTCCAGATTGCCGCCAGGGCTTTTTGCAGGGCGTTTTCAGGCGCGATAAAGGCTTGCTGCGGCGCAGCATCCGGCAACGGCAGCGCCTTGCGGTCGAGCTTGCCGTTGGCAGTGACCGGCAGTTTGGCCAGGGTGACGAAGTGCGTGGGCACCATGTATTCCGGCAGGCTGCTGAGCAACCAGGCCTTGAGGTCGCTCGGCGCTTCACCCTCGTTAACCAGGTAGGCAACCAGCTGTTTGCCGCCCTGCACCAGCACCACCGCTTCGCGCACCTGCGGGTGTTGCATCAGCCGGGTTTCGATTTCGCCCAGCTCGATACGCAAACCGCGCAGCTTGACCTGATGGTCGAGGCGGCCGAGGTACTCGATCACGCCATCGGCACGCTGGCGCACGCGGTCGCCGGTGCGATAGAGGCGCTCGCCGTCAACAAAAGGGCTCGGCACAAAGCGTTCGGCGGTCAAGCCCGGGCGGCGGTGATAGCTGCGCGCCAGGCCGACGCCGCCCAGGTACAACTCGCCAGAGACACCGGCGGGCACCGGGTTGAGCTGGGCGTCGAGGACATAGGTGGCCAGGTTGGCAATCGGACGACCGATGGGCACGCTGTCGGCGCCTTCGTCGACGCATGTCCAGTGGGTGACGTCGATGGCGGCTTCGGTGGGGCCGTAGAGGTTGAACAAACCCGTCGCTGGCAGTTTGGCGAACACCTGCAACTGCGCGTCCAACGGCAAGGCTTCGCCGCTGCACACGATGCGTTTGAGGCTCGTACAAGCCTGCACGCCCGCCTCATGGATAAACGCCTGGAGCATCGACGGCACGAAGTGCAAGGTGGTAATGGCGTGACGGCCGATGGTCTGGATCAGTCGCGCCGGCTCGCGATGTTCGCCAGGAGCGGCGACCACCAGCCGAGCGCCGGTCATCAATGGCCAGAAAAATTCCCACACCGACACATCAAAGCTGAACGGGGTTTTCTGCAAGACCGCATCGCTGGCGTCCAGGCCGTAAGCCTGCTGCATCCAGCACAAGCGGTTGACCAGCGCGCGATGGCTGTTGCCGGCGCCCTTGGGTTTGCCGGTGGAACCGGAGGTGTAAATCACGTAGGCCAGGTTGAGCGCCTGGATGGCCACGGCCGGTGATTCGCGGCTATAGCCGTCAAGCCAACCCGGCGCCTGGTCCAGAACGATCACTTGCACGCCATTAATCGGCAACAAAGCCTGCAGGCTCTGCTGGCTGAGCAACAGCTTGATGCCGCTGTCTTCGATCATGTAGGCGAGGCGTTCCTGGGGGTATTCGGGGTCCAACGGCACATAGGCACCGCCGGCCTTGAGGATCGCCAACAGGCCCACCACCATCTCGACCGAGCGCTCCACACAGATACCCACCAGCACGTCAGGGCCGACGCCCTGCTCGCGCAAGGCATGGGCCAACTGGTTGGCGCGGGCGTCGAGCTGGGCATAGCTCAACGTGGTCGCACCAAACACCAGCGCCGGAGCATCCGGGGTGCGCTGTACCTGCTCTTCAATGAGCCGATGCACTCCTTGCGCGGTCGGGTACGCCTGGGCCGTCTGGTTCCATGCCTGGACCAGCACCTGCTGCTCATCGGCGGCCAGCATCGGCAACTCACCGATGCGGTGTTCGTCGCCGGAAACCATGGCCTGCAGCAGGCTGATCCAGTGCTGGGCCATACGCGTAATAGAAGGCGCGTCAAACAGGTCGTTGGCGTAGGTCAACGCAGCCTGCAAGGTGCCGGACTTTTCATAGGTATCCAGGGTCAGGTCGAACTGGGTGGTACGGCCTTGCCACTCCACCAGCGCCAGTTCCAGGCCGGAGGCGGTGCTCACCGAGGCAATGTCCGCTACCACCGGCTGGTGGTTGTACATCACCTGAAACAGCGGCGTATGGCTCAGGCTGCGCTCGACCTTGAGGGCTTCCACCAGACGCTCGAACGGCAGCTCCTGATGGGCCTGGGCGCCGAGGGCGTGCTCCTTGATGCCCTGCAACAGTTCGGCGACACGGGTTTGCCCGGTTAACTCGGTACGCAGAACCTGAGTGTTGACGAAAAAACCGATCAGCCCTTCGACCTCACTGCGATTACGATTGGCGATCGGCACACCGACGCGGATATCGCCCTGCCCCGTGTAGCGATGCAACAACACGTTGAAAGCGCCCAGCAGCAACATGAACAGGGTGACGTTGTGCTTTTGCGCGCAACTACGCAGCTGCGCGGCGAGGCCTGAATCGATGGCGAAATTATGCCGGGTGCCCTGGTAGCTGGGCATGGCCGGACGCGGGCGATCGGTGGGCAGTTCCAGCACCGGATGCTCATCACCCAGACGTGCCTGCCAGTATTCAAGCTGGCGTGCCTGCTCCCCCGCTTCCAGCCAACGGCGCTGCCACAGGGCGTAGTCGCTGTACTGGATCGGCAGCGCCGGCAATTGCGGCGTCTCGTGGCGTTCGTGGGCGTCGTAGCAGCGAATGAACTCGTCGATCAGCACATTCATCGACCAGCCATCGGAGACGATGTGGTGCAGGGTCAGCAGCAGCACATGCTCTTGCGCATCGAGCTTGAGCAATTGCACGCGCAGCAGTGGGCCGTTTTCCAGATCGAACGGCAGCAGTGATTGACGGGGCGCCGCCTGATTGACGGCCTGCTCGCGTTCGTCAAAGCCCAGCGCACTGAAGTCCAGAGGCTCGACGGCAACCGACGGCTCGATGGCAACTTGCAGCAAACGATCGTCGGCCTGGCGCCGGAACACCGTGCGCAGGGTTTCATGACGTGCCACCAGGCTTGCGAATGCCTGCTCCAGTGCGCGCAGGCTGAGGGCGCCTTTTAACCGCACCGCGCCGGGTAGGTTATAGGCACCACTGGCCGGGTCCAGTTGCCACAGAAACCACATGCGCTGCTGCGCGTAGGACAGCGCCTGGCGATCCTCCACGTCCACGCCCGCCGGAATCGGAAACCGGGAAAAATCCACGCCTTCTTTCTGCAGGGCTTGCAGGAATACCTGGCGCTTTTCCAGGGGCAACCCGATAAACCGGCGAGCAAGTTTCAAGGAGTCTTCAGCATTCATTTCTTGGAGTCCGGAACAATAGGCAGGAAGCACAAAGGCACGTCGTCCCTATAAAACGAACCGGACAAGGAAAAATTAGCGGGGCGTAAGCGGCGTGAAGCGCGGTGTCATCAAGGGTTACATCAATCTCAGCCAAGGCTCGCAAACTCAGGCTAGCATTGACGAACACCACTTTTTGCAACTACATTTAGTTACACGCAGGGAACGCCGTGTCCAAAAATGAAAAGCTGCTCGCCAAACTGCTCAATGAGCACATGGCTTTTACCTGGCCTGAGCTGGTAACGCTGCTGCACCAGCTCGGCTACAGACAGATTGAAGGGGCTGGAAGCCGCGTAAAATTCGATATCGGCAACCCCAGTGCAATGATCACCTTGCACAGGCCCCATCCCGGCAACGAACTGAAACACTACATTCGGCGCCAGATCATCGAACAATTGAAATCAGGAGAACTGATTCAGTGGACAACCAACTGAAACACCAAGGCTACATCGGCTCTATCGAAGCCAGCCTCGAAGACAACTGCCTGTTCGGCAAGGTGCTGTTCATCAAGGCACTGGTGAGCTACGAAGGCAAAACCGTCGCCGAACTGGACGCGGCGTTCCGTGAGGCCGTGGATGACTACCTCGTAACCTGCCAGGCGCTGGGGCAAACCCCGGAGAAACCTTGCAAGGGTTCATTCAACGTGCGAGTTGGGCATGACCTGCATTTGGCAGCGGCCCTGGCAGCGACGCGCAAGAAAGTGACGCTCAATGACCTGACGCGGCAGGCGCTGAATGAGTTTCTGCAACATCACTGCGTAGAACCACTCCCGGCGGTAGGCTGACGCCCCAACCGCCGATACCCAAACGCGGCTGAACCCAACACCACCGCCCCGGCCGCCAATGCCACCCAGAACCCGCTGGCAGCGCCAAAGTGGTCGATCATCCAACCGGAGCTGGCGGCACCAATGGCCACGCCGATGCTCAGGCCGGTGATCAGCCAGGTCATGCCTTCAGTCAGGCGGCTGGGCGGCACCACCTGCTCCACCAGGGCCATGGAGACGATCAACGTTGGGGCAAAGAACAGCCCGGAGATAAAAATCGCCGCCGCCAGACCGGGGATATTGGTCACCAGCAGTAGCGGTAATGTGGTCAACGCAGTGGCTACGCCGCAAAACAGAAACTGCCGAGGCAACGGCGCCTTGAGCTTGAGCATGCCAAAGGCCAAGCCCGCCAGGCACGAGCCGATGGCATACACCGACAGCACGATACTGGCCGCCGCCGGTTGGCCCTGGTGTTGGGCAAAGGCTACGCTGACCACGTCCACCACACCCACGATCACGCCCATGGCGAGCAGCAGGATCATCAGGATCAGTACCGACGGTGAAGCGATCAACCAGCGCCCGTGGTGGTCTTGCGGCGCATGCACCGGCGGTTCTGTCGCGCGCTGCAGCACAAACGTGGTGACGCCAACCGCCAACAGCACCGCTGCCACCAATGGACCCGCTTCTGGGAACAGCACCACGCACAGCCCCACCGAAATCGGCGGGCCAATAATAAAACACACCTCATCAAGCACCGACTCCAGAGCAAACGCGGTTTGCAGCCTGGGCTGGCCGCGGTACAGCTCGGTCCAGCGCGCCCGTACCATGGCCGACATGTTCGGCATGCAACCAGCCAGTGCGGCGAACACAAACAGCGTCCAGGCTGGCGCCTGCAAGCGTGTGCACAGCAACAGCAGCAACAACGCTCCGCCGCCGATCAGCGCCGCAACCGGCAGCACCCGACCCTGGCCATAGCGGTCCACCAGGCGGGACACCTGCGGCGCGCAGAATGCCGTCGCCAGGGCAAACACTGCCGCCACCGAGCCTGCCAGGCCATAGCCGCCATGCACTTGCGAGAGCATGGTGATCAGGCCGATGCCGGTCATCGAAATCGGCATGCGCGCAAGCATGCCCGCCAGTACAAACGCCCGGCTGCCTGGGGCCTGGAATAACTCGGCGTAGGGATTTGCCATCCTGCTTAACCTCTTCCTCAACTCTTGAAACTTGCGATTTGCAGGTATCAAGGCAAAATACATACGGTGCGTATGTGACAAATCATGCGTAACATACGCAGCGTATGTCAATCACTCACTGAGATAACGCGAGCCTTACCCATGAGCCGAGTCCGTACCGAAATGATCGACGCCACCCGTGCCCGGCTGATCGCCAGCGCTCGCCAAGCCTTCGCTACCCAAGGCTACGCCAACACTTCGATGGATGATTTTACCGCGCGCGCCGGCCTCACCCGCGGTGCGTTGTACCATCACTTCGGCGACAAGAAAGGTTTATTGGCGGCGGTGGTCGCCGAGATCGACGCGGAGATGGACGCGCGCCTGCAAGGCATCAGCGACCAGGCGCAGGAGCCCTGGAGCGGCTTTTGTGAGCGCTGCCGCGCCTATTTGCGCATGGCCCAGGATGGCGAGATTCAACGCATCGTATTGCAGGATGCGCCTGCCGTACTCGGTGATACCGGCTCCCAGCAACAATGCGTGGAATCCCTGCGCCAGTTGCTGGAGGCGATGATGCAGGCCGGTGTCATCCAGCAAGCCCCCAGCGTCGCGCTGGCCCAGTTGATCAATGGCAGCCTGGTCAACACGGCCCTGTGGATCGCCCGTGACGAACACCCACACGTGCGTCTGCAAGAAGGTTTGCAGGGCCTGGAGCTGTTACTGCAAGGCCTGAAGCAACCTGTCACACCAGCCGTTTGATCTGCTTGTGGCGCCACACCAAGCGGTAATAGGCGGTCTGCAACACCAGCATCGCCAGGTAGGTCACCGGAAACGCCATCCACACGCCTTCCAGGCCGAAGTGCGCGTTGAACAGATACGCCATTGGCAACTCGACACACAGCACACAGAAGATCGAAATCGCCACCGGCATCAACACCACGCCGCTGGCGCGCATGATCCCGCCGATCACCGCCTGGAACCCGAATACCAGGATGCTCCACAGCATGATATGCAGCAGGTGCTCGGCATTGAGCCGCGCCGCGTCGTCCGTGATGAACAAACCCAGCAACCAGTGGGACAACAAGTAACCCAACAGGATCAAGCCACCGGTGAGACACAGATTGATCACAAGCCCGGTGCGCAGGATCGGCCCGATACGCTCCAGGCGCCCGGCACCAATCGCCTGGGCACCGAGGATCGAGGCCGTGATCGCAATCGACAGCGCCGGGAACTGCACATAGTTGACGATCTGCGTCACCGCGCCATAGGCCGCCGTAGCTTGTGAGCCGTGACCGTTGACCAGCGCCAGAATCACCAGCTCCGACAGCGACAACACCACCATCTGCAAGCCGGTTGGCAAGCCGATGCGCAGGACCTTGCCGAGGATGGCCCGGTCCAGGCGCAAGGCCACGAGCAGTTCACGGTCCGGCGCCATCACATGGCTTTTATGCCGCAGGCGCAAAATCAGAAACAGCATGGCCGCCGCGTTGCCCACCAAGCCTGCATACACCGCACTCTGAATCCCCATGGGTGGCAAGCCGATCCAGCCACGGATCAGCGCCGGGGTCAGCAGCAGGCCGACCAGGGTCGAGACCATCAACGCCAGCAACGGCGAAACCGTATCGCTCACACCCCGTAACAGCTGGGTGTAGAGGATAAACACCAGCAGCAGCGGCATGATCAACATCATCATCTGGGCATAACCCACTGCGTCGTCGAGCACATCGATTGGCGTACCCAACGCCTGCAACGCCGGGCGCGCGAACAGGCTGCCCAGCACTGCCGCGATCAAGCCCACCAGCGCGCCAAGTGTCAGGGTGGCGCCGGTAATCACCTTGACCATCGCAGTTTCCTGGGCGCCCCAGGCTTGCCCTATCAACACTGAAGCGCCCGCCCCCAGGCCGATCACCAACGCAATAAAGAAAAATACGATGGGGAACATCCCCGACACCGCCGCCAGCGCCTGGGTGCCGAGCATCTGCCCGACATAGATGCCGTTGAGGGTGCCGGAAAAGCTTTGCAGGAAGTTGGACAGCACCATGGGTGCCAAAAACATCAGGTAGATCTGCCACAACGGCCGCTTTGGGGTGACGTCCATGCTGGTTTGAATCCTTGAATTATTGTTATGCGGTAAAGGCATTGCGTGATAGCCAGGCCAGGTACGTCTGCACGTCTACCGGCCAATGCGCGATCTTATGGGAAAAGTCAGCACCATCATGGGCAAACAGCGCCCGTGACGCGTCTTCAAACCCTGGCAGGTCACCGCCGAGGGCGCTCATGAAACGATAGCTGGCTTCTTTGGCCTGGCGCATTTGATCATGGGCTGCGTGAACAGTGCGCGCTTCATCCACCAACCGGCGTAACGCCGCCGACGCGCCGCCACGTTGTTGGCCCAGCCATTCCCAGTGGCGCGGCAGCAGAGTGACTTCCCGCGCAACCACGCCCAACTTGGGACGGCCGACCGAAGGCACTGCAGGCTGCTCTTCATCGACTTGGGCCGGTGCCGCTTGGACAGGCGCATAATCCGCAGGCCACGGATAATCGACCTGGGTGCCGGTGGCATCGTCGAAGACCAGGAAACTGCCGGTGGGCAGGTCAAGGCCCGCCAGCGCTTCGGCCACCTGGGAATAGGCGCCGGCTGCCACGCGTTGGTGACGGACAAAGGCAGTGCAGACTGCTGTATTTTGAATAGGCATTGATTATTACCCGGGCGATATTTATTTTACCCGGATTATATTAACTATATTTCAATAATCCGCAAACCGATGCGGTAAAAACCGTCGGCGCGGCCACACACTTGTCGCGTTAGCTGCAACCTGAACCTGTGGGAGCTGGCTTGCCTGCGATTGCGATTTGGCAGCTTGCATCTTCGGCGACTGGTGTACCGCCATCGCAGGCAAGCCATCTCCCACACAAAAGCGGATCTTCATTGCGTTGAGATGAGCTAGCCACCAAAGGTCTGGGACGGCCGACGCAACGTCGGATCAAACGGGTTGATCCGTGGCCCGATCGCCGCCGCTTCGCGCTTGAGCAACTCCACCACCATCGGCAACCGGCTCGGCCCCAAGCGGTCACTGATGGTCGCCACACTCAGCGCCGCCACCGCGTGCCCGTCGCGATTCAGAATCGGCACCGCCAACCCGGCCATGCCTTCGAGCACGCCGGTGTTACGCGCCGCATAACCCAGACGCCGCACATTCTCGACCTCGGAGCGCAACAACACCTCGTCATACAGGTGAAAATCCTTGAGGCGTGGCAGGTTGTAGCGAATCATCGTCTCACGCTCCTCCTCCGGCAAGAACGCCAGAATCGCCAGGCTGCCCTGCCCCACGCCTAGCGCCACGCGCCCGCCGATATCGCCAGTGAAGGTGCGAATCGGATACGGCCCTTCGCTGCGGTCCAGGCAGATCGCATCAAAGCCGCTGCGCGCCAGCAAAAACAGCGAATCGCCCAATGAAGCACTCAGGCGCAACATGCTCGGGCGCACCAGATCGCGCAAATTACCAGTCTTACCCGCGTTGGCCGCCAGGGCGAAGAACTCCAGGCTCAGGCGATAGCGCTTACTGCGCGCATCCTGCTCAACCATGCCCTCCTCCATCAGGCTGCGTAGCAGCCGGTGCGTGGTGGGTTGCGACAGCCCGACTTGCTGCGCGAGCTGAGTCACGCGCTCACCGCCTTCGGGCACTTCGCCCAACGTGCGCAATAACGCAAACAGCCGAGAGACGCTCCCCGCGCCGACTTCCTTACCGTTTTCATTCCGCTCAGTGGAATCCATAACACTTAATCTCGGTATACATTCTGGTGAATGAATAAAATTGAAAATAATAGTCCGTTCAGTGAAATTCCATCTTCCGCCCATCCTAGTCTTCGTCCTAATCTGCGTCCACAGGGGCGAAATGAACAACAACGAGCAGCCGACGTGAGATCGAGCGCCAACGCACCCGCAACACTCTTTTCGCATCTGCCCAAAACAAAAAAGCGCGTTTCGACGCGTCTCAAAAAAGGTGGAACGCAGACATGGCTTTTCTCCAACTCAACGCCTTGAGCAAACGCTACGGCGCCGTCGACGCTGTGGTCGCCACCGACCTTGCGGTGGAAAAAGGCGAGTTCGTTTCCCTGCTCGGCCCTTCGGGCTGCGGCAAAACCACCACGCTGCAAATGATCGCCGGTTTTGTGGACGTGAGCGGCGGGCAGATCCTGCTCGACGGCCGCGACATCACCCACGCCAAACCCGCCAGCCGTGGCTTGGGCGTGGTATTCCAGAGCTATGCGTTGTTCCCGCACATGAGCGTGCGTGACAACGTGGCCTTCGGCCTGAAGATGCGCAAAGTGCCGGCCGCCGAAATCGCCAGCAAAGTCAAAACCGTGTTGGAACTGGTGCGCCTGGCCCCGCACGCCGAGCGCTACCCGCGTGAATTGTCCGGCGGCCAGCGCCAACGTGTGGCCCTGGCGCGTGCGCTGGTGATCGAGCCGCCCGTGCTGCTGCTCGATGAGCCACTGTCCAACCTCGATGCCAACCTGCGCGAAGAAATGCAGTTTGAAATCCGCCGCATCCAGTGCGCCGTGGGCATCACCACCTTGATGGTCACCCACGATCAGGCCGAAGCGCTGTCGATCAGCGACCGCGTGGTGGTGATGCAGGCCGGGCGCGTGACCCAGATCGACGCGCCCTACAAGCTCTACGAACACCCACGTACGCGGTTTATCTCGGACTTTGTCGGCAAGGCCAACCTGCTGGCCGGTGACTATGACGAATTCGGCACTGCGCAAGTGCGTCTTGTCGGCGGCAAAGGCGAACTGGTCCTGAGCCTGCGCCCGGAAAAAATCCAGCTGGTGGATGCCGGCGCAGGCCGCCTGCAGGGCAAGGTACTCGACAGTTATTTCTTCGGCAGCCAATGGCTCTACCGCATCCAAACGTCTCTGGGCGAAATTACCGTGGTACGCAGCAATGACGGCAGCGCGCCGCTCGGCTGCGGCGCGCCGGTGGGCCTGGACTGGCACGCCGAATTGCTGCGTGTGCTGGCGGCCGATGAGGTGCGCGCATGAGCCGCGGTTATCTGTTATCGCTGCCGGCGCTGCTGCTGTTCAGCGGCCTGCTGATCCTGCCGCTGTTCATGACCCTGGTGCTGTCGTTCAACGTGTTCGACTACCAGGTGGGCGTGAAGGCTGGTGAGTGGACCTTTGCCCACTACCTGTCGCTGTTCAGCGATGCGTACTTCTACGAGATCTTCTGGCGCACCTTCTGGATCAGCGCCCTGGTGACCCTGCTGTGCGTGGTGATCGGCGTACCCGAAGCCTACATCCTCAGCCGTATGGGCACGCCGTGGCGCTCAATCTTTTTGATTTTGATCCTCACGCCGCTGCTGATTTCGGTGGTGGTGCGCGCCTTCGGCTGGAGCTTGTTGCTCGGCGCCGATGGGCTGGTCAACCAAGTCATCCAATTCCTCGGCGGGCGCCCGGTGAAGCTGCTGTACACGCCGTTCGCCGTGGTGATTGCACTGGTGCACGTGATGCTGCCGTTCATGATCATCCCGGTATGGACCTCGCTGCAAAAGCTCGACCCGTCGGCGGAACAGGCGGCGTTGTCGCTGGGCGCAAGCCAGGCCACGGTGATGCGTAAGATCGTATTGCCGCAAGTGATGCCGGGTGTGCTGTCCGGCACCTTGATCGTGTTCGGCTTGGCCGCCAGTTCGTTTGCGATCCCCGGCCTGCTCGGCGGACGCCGCCTGAAAATGGTCGCCACCGTGGTGTACGACCAGTACCTCTCGGAACTCAACTGGCCCATGGGCGCGACCATTGCGGTGGTGCTGCTGTTGGTCAATTTGCTGATCATGCTGAGCTGGAACCGCATGGTCGAAGGCCGCTACAAAAAGTCCCTGGGGGTTTAAGCGCATGTCCAGAAACGGTCCTTTGGCCCTCGGTTTTCATGGTGTGGTGGTGCTGTTCATGATGGCGCCGCTGGTGGTGGTGTGCCTGGTGGCCTTCACCCCGGAAAACACCTTGAGCCTGCCCACCTCGGGCTTCTCGCTGCGCTGGTTTCGCGCGGTGTTCGAGCGTGCCGACTTTATCCAGGCGTTCTACAACAGCCTGATCCTGGCGTTTACCGCCGCCACATTGGCCACGTTGATTGCAGTGCCCGCCGCCTTGGCGATCAGCCGCTATCAGTTCCCGGGGCGCAACTTTTTCAGTGCGTTGTTCCTCTCGCCTATCATCATTCCGCACCTGGTGCTGGGCGTGGCGATGCTGCGCCTGTTTGCGCTGATGGGCGTCAATGGCAGCTTCACCTGGCTGATGCTGGCGCACGTGGTGATCATCACGCCGTATGTGCTGCGCCTGGTGCTGGCGGCGGCCATCGGGATTGATCGCAGTGCCGAGCAAGCCGCCGAATCGCTGGGTGCCGGGCGCTTCACGCTGTTCCGTCAAATCACCTTACCGATGATTCTGCCGGGCGTGGCCGGCGGCTGGTTGCTGGCGTTCATCAACAGTTTCGATGAAGTGACGCTGTCTATTTTTGTCAGCTCGCCAGCCACGCAAACCCTGCCGGTGCGCATGTACGTGTACGCCACCGAGTCCATCGACCCGATGATGGCGGCGGTCTCGGCGCTGGTCATTGCACTCACCGCAGCCACCATGATCCTGCTCGACCGGGTGTATGGCCTGGACCGCGTACTGGTGGGGAAACATTGATGGCCTTGTTCAAACGCTTGGCCGAAACCCGGCGCCCTGCCCTGGCCTTCACCCTCGACGGGCAACCGGCCACCGGTTTGCTGGGCGACACGTTGCTCACCGCCATATTGACCTGCGCCGAGCACCTGCGCGGCAGCGATTTCAGCGCCGAACGCCGCGCCGGTTTCTGCCTGATGGGCGCGTGCCAGGACTGCTGGGTGCGGCTGGAGGATGGGCGCCGTGTGCGGGCTTGCTCGACGCTGCTGCAAGAGGGCCAGGCGATCAGCCGCGATCCGGGGCGTCAGGCATGAAACCGATCGTGATTGTGGGCGCAGGCCCGGCGGGCATCAGCGCGGCGCGCACCTTACTCGACCATGGCGTCAAGCCTTGCCTGGTGGATGAAAGCCTGCGCGGCGGCGGGCAGATTTACCGGCGCCAACCGGCTAATTTTCAGCGCTCGGCCAAGCAGCTGTATGGCTTTGAGGCGGGCAAGGCTACGGCCGTACACCGCACACTGGATGAGTTGGCGCCGCTGATCGACTACCGGCCCGAAACCCTGGTGTGGAATGCCGAGGACGGTCGCCTGGATATGCTGACTAACGGCTACGCCGAAAGCGTGGAGTACGCGCAGATTATCGTCGCCACCGGCGCCACCGACCGCATTCTGCCGGTGCCCGGCTGGACCTTGCCTGGTGTCTACAGCCTTGGCGCTGCGCAAATCGCGTTGAAATATCAGGGCTGCGCCATCGGAGAGCGCGTGGCGTTGTGTGGCAGCGGGCCGTTGCTGTATCTGGTCGCGTACCAATACGCCAAGGCCGGGGCCAAGGTGGTGGCGATGCTCGACAGCGCGCCGTTCAGTGCCCAGTGCCGTGCTTTGCCGGCGCTGCTGGGGCAACCGGCGACCCTGGCCAAAGGCATTTATTACCGTGCCTGGCTCACTGCCCATGGGGTTCCCGTGTATCAGGGCGCGACGCTCCAGCAAATCGACGGCGAGCAACGGGTGCGTGGCATCCGCTGGGATAAGCACGTAGTGGAATGCGATGCCGTGGCGTTCGCCCATGCGCTGCGCAGCGAGACGCAACTGGCGGATTTGCTCGGCTGTGAATTTGCCTGGAACAGCTTGAATCGCGCCTGGCTGCCACAGCGCGACAGTGCCGGGCGCAGCAGCGTCAGCAGCGTGTACCTGGCCGGTGACGGGGCCGAGATCATGGGCGCCGATGCCGCGCAGATGGCCGGTGAACGTGCGGCGTTGGCGGTCCTGGAAGATTCAGGCATTGCCATCGATCCGCTTCGCCCAACGCTGCTTGAGCAGCAACTGGCGGGTATCCAGCGCTTTCGCCATGGGCTGGAAACTGCGTTCCCTTTCCCCGAGCAATGGGCTGCACAGGCGCCGGATGAGTTAATCCTGTGCCGCTGCGAAGAAGTCAGCGTCGGCGACGTACGCGCCGTCGTCGATGAAGGCCACTGGGAAATCAACCGGGTCAAAGCCCATTGCCGGGTCGGCATGGGCCGCTGCCAGGGCCGCATGTGTGGGCTGGCGGCAGCAGAGGTTGTGGCCGAACGCAGCGGTCGCGCCATACAAGACGTTGGCCGCCTGCGCGGTCAGGCGCCGATCAAGCCGCTGCCGTTTGGTGTGCAGGTGCAGCCATGATCGACGTGATCGTGTTGGGTGGCGGCATCGTCGGCGCCTCGGCGGCGTTGATGCTCGCGCAAAAAGGCCAGCGTGTGGCCTTGGTGGAGCGAGACTTTTGTGGCTCGCACTCCAGCGGCGTGAATTACGGCGGTGTGCGCCGCCAGGGCCGCCCCTTGCATCAACTGCCACTGTCACAACGCGCCCATGAACTGTGGGCCGACCTGCCGGGGTTGATCGGCATCGACGGCGAGTATGTGCGGTCCGGGCATTTGAAACTGGCGCGCAGCCATGCGGATTTCGCCGCGCTGCAAGCCTATGCCGAACAGACCCGTGGCTTTGGCCTGGGCTTGCAGTTGTTGGATTACACCGAACTGCGCGCTCGCTTCCCTTGGGTCGGGGATATCGCGGTGGGCGCCTCGCTGTGCCCTGAAGACGGGCATGCCAACCCGCGCCTGGTGTCGCCCGCTTTCGCCCGTGCGGCGCAGCGCCTTGGCGCGGCGGTGCACGAGCAGGCCGAAGTGACTCAGATCGAACATGACGGCCAGTGCTTCCAGGTGCGCTGCGCCAATGGCCTGCACCTGCACGCGCCGTGGTTGCTGAACTGCGCGGGCGCCTGGGCCGGTACGGTTGCCGCGCAATTTGGCGAGCCGGTGCCGATTACCTCGGCACACCCGGCGATGCTGGTGACCGAGCCGCTGCCAGTGGTGATGAACGTGAGCACCGGCGTTGAAGGCGGCGGGATTTATGCGCGCCAGGTCACCCGTGGCAATTGCATCCTCGGCGGCGGCCGTGGTTTTGCCCTTGGCCCGCTGACGGCGCGCCCTGGGCAAGCGGCAGTTTTGGAGATTCTGCGCAATGCCGGCGAACTGTACCCGTTTCTCAAGGGTGCCCAGGCGATTCGTACCTGGAGCGGCACCGAAGGTTACTTACCCGATCATGAACCGGTGATCGGCCCCAGCAGCACCCAACCTGGCCTGCTCCACGGTTTCGGCTTTGCCGGCGCCGGGTTCCAGCTCGGCCCCGCCGTCGGTGAAGCCTTGGCAGAGATCGTCTGCACAGGCGCCAGCCGCCAACCCATCGAAGCGTTTTCCATTCGTCGTTTCCAAGCCTGAGAGGAAAAACCCATGAACCCACGTATCGCGCTGTCCTGCTTGCCCCTCGCCTTGCTCACCGCCACCGCCCATGCCGCGCCGACGCTGTACCTGGGCATGAACGGCGGCACCATGGAACGGGTGTACGCCGACAAGGTGCTGCCCGCGTTCGAGAAGGCCAATAACGTCAAGGTGGTGATTGTGCCCGGCACCTCGTCGGACATCCTCGCCAAGGTCCAGGCCAACAAAGACAATCCGCAGATGCACGTGATGTTCCTCGACGACGGCATCATGTACCGCGCCATTTCCATGGGCCTGTGCGACAAACTCACACCCAACCCGACCCTGGACCAGATCCCGGCCAAGGCCAAAATCAAGGATGAAGCGGTTGCCGTGACCCTGGGCGTCACGGGCCTGGGCTACAACGCCAAGATGTTCAAGGAAAAAGGCTGGGCCGCGCCCACCTCATGGATGGACCTGGCCGATCCGCGATTCAAGGACAAGGTGGTGTTCCAGTCCCTGGCCTCCTCCACCTTCGGCCTGCACGGCTTCTTGATGTTCAACCGCATCCAGGGCGGCTCCGAGACCAACGTGGAGCCGGGCTTCAAGGCCTGGCCAAAAACCATCGGCCCCAACGTGCTGGAGTACATCGCCAGTTCCGCGAAGATTTCCGAGATGGTACAGACCGACGAAGCGGCGATCTTCCCGCTCACCCCGACTCAAGTGACCACGCAGCAATTGCTCGGCATCCCGATGGAATACGCCCAGCCCAAGGAAGGCGCAGTGGTGCTCAACGTGGCCGAGTGTGTCATTGCGCGTAATGACCAGCCGGAACTGGCACAGAAACTTGCGGCCTTCTTGCTGACCGCCCAAGCCCAGGCGCCGGCGCTGGAAGAAGGTGACCAGATCCCGTCGAATCCGACTACGCCGACCACCGACAAAACCCGCGCGCGGGTGGAGGCCATGCAAGGTTACTTGCAGACAGCGATTTCGATTGATTGGGACCAGGTGAACCAGGCGCGGCCGGAGTGGAATGCGCGGTGGAGCCGCTCGATCGAGCGGTAGCGGGCAGGCCTGGTGTGCTCCCGCGTGACTGCGCGGGAGCTACGGGCAGCGAATGTTTGCCAGTTTCAGTCGCATGTCGTGATAGCGGTAAGTGTTTAGCAGAAGTATTCCCAGCAGTGGAAACACAACCCCCAACAGATAAGCCAGCGCGTGGGGCCGGTATTGAATGGTCGGTGTCACCACTATCAAGCAGAGGACAAAATAGCCCGTCTGCCATCCAGAGGACGCAACGCGCCCGCGTGCCAGCATCCAATGGCCAAGGCCAGATAAAATCATCAAGCCCAGCAACAGCGCAACGGTACATCCGGTTTGCATCGCCGGGCCAAGGCGGCGCAAATAGGTGGTGCTCGCCAGAAAGGTAGCGGCCCCGCCTGAAAGCAGGCTTACAACGACCATAAGCATAAATTCCGGCAGGAACCGGGCAACACGGTTTGCAGTTGACTCCCTCACGCGATAGCGCCCCCCGGCCAGACAAGGCCGCTTGTGCAAAAGCGTAGAGGGTAATCAGTAACTCCCAGCGAGTGATGTAGGACGCGTCTCATTTTTTAACGCGCAGAACTACCGCTCTAGCCGCGAAACACCGGCACAGCACGTTACCGGGCCTGCAGTTAGCGCGTGGCCATCGCGCTCAGCTCTTCGCGACTACGGCTGATGACTGCACCGGCATTGAGCAACTCCTCTACCGCCGCCGCACCACCCGCCTCGCTGATGCCTCGGCACGCCGGCAGGTGCAGAACCACTTCCAAGCCAGCCTTGAGCAGTTGCAAGGCGGTGGTCTTGACGCAGAAGTCCAGGGCCAGGCCACCCACGATCACGCGACGCACGCCCTGGGCCTTGAGGTACTCGATAACCCCCGTGGACAGCTTGTCGTGCAGGTCGTGGTAACAGGCGCCATAGGGATGCAGGTCGGGTTCAACGCCCTTCCAGATGAAGTAGTCGTAGTCATACGGGGTGGGTAATTCGTCGAGCAAGGTGAAGCCTTCAGTGCCCGGCACACAATGACTGAGCCAGGTAAGGTCGGCATGCTCAAGGCCGGTGGGTTTGAGCATGTCGCCAGGTTGCGTGACCACCCACGGTGCTTGCGGGGTATGTGCGTCTTTGCTGCCGACACGGTAACCGGCAAGACTGGCCATGTAGTTGAGTTCGGCACCGATCTGGTCGCCACCGGCCACCGGCAGTTCATTGGGGCACAGCGGCGTGAAACTCTTTTGAGGGTCGACGTCGAATGAGGCAATGGCAGTTTTCGCAAGGGTCATGGCGGCACTCCTGTGAGGTGCAGGTAAAAGTAGACATGAGGGACGGCTACCTCCACAAACACTTTGTTTACTTTTTTGAGCACAGTGTTGCCGTCCAAGAAGCTCAAAGATCAAAGGTGGGAGCTGGCTTGCCTGCGAAAGCGGTGGGTCAGGCAGCAAGACTGCAACTGATAAACCGCTTTCGCAGGCAAGCCAGCTCCCACACTTGACCTAGTTCATCCAGTTGCCGCCGTCGACATTGTAGGTCTGGGCCACGATGTAATCGGCGTCTTTAGAGGCCAGGAAGATCGCCATGCCGGTCAAATCCTCAGCCGTGCCCATGCGCCCGAACGGCACTTCGGCCCCAACCCGTTGTTTCTTCTCGCCAGGCGCCAGCCCTTCATGCCTGGCAAACAGCGCATCCACGCCATCCCAGTGCTCGCCATCCACCACGCCCGGCGCGATGGCATTGACGTTGATACCCTGCTTGATCAGGTTCAAGCCCGCTGACTGCGTGAGGCTGATCACCGCCGCCTTGGTCGCACAATACACCGCCACCAATGCCTCGCCGCGCCGCCCCGCCTGGCTGGCCATGTTGATGATCTTGCCGCCGTGGCCCTGGCGGATCATCTGGCGGGCCGCGGCCTGCAAGGTGAACAACGTGCCGCCGACGTTGATCGAAAACAGCCGGTCAAAGCTGTCGCGAGTGATATCGACGATGGGCGCCAAGTCGAACAGTGCGGCGTTGTTGATCAGGATATCGAGTTTGCCGGCATGGGCCACCACGGTGGCAATCGCGCCGTCGATGGAGGCTTGATCCGTGACGTCCATCGCGACCGCGTAAGCCAGTGGCCCCAGTTCGGCGGCTGTGGCCTGCGCGCGTTGCAGGTTGATATCGGCAATGGCAACCGTTGCGCCTTCAGCGATATAAGCCTGGGCAAAGACGCGGCCAATACCGCGCGCCGATCCGGTGATCAGCGCGCTTTTACCTTCGAGTCGTTTCATAAGGAAGTCCTGTTTACTTAGGGTAACCGGCGCGTTTCATTTCGCGTTCGGTGGTGGACTGAGCCTCAAGCAGCGCCTGGTCAACCGTCATGCCGCCGGTAAGCGCCGCCGAGAACAGCTTGCCCACCGAGGTGCCGATGGCCTGGAACTCCGGGATGGTCACGTACTGAATGCCCACATACGGCACCGGCTGGGCCGACGGGTGCGCAGGGTCGGCGTGTTTCATCATTTCCAGCGTCACCTGGGCAAACGGCGCGGCCTTCAGGTAAGCCTCGCTGTAGGTGGACTGGCGAGTGCCCGGTGGTACGTTGGTGATGCCTTCTTTGTCGGCGACCAGTTGGATGTAGTCCTTGGAGGTGGCCCAGGCAATAAAGGCCTTGGCGGCGTCCTTGTGTTTGGACGTGGCCGGGATGGCAAGGGACCAGGCATAGAGCCAGGAGGAGCCTTTGTCGGTGACTTCGGTCGGCGCGGCGGCAAACCCTACACTGTCGGCCACTTTGCTCTGGGTTTTGTCGGTGGTGAACGAGCCGGCGACGCTGGCATCCACCCAGATCGCGCACTTGCCGCTGTTGAACAGCGCCAGGGTTTCGTTGAAGCCGTTGCTGGAGACGCCTGGCGGGCCGTAGTTTTTCAGGGTGTTGACGTAATAGTTGGCGGCGGCCGTCCATTCAGGGCTGGTCAGCTGCGGCTTCCACTGTTCGTCGAACCAGCGTGCGCCAAAAGCGTTGGCCATGGTGCTCAACAAGGCGATGTTCTCGCCCCAACCCGCTTTGCCACGCAGGCACATGCCGTATTGGTCTTTATCTTTTACCGTGAGTTTGGCGGCAAACTCACCGAGCTGAGTCCAGGTCGGGTGCGCAGGCATGCTCAGCCCCGCTTGCTTGAACAAGTCGGTGCGGTAGTAGGTGACCGTGCTTTCACCATAAAACGGCAACGCGTACAGGGTGTTGTTGACCGACAAGCCTTGGCGCACCGAAGGGAAAATATCCTCGGCGTCATAGTTGGCAGGCAGTTCGGTCAGCGGTTCCAGCCAGTGTTTGGCGCCCCACAATGGCGTCTCGTAGGTGCCGATGGTCAGCACATCGAATTGCCCGCCCTGGGTGGCGATATCGGTGGTGAGGCGTTGGCGCAGCACGTTTTCTTCGAGCACCACCCAATTGAGCTTGATGTCCGGGTGCTGCTGCTCGAACACCTTGGACAGGCGCTGCATGCGGATCATGTCACTGTTGTTGACTGTGGCGATGGTCACGGTGTCGGCGGCGTAGCTGGGCATGGCCAGCGCCAGGCCAGTCAGCAGGAACAGCGCGTGTGGGAGCTTGAGCATGGCGGTATCCACCTGTTGTTTTTGTTGTTGAGTTGCGATTACAGCAGCTTGGTCAAGGCCTCACAAACGAATGGCGAATGCGCTGCTGATACTTTTTTAACCCGTACTTGAAAGTCAAAAAAGTATCAGTGCCGGGCAAAATCGGGGGTAGCGCACTGATTGCCGCTACGCGTATTTTGGCGTTATCCAATGTATAAGAGGCATCACCGTGCCCGTCAGCCGCGACAAACTATTCGAACATCGCCCCGCCGAACTCGAAGTGATCCTGCCCGAGCCGGACCACTGTTTTCGCTGGTTCGAACATGACTACCCGTATGACCTGGCGCGCTGGAACCACCACCCCGAGTTTGAGATCCACCTGATCCGCCAAGGCAGTGGCAAGTTGGTAGCGGGCGACTATATCGGTGCGTTCAGCGCCGGGCATGTGGCGCTGATCGGCCCCGACCTGCCCCACGACTGGATCGGCGACCTGGCCCCTGGCGAATACCTGACTGGCCGCGACGTGGTGCTGCAATTCGACGGCGCCGCCCTGCTCGCGCTGCGCAAAACCCTGCCGGAACTCGGCGACTTGCAACCGCTGTTCGAACAGGCCCGACGCGGCCTGGAATTCACGGGTGAGACCGCTGTACAGGCAGCCGGGTTGATGGAAGCCATCGGCAACGCCCAAGGCCTGCAACGGTTGATCCTGTTCCTGCAACTGCTCGACACGCTTAAAAATGCACCGCAAGCACAGGTAGAGGCACTGGCCAGCCCCTGCTACGCGCCCACCCTGGATGCACGCAGCGCCGAACGCATCAACAAAGCCTTCGATTACCTGATGCGCGAGCTGACCGGCGACTTGCGCCTCTCGGTCATCGCCCAGCAACTGCAGATGAGCGAACCCGGCTTCTCACGCTTCTTCAAACGCAACACCGGCCACGGGTTTATAGACCTGATGCGCAAGTTCCGCGTGCAACGCGCCTGCCGCCTGTTGCTGCAAAGCGACATGTCAGTGGCGGACATCTGCTTTGAAGTGGGCTACGCCAACCTGTCCAACTTCAACCGGCACTTTCGCATCGAGATGCACCAGACGCCGAGCGAGTATCGACGCGAAACCGCGATGCATTTATTCAACCGCATCGAGAAATTGACACCCAGCCAATTTTGACCAAAAGGTCGACTAATCCCTGTTTTCTCCATACTGCTCAACCCTTTGAGCAAAGTTGGTACGCCACGTGCAAACGTTTGCGGAACGAACTTGGCCGCCAAGTTCACCACTACCCGCAGAAACGGGTTCCAACCGCGTAAGAATAGGGATTTTCAATGCACCTCACCTCAAGGCGTCCCGCTTGTTTTGGTGTTTCCTTGCTACTGGCCGCCGTTACGGGAGTACTCAGCGCACCCATTTTGGCGCAGCAAAAACCCACCGATGACTCAGCACAGGGCGAAACCCTCAGTCCTGAAACCAAAAACCCGGAAGCCAGCCCGGTAAAAAAAGGCGTGTACATGTCGGACTGGTTCAACCAGGACCTGACCCTGATCGGCAGCAAAGACATCAGCTTCGGCCCCAAGCCGCAGGATGATGTGTACCTGGAATACGAGTATTTCGGCCGCAAAGGCCCGTTCGAGCTGTATGGCTATATCGACGTGCCGAAAATCCTCGGCATCGGTAACAGTAATGACAAAGGCGCGTGGGACCATGGTTCGCCGGTATTTATGGAGCATGAGCCGCGTATCTCCATCGACTACCTGGCCGGCCGCAGTTTGGCCATCGGTCCGTTCAAGGAATGGTATGTAGCCTTTGACTGGATCTACGACCACGGCAGTAACAAGTCCAACCGCGCCAACACCTTGTACAGCGGCCTGGGCACCGACATCGACACTCATTCGCGGGTCAACCTGTCGGCCAACTTCTATGGGCGTTACCAATGGGAAAACTACGGCGCGAGCAACGAATACTCGTGGGACGGCTATCGTGCGCAAATGAAATACATCGTGCCCATCAGCAGCTTCGATAACGGTGCCTCGCTGACCTACATCGGCTTTACCAACTACGATTTCGGCTCGGACTTGCACAAGGACAACCCGGCGCGCACCGCCAATTCATTGGTGGCCACCAACGTGCTGTTGTATTCGTTCACCCACCTGCGCTTCACCCTGGTCGGTCGTTACTTCCACAACGGCGGCAACTGGGAGGATGGCAGCGAGCTGAATTTTGGCGAAGGCAACTTCCGCGCCCGCTCGGATGGCTGGGGCTACTACGCCGGTGTCGGTTACCAATTCTGATCAAGGAGCTATAGATGAACATGCTTACCCGTCTCTCGATGGCCATCGGCCTGGCCTTTTTGCCCCACGTGGTGCTGGCCGATGCTGCGGCGCCGATCAAACCCAAAGTGATGCTGATCACCATGTTCGCCCCCGAGGCGCAAACCTGGATCGACCGCCTGGAACTCAAGCAGGAAGTCCGTGTGCCAGGCCTGTCGGCCGAATACCCGGTGATCCGCTGCAACACCCAGGACGTGTGCCTGCTGGTGACCGGCATGGGCCAGACCAACGCCGCCGCGTCCACACTGGCCCTGGCGTTGTCGCCCAAGTTCGACCTGCGCCAGAGCTACTTCCTGATTGCCGGGATCGCCGGCATCAGCCCTAAACACGGAACCATCGGCACCGCCGCCTGGGCGCATTACCTGGTGGAGTTCGGCACCCAATGGGAGCTGGATTCGCGCGATGCGCCTAAAGACTGGCCAACCGGTTACATCGGCATCAACACCAAAGGCCCCAACGAAAAACCACCGTTGGACTACAAGACCGAAGTATTCGAGCTGAACCCGAAGTTGCAGGCCAAGGCGTTTGCCTTGTCGCAAAAGGTAGAGCTGAGCGAAAGCAAGGAATCCAGCGCCTGGCGTAAACACTACCCGGCCGCGCCGGCCAACCAGCCGCCGCAAGTCACACGCTGCGACACTTTGGCGGGCAACACCTGGTTCTCCGGCACACGCCTGAGCGAACGCGCCGAGGTCTGGACCAAGTTGCTCACCGACAACAAAGGCGAGTACTGCACCACCCAGCAGGAAGACAACTCCACCTATGAAGCCTTGCTGCGCGCCAGCCGTGAAGGGTTGGTGGATATTCAGCGCTTGGCCGTGGTACGCGCCGGTTCCGATTTCGACCGGCCGTATCCGGGCTACAGCGAGGTGGACAACTTGCTGAAGTATGCGGACCAGGGTGGGTTTGTACCGGCGTTGGAGAACCTGTACCGCACGGGCAATCCGCTGGTACAGGCGATCCTGAAGAACTGGTCGGCCTGGGAAAAAGGCGTCCCTGAAGCCTAGTAAAAATCAAAATGTGGGAGCTGGCTTGCCTGCGATAGCGATGGGTCAGTCAATAACTCTCTGACTGACAGACCGCCATCGCAGGCAAGCCAGCTCCCACACTTTTAAGTCACGGGGTGGGCTACATTCAGCGCCTTGTCGACCAGCAGTTGCACACCTTCCAGCATCCGACAGATACCCAGCGCGACCTTGTGTTGAGATCGTTCCCACGCTCCGCGTGGGAATGCCGCCCCGGACGCTCCGCGTCCCGCCATAGAGGATGCAAGGTGACGCGGAGCGTCACTGGATGCATTCCCACGCAGAGCGTGGGAACGATCTTAGCCCCCCATTCAAGCTACGGGGTGGGCTACATTCAGCGCCTTGTCGACTAGCAGTTGCACACCTTCCAGCATTCGGCAGATACCCAGCGCGACATTGCGTTGCGAACCCTCGATTTCAAACGCGAGGTGGTTGGCGATATCACTGATGGAAGCCAGATCCTGGGAAGCATTGACCAGCAAGGTTTCCGTACCCAAGTCTGCGCGCACGGTGAAGATGCCTTCGCTGGGTTCAGGAATGGGTTTGCCGGGGTTGAGATAGTGGTTGATCGCGCGGTAGGCGACTTCGTGCAGGGTGCTGGTGTCGTAGTCTTGATGGACTGGGGGGTTGGGGCTGTCTTTGATCATGGTGGAACTCCTGGTAGTGGAGCTGTCATCACTTGCGGTCAAACAAAGTGGGGTGGCAGCTGAACGCGGGTTGACCGACCGGAACCAGGGATCCGGCATACCCGAAGGTATCCCGCGCACAGCTGCCGCGACACGATACATCAAGCGTAAAAAAAACGCCTGATATAGGTCTTGGGTGCTCTTGCGTACTGGTTAAGTCGGACGGTCAAATCCGATCGCTGAATTTTCAGCGACGCCAGTGAGGTTAGTCAGCCCGCTTCCGAGCGACAACCTGAAACCTTTGTGGGAAACGTCCGATCAAAAACAGTCCTCAAACCCAGTGAAGATCAAAATGTGGGAGCTGGCTTGCCTGCGATAGCGGTGGGTCAGTCGATAGTTCTCTGACTGACAGACCGCCATCGCAGGCAAGCCAGCTCCCACACTTTTTAACCGCATTAAGGCAGGAAGATGACCTTGTCCGCGCTGCCTTTGTTGACTTCCTCGTAGCACTGCACCCCATCTGCCAACGCCACCTCACGCAACCCTGTCGGCAACGGTAGCGAACCCTCATCAAAAAACCGCCCAAACTGCTCCAGCATCACCGCACATTGCTCGCAGTTGTAGAGCAATGAATTGATGCCCACCACCGAGCCGCCCTTGCGGTACAACGCCAGCGCCGGCAGCTGCACATGCCCATCAACCGGCGCCGCGATGATCGCTATGCGACCGAACGGGGCCAACCCTGCGACAGCCGCCGGCAGCCAGAAACCGGTGGTGTCGAAGATCACATCGGCGCCGCCCTTGAACACCGCATTCACCTGCCCGCCCAATGCGTCCGGTTGGCCCAGGGCAATCGCGTCGAAGCCCTGCGCCTGCAACGCCTCGACCTGATCCGCTTTGCGCACCGCCGCCAGCACCTGCGCACCGCGAATTTTCGCCAGCGCCAACGCCGCGCTGCCTACAGCACCATTGGCACCAATCACCAGCAGCCGCGTGCCTTTGCCGACACCGCTGCGCTCCAGCGCATCCCAGGCGGTGGTGTACGGCACACCGAGGCTGGCAGCCTGGGCAAAGCTTAGATGCGTCGGTTTATGCGCCACGCCTTTCGCCGACACCGTGAGGTACTGCGCGTGGGAGCCATCGGCAAAAAAGCCGAGGTCACGGCCGGTGCCCCACACTGCCTGGCCAACCAGTTGCTGCGGGCCTTCCACCACCACACCGGCAAAGTCCCGGCCGGGAATACGCGGCAACGTCGTGTAGGGAAACCGGCCAAGTACGTTTTTAACGTCGCTGGGGTTCAAACCCGCCGCTTTAACCTGGACCAACACTTCACCGGCAGCCGGCAGCGGCTTGTCGACTTCAACGAAACTGAGGGCGGCGAGGTCGCCGGTGGCGGAAAATTGCAGTGCTTTCATGGCCAATATCCATCGAAGTGAAAAAAGAAATCAGGACAACCAACCGCTGACCAGCTCACGGCCCATGGGCCAGAGCTTCTCGCCGATCAACATCCCCATCAGCCCCACCAGGGCAATGGCAGGCGGCGCGGGTGAGCGAAAGTCCAGGGCACCATAGATCACGCCGACAAACAGGCCGATGGCGAGGGAAATGAGATAGTTCATAGGGGATAGTTCATAGGGTTTACGCCGGGTGGGTTGATGCGCTCAGTGTAGTGAGCCCCCCCCCGAAGCATCGGCCAAGTGCTTCAGGATTTCGGCCAAAGCCTCAACCGACGTATTGCGACGGTGCCACACCCAGTTCACGGCGGAACATGTCGCTGAAGCTGCTCGGCGAATAGCCCAAAGAACGGGCAATGCCGCTCACCGACTGGCCCTGGATCAGTTCCGCCACCGCCGTGGCTAGCTGCACCTGACGGCGCCATTCGGCAAAGCCCATACCGAGGTTGTTCTGGAACAACCGCGCCAGGGTGCGCACGCTGGCACCCGCCGCTTCGGCATGTTGCTCAAAGGGGATTTCCAGCGAGGGCGCCGCCATCACTGCCTGGCAGGCATTGATCAACCGGCGGTCCGCCCCCAGTGGCATGGCAATGCGGATCTGGGAGCGGCGCGCGCGTTGCAACTCCAACAGCGCCAGACCGACTACGGCGTCGTAATAGGCGGTATCACCGTTATCGCCTTGATCAACCAGCGTGACGATCAGCTCACGCAGCAGCCCGCCGACTTCAATCACCTGCACCTGGCTGTCCAGCGTCGCCGCCAAGGCTGGGCGCAGGTAGATATTGCGCATCTGCAAGTCCGAGACCACGCGAATCCCGTGCTCCACACCCGGTGGCAACCACACGGCGCGCTGCGGCGGTACTACCAGGGCTTCGCGCGGTGTTTCAACCCACATCACCCCGCTCATGGCGTAGAGCAACTGGCCCCAGTCGTGGCTGTGTGGCTCCACATACAACCCACGGGGGTAGGTGCGCGCCAGTGGTTGCACGGGGACGGCATGATCAGTGAGGTCGGGAGGCGCGGCCAGGGCCATGAAGCACACATCAATCAAGGGTGAGCGGCCATGGTAATGACCGCCACCCGATAAGCCGAGCGGATTTTTAGCCGTGGGCAGACTTGGCGCACTCGCAACCGGTCGACGAGGCACACGGTTCGCCATGCGCATGGTGCTCGGCGCAGCCTTGGCAGCAGTAGCCCTTGCCGTCTTTCATCACCGCGTTGGTGCCCAGTACGCATTTGCAGTGTGGGCAGGCACAGGTTTTATCAGCCATGTTCAGACTCCTTTTGCATGGTCGTCCAGGTGCAACGGGCGCTGCACCTTAAGCAGTGACTACCGGCAAGGTTTCAAGGTTCACCGCCGTTAATCGGCCAGTCGGCTGTTGCTGCGGTACATGAACACCAGCGCCACTGCCAACAGCAGCATTGCCACGATACGGCTGCCCGACAGCTCGATGGCCGGGTTGCCCAGCCAGCCGAAGTTATCGATCAGCATGCCCATGCCCAACTGCCCGACGATCACCGCCACCGTGGCCACTGCCGTCCCCACCACGGGCACTGCGCCGACCATGACCATCATGTACACCACGCCAAACAACGCGCCGGTCAACTGCCATTTGGGCACGTCCAGCAAGCTCACGGCCTGTGCGGGTTCGAAGAAGAAAATCAACAACGCCGTGCTGATTGCGCCCACCGCAAAGGTCAATAAACTGCTGCGCAACACGCCGACCGTCTGGCCCAGGCGGCCGTTGATCGCGGCTTGCACACTCAGCACCGCACCGGCGGCAATCACCAGTACCAACAACAGAATCAGATTCATCGCTTTAACCCCGTGCAATCAGAACAAGTGCCGCCACAATCAACGCCAGGGCAATCCAGCGTTCGCCATTGACCCGTTTACGCGCGGTGCCGAACCAGCCGAAATGGTCGATCAGCACGCTCTTGCCGACCTGGCCCGAGAGGATCGCGACCATGGTCATGGCGATGCCGATATGCGGCGTGGCCAAAGTCAGCACCACCACGTACATCGGCCCCAAAAAGCCGCCGATCAACTGCCAGCGCGGCAGGTCGGTGAGTGCCGGGCCTTTTTGCGCGCCGCTGAACAGCAGCAGCAAAAACAGAATCGCCGTACCGACGCCAAAGATGCTCAACGTTGCCCACAAATGCCCGACCTGTACACCCAATGGCCCGAGCAAGCCGGCCTCAACCGACAGGCCCATGCCCGCCAGAATCACCAGCGGCAACAGCAGCAATCGCAAAAGGTTTTTTTTCGGCCTGGCCTGCGCCACGCCTTCGATGGAACTTGCCTGCATACATCACCTGCGCGTCAAGAAACGAAACATGGCGCGCATTATCCGGTGGCCGTCTTGTGCGATAAATGGGAGCATGCAAACAACACCTTTGCGCATTACGCACAGCACGGAGCCACGATGCAGGGTTTGAATGAACTGAGTTTCAAGGCATTGCGCCTGTTTGTAGCCGTGCTGGATCACGGCAGCTTTTCCGAAGTGGCACGTCGCGAAGGGCTGGCGCCCTCCTCCATCTCACGGCAAATCCAATTGATGGAACAGGCGCTCGGCCAGCAATTGCTCTACCGCCATACGCGTGCGGTCAGCCCCACCGAAGCCGGGCGGCTACTGGGGCGTCATGCGCGCCTGATGCTGGAACAGTTGGAGGCCGCCGGCCAGGCCCTGCAAGAGCAGGAAAGCGAACCCAGCGGGCTGGTGCGCATCAACGCGCCGATGGTATTCGGCCAACGCCACCTGTCACCGTGGCTGGGCGAGTTGTGCCGTCGCTACCCCAAGCTACAGTTGGATATCCAGCAAACCGACACCTACGTCGACCCGTTGCAAGACGGCACCGACCTGCTGTTTCGCATCGGCGTGCTTAACGACTCCAGCATGCAGGCGCGCATCTTCGCACCCCAGCGTTTTCGCCTCGCCGCCAGCCCCGCCTACCTGGCCCGGCATGGCACGCCGCGCCACCCCGAAGAACTGGCCAACCATCAATGCCTGGCCTACAAAGGCATCACCGGCCAGCAGCGCTGGTTCTTCCGCCGCGGCCAGGGCGACTGGACGCCTTACAGCGTCAAAGGCCCGATCACCGGCAACCACGCCGACACCCTCACCCACGCGGCGGAGCAAGGCCTTGGGCTGGTGGTGTTTCCGTCCTGGCTGATCGGCGAAGGCTTGCGCGCCGGCACCTTGCAGGCGGTACTCACGGAGTACGACGTGGCCACCACCCTTGAACCGCAACAGATTGCGGCGTTGTGGCCAGGCAGCCGGCGGCTGTCGCTGAAGGTGCGCACGGTGATTGATTATTTTGTGGAGTGTTTTGGAGCGGTGCCGTATTGGGATCGGTGAGGCTCCTCCCTCTCACTGGAAAAGCATTGGAAGGTAAAAATTCCTCGTGGGAAAAGTAGGCTCGTTCTGATTTTTCGGGCCACTATTTCAGACACGGCATATGGCAGGCAGACTTTGGCTCAATCTTTTTTTGGAGAGGTGCCATGGGTTCGTTTATCAAAAACAATCGCGCTCTGAACGCGCGGCTAAAGCCGGTCGTCATGCCGTCTTTGATAGCTCAGCTGATTTTGGCTATATTTGGCCAAAATATGGAGATCGCCACATGATTACCGTACCGCTGGGTGAAGCAAAAAATAATCTGTCAAAGCTGGTCGATGAGGCTGCTGCTGGCAAAGTGATCACCATCGCCAAGCATGGGCGTGCGATGGCACAGCTCGTCCCCGTAGGAAAGGCCAAAGGCCGCCGGATTGGCGCAATGAAAGGCAAGCTCATTATCCCCGAAGACTTTGATGCGCCTTTACCCGATGACCTGCTGGATGCGTTTGAGGTCAACCCTTTATGAGGGTGCTATTGGATACCCATATTCTGCTGTGGACACTGAGTGATGACCCCAGGCTATCCAATAAAGCCAAAAAATTGATTGAAGACGCTGCTGAGATTTACGTCAGCGCTGCAACCTTCTGGGAAATGGCGATCAAGGTAGGCTTGGGAAAGCTCGAGGTGCAGCTGGATGAAATCCGTGAATACTGCCTGGAGAGCGGTTTCACCGAATTGCCGATCACCCCAGAACACGCGATTGCAGTGAAGGATCTTGAGCACCACCATAAAGACCCGTTCGACCGGCTTATCATTGCGGCAGCCATGAGCGAGCCGATGAAACTGCTGACGGCCGATCCGCAGGTTGCCCAGTACACATCCTTGGCAATTCTGGTGTAGACCGCGTTGGAGCGATCACACGTTTAAGTCAAAACAACCACTGCCCAATCAACCACGCATTCGCCCCACTGATCAGCGCAAACAGAAACCACGCCAGTAACCGCGTGGGCAAGCGGTTAACGAAGGGCCCCATCAGTTGCTTGTCGTCAGTCATGCGGATCAGCGGGTACAACGCGAAAGGCAGCTGCAGGCTGAGCACCACCTGGCTCAGAATCAGCAGTTTGCCGATGGCATCGTCGCCCATCAGCCACACCCCCAGGAACGCTGGGATCAGCGCCAGCCCGCGCGTGATCAGGCGCCGCTGCCAGCACGGGATGCGCAGGTTGAGGTAACCCTCCATGATCACTTGCCCGGCGATGGTGCCGGTAAAGGTCGAACTCTGCCCCGAAGCCAACAAGGCGATGCCGAACAGGATGCTGGCGAAGGCGCCTCCCACCAATGGGTCAAGCAGGTGATAGGCGTCCTGGATCTCGACCACTTCGGTGTGGCCGGTCTTGTAAAACGCGGCGGCGGCCAACACCAGGATCGCGGCGTTGACCAGCAACGCCAGGGCCAGGGAGCCGATGGTGTCGATACGCGCCAGCTTGACCGCGTCCTGTTTGCTGGCGAGGTCTTTGCCAATCAGGCGGGTCTGCACAATCGAGGTGTGCAAATAGAGGTTATGCGGCATCACCGTGGCGCCAAGGATACCGATAGCCAAATACAACGGCGCTGCATCGCTGATGGCCGCCAGTGACGGGGTAAAGCCACTGAGTACGTCCGGCCAGTAAGGTTTGATCAGCACCAGTTCGATAAAGAAACACACGCCAATGGTTGCAACCAGCGCCAGCATGATCGCTTCCAGGCGGCGGAAACCGCGATTTTGCAGGGCCAGGATCAATAGTGTGTCGAACGCGGTGATCACGATACCGGTCGTCAGCGATACGCCGAGCAACAAGTGAAACGCCAAGGCGCAACCGAGGACTTCAGCCAGGTCGGTAGCGATAATGGAGATTTCCGCCAACACCCATTGCGTGCGCGCGGAGCGTTTGCTGTAGCGCTCACGGCACAGTTGCGCGAGGTCTTTGCCGGTGGCGATGCCCAGGCGCGAACACAGGCACTGCACCGCCATCCCGGCCAGGCTGGCCAGCAGCACCACGAATAGCAGGCTGTAGCCGTAACGAGAACCGGCTTCGATGGCGGTAGCCCAATTGCCGGGGTCCATGTAGCCGATGGAGATCAGCAGGCCGGGGCCGGCAAACATCAGCGCCCGTTTGAAAAACGAGGCCTTGGGGTCGACGATAACGGAGCCGGCCACTTCCGGCGGGCAGAACGGGGCAGTGGCGATTTTCGGCAGGCTGAATTTCACGCGGTATCCCAGGCAAACACACAAGTCAGGGCCGCAGCTTATCAGTCCGACGCGACCGTGCGCATCACCGTCTCCCGGGGCAAGTCGAACGCTTCGACGACTTGCACCACCAGGTCCATCTCCTGGTTCAACGCTTCGCGCTCCATGCGCTGGCGAATCACGCCAATCACCAAGACCGCCAAGGTGGTGATCGAATAGGCCGGGCCGGAAAACGCACGCACGCCCGTTACCAGCAACATCGCCGCCGCCAGCGCCTGGCCCACCACCGGAATTGCGGTGGCCGCGCCGCGCCGCAAGATAAACCCGGTGAGCCCCGCCAACGCCGTGCCGCTCAGGGCGGTGGTGGCCGAGCGGCCGATATCGATACGATTGAACAGGCCCTGCTCTTTTTGCGCGGCCGCCTTAAGCTCGGCGTCGAAGGCCTGGCGGTCGGCGCGACTGAGTTTGTCCTTGTACTGCTCGATGAGCTTTTCCGCGACCTGTGCCTCGATATCTGCCAGCACCACGGTTTCAAGCGGCCCATCGAACTTGATGCCCAGCCGCTGTGCGACATCTTCGGCGATCTGGCGATAACTCACGCCATGGCCACGGGCGATGTTCATAAAGCTGTCACCGCCCATGCGTTGCAGCTCGATGGCCAGTTTCAGCGGTTCACGTACATCGGCATCGATCGAGGCACTGCGTTTTTGTGCCATTAACTCAGCCAGAAACTTAAGCTCCTCCGGCCGCGCCTGCACCAGCGCGGGGAACAGTTCCACGTCCTCCTCGGCAAAACGCACTTCGCTGCTGCGCAGGTCAGCGCGGATCAGGCCACGCCGTTCCTGCAGCAGGTCGGTGTACTGCACCACCGTTTTCAGCTGCGGCCAGTAGGCAGCATGGTCGAAGGTGGCCAGGTGAACATTGGTGACCTTGGCCTTGAGCGAGGGCGTGACGTCGATCGCATACCGGCCTATGCAGCGCTCGGTGTCCGGCTTGATGGCAAGCGCCCAGTCCTTGCTGGAGTAGCAGTTGATCACGCGCCCTTTGAGCGGCGCCGACACTTCATCCCAGGGGCTGGACGTACTGATCGCGCCACCCATCAGCAACACATTGTTAAGCGGCAATTGGCGGGCGACCTCGGGGCTGGCCAGCAGACTCTTGACCAGGATACGCGCGCCCAGGGAATGCCCGATCAGGTTGATGCGCCGCACGGGCAGCGCTTCGCCGTGCAGGTAATGGGCAAGCTCAGGCAATAGCGTCTTGGCCACTTCATCGACACGCGCCTCGACACTTTTGTAATGGTCAAGAAAGTAGGCAATCGCACGGCCCACACCCACGGTTGCCGCGCCCAGGCCGCCACCGCCAAGCATTGCGGTAATCACATCTTTAAAGGGAGCAAAAAGGTTTTCCAGAAAGTGACCCGCCGGCCAGAACAGCATCAGGTTGGTCGAGCCTTCGATGCTTGCCAGTTGTTGCGTGAAATTGCCCAGTTGCTGGCGGTTGAAGAACGCCGAATAACCGTGAACATAGAGATTGAGCACATCCCCCTGAGGCTCGCCACACAACAGAAACGTGGGCTTGCGGGTGCGGTGCATTTCATCCCACTGGTGTTGCATGGGCCGGTGACTCCTGATGACGGTGGGCGGCGATAGTAACAAAGCAGGACCGCCTGCAAGGTGAATCCTGACCAGCGTGTGAGCTTTTTAGAACAACGACACGGCCTTGGACTTGGCCAGGTAGCGCGCCGGGGAATCGCCCAGGTGACGGCGGAACAGCGCGGTGAAGGCGCTGGGGCTGCTGAAGCCCAATGCAAATGCGACCTCGGTGATCGAGGCGCCGTGGCTGAGTTGCGCGGTGGCCTCCAGCAGGCAGACTTGCTGGCGCCACGCCACGAAGGTCATGCCGGTGCTTTCCAGGAAGTGACGAGTAAAGGTCCGCCGGCTCATGCTCGACCAACTCGCCATTTGATCGAGGGACACGGTTTGCGCAGGCGCGTCCAGAAAGCGCTGGCAAGCCCTCGCCAAACGCGGTTCAGAGGGCAGCGGCGCACTGAGGGGCAAGGCCGACAGCGTACTGATTTCGTCGATCAGCAGCGTCAATACACAGTGCCGCCGCACCTCGGACGTTGCCGATGCCCCGCACGTCAATGCCGCTTCCAGAAGATGCCTGAGCAGTGGCGACACCTCGAAAACCTGGCAGTGTCCCTGCAGCCCTGCGCGCTCGGCGGCTTGAGCATCGAGGTAGGTATTGAGCATCACCACATCGCCGCGCATGTGCATTTCATGGGCAATGCCACCGGGCACCCAGACGGCCCGCTGCGGCGGCACCACCCAGTTGCCCAGGTCGGTGAACATTCTTAAGGCACCGGTGGAAGCATAGGCAAACTGGCCGCGCGGGTGCGTATGCCGGGCAAACACACTGCCGCACGGGTATTCACGCAGGGTCACAAGCGCTTCGGGGTCGTTGTCGTCAAAGGTCGGAATCATGGCCCGATCTTGTCAAAGTATGACCTGGCATAGCAAGCGGGCCATACGCCCGAGCTCTAACCTTCACCCCTTTGAAGCAACCGGTTCGAAGGAACGTCCATGCACAAGAAACACCTGGCACTTGCCCTGTTGGTCACGCTGGCCTGGGGGCTGAATTTTCCCATTACCAAACTGGGCCTGCGGGCCATCGACCCTTTTTTACTCACCGGCCTGCGCTTCGCCCTCGCCGCCTTGCCCCTGGTGTTCGTCATCAAGCGCCCCGCCGTGCCATTCGGTTATGTAGCGGCCTATGGCGTGATCTTCGGGCTGGGCATGTGGGGTGTGATCAACTATGGCATCCAGCTTGGGGTGAGCCCGGGGATTGCCTCATTGCTCATCCAGCTCAGCGTGTTTTTCACCCTGGGTTGGGGCTGCGTGCTATTCAAGGAGAAAATTCGCGGCGCGCAGTGGGCCGGGGCCTTTCTCGCGTTGATCGGACTAACCGGGATCATCGCCAACCAGCAAGGCGAACACGCTGCGCTCGGCGTGCTGATGATCGTGTTCAGCGCACTGGCGTGGAGCATCGGCAACGTCATCATCAAGACGTCGGGGGTTAAAGAAATCTTTTCGTTCATGGTCTGGGCCAGCCTGTTTCCGCCAATCCCGCTGTTCCTGATGGCCTGGTGGGTGCACGGCGACGGTGCGTTCGTAAGCCTCCCCGCCAACCTCGACCTCACCGCCGTGTGGTCGCTGCTGTTTCAGGTTTACCTGGCCACGCACTTTGCTTACTGGGGCTGGAACACGTTGCTCAAGGCGTACCCCGTGTCCACGGTAGCGCCGCTGTCGCTATTGATCCCGGTGTTCGGGATTGCCAGTTCGATGTTGATACTGGGCGAGCGTGTTTCCACAGCCAATCTGGTCTTTATCGCAGTGATTATCAGCGGCTTGGCAGTCGGGCTTTATCGCAAACCGATTGTGCATACCGGTAGATAGTCATGGCAGGAACTCGGGATTTTGTTCGAGTATTCGCTCTATTAGCATCCATCGGGTCTTGTACTCAACCGAGGAAATACCATGAGCACGCCCGAATTTTTTGTCACCCCAGGCTACGGCGATACCATGCGCGAACACCTGCACTATTCCCAAGCAGTGAAAATCGGTAACCGCGTGGAAACGTCAGGCCAGGGCGGCTGGGACGATGAGTTCCAGATCCCCGCCGACCTCAGTGAAGAAATCGCCCAGGCGTTTCACAACCTGGACCGAACCCTGGCCACCGCCGGCGCGGGTTGGGAGCATGTGATTCACATAAACTCCTACCACGTCGGTGGGTTTGCACCTGAGGTCAACGAAGCGATGGTCCAGCAATACCGGCGCTACATGCCCCACCATGCGCCGATCTGGACGCAAGTCGGCGTCGAGGCCCTGGGACTGCCAACCATGCGCGTGGAGATACGCGTAACCGCGATTATTCCCTGACCCCAAACGTGCGGATCACCCACTCGGTAAAGACCTTGAGCCGCGCACTCTGATGACGGTTAGGTGGGTAGAGGATATGCAATGGCGTGGCCGGGCGCGACCAACCCGGCAGCACCTCAACCAACTGGCCGGTATCGAGGTAGTGCTGCACGATCGACTTAAAGTGCTGACCCACACCAAGGCCCGCGAGCAGCATTTCCTTGAGGCCGTTGCCTTCGTTAGTCGAAAAAGCGCAGTCGTTGACCTCGATACGTTGCTGGCCCTGCTCAAAAATCAGCGGCTCCGGCTTGCCCGACCCAGCAAAAAAATACCCGGCCCTGAGGTGGTTGTTTACAAGGTCTTCGGGCGAAACCGGCAAACCCCGGCGCGCCACGTAACTGGGTGCCGCACAGGTCAGGTATTCAAGGTCCGCCACCTTGCGCCCGATCATCGCCATGTCTTCCAGCTTGCCAGCACGGATCACGCAATCGGCGCCCTCCCCGACAATATTCACCGCACGGTCGCTGATGCCCAAGGCGATGGTGATATCGGGGTACTCACGATGAAAGTCCACCAACGCCGGAATCAACAGGCAATTGGCAAACGAGGCCGGTGCATCCACGCGCAGGTGCCCGCCGGGCTTGAGGATCTGCCCGCGTGCGGCGCTGTCCACTTCATCCAGCTCAGCCACCAGCCGTCGCGCATGGCGGTAATACTCCAGCCCTTCAAGCGTGGGCGCCAGGGCGCGGGTGGTTCGGTGCATCAGCTGGGTACCCAGGTGTCTTTCCAGGTCAGTGATGAGTTTGCTGACGGTAGAGCATGGCAGCGCCAACTGGTCGGATGCACGGCTGAATGAACCGGTATCGACAACACGGACGAAGGCGCGCATGGCCAGGAGCTGATTCATCGGGGTGGTCCACTGTGACTTAGTGAGCGAAGTTGTCGATCTTGACCTGGCCATCCGGGAAGGTCGCGATGATTTCCAACTCGCCGCCCATTGCCCGGATGTAGTCACGCAGCGTGCTGATGTACATGTCGGTACGCCGCTCCATCTTGGAAACCGCTGCCTGGTTGATATTCAACGCCTTGGCCAGGCTTTCCTGGCTCAGTTGCTGGGCCTTGCGCAGCTCATGCAGGGGCATTTCCTTGAGGTGCTGGCGGAACAGCTGCTCGGCTTCGGCACGCGACTGCGGGGTCATGCGCGCTTGAAGTTCAGCGAATTTTTTAGCCATGGTGACGGGCCTCTTTACGCAATGTTTGCAAATGGATGTCGTACACATTTTCGGCCAAGGGCACATGCACCTCGTACCACCTGGGGTGTGCGGCTTTATCGCCGCCGATCAGCAGGACAGCGCAGCGCCGGGGATCAAATGCATACAGCACTCGATAGGGCCGGCCGGCGTGCCGGACCCGCAGTTCCCGCAGGTTGCCATGCCGGGAACCCTTGATATCACTGGTATGGGGGAAGCCCAGGCCAGGCCCGAAAAGCCCCAGCAGATCTACGCTGGCGGACACGGAGACTTGCTCCTTTGCGCCCAGTTCATCCCACCATTCTGCGAATTCATCCGTGTATTCAACGTCCCAATCCATGCGAATATGCCACCTAAGGAATATAAACTCAAGGGCATACTTTAGATTCAGAAAAGACTGCATTACCAGCCGGGTTCCAGGGGAAATTGTTTGTACATCCTTCTGACCAGACGCTGAGCAACAACCCTGCCCTATTGGCAAACCATCGAATAGCGTTAAGAAATATTTCCAAAAAAAAACCGCCCTTTCGGGCGGTTAAAAATACTCGGCTTTGATCAGAAACCGAGGGAGAAGCTGATCGTCATCGCATGGTCTTTATCGTTGCGCGACAGTTGGCCGGAATAGCCCAGGCCCAACTTGCCATTCTGACTGATCTGGTAGTCCACGCCCGCCTCCACCACCGCGCTGTCCTTGGCGATCGGCACACCTTGGGTGCTGAACGATGCACCGCCGTTGATAAAGCTCAGGTCGGCATCCGGCTTGGTGTCGCCAAAGGCATGACGCCAGCCGATGCTGCCCCGTGGGGTGATTTTCGAGCCGTTACCCAAGGTGATGGTCTGGCCGATGCGCACGCCCAGGGTCGAGAAGGTCACGTCCTGATCGGCATCACCGCGCAGGGCCGCCGAACCGCCTTTCTCCTTGATCGTGTCGCTGTCGTAGTTGACGTAAGCCAGGCCGGCGAACGGTTCTACTACCACTTTGCCGGTTTCAATGGTGTAGCCCACTTCACCGAACACTTGCGCGCTGCGCGCTTTGTAGTCGGCTTTGAGGCGTTGCCCCACGCCGCCTACGGCCACATCGCGTTTGCTTTCGATGTCGTGCCAGCTGTATGCCACGCCCATGCGAGCGGCGAAGGCTTCCTGCTGGTACGCGGTGTAGGCCATCAAGTGGTAGCTGTCGACGTCGGCGCTGGAGCTGCGGCGCTTGGCGTCCAGGTCGCTGCGGGTGTAGCCGGCGGCCACACCGACGCGCCAGGCGTCATCCACTTGTTTGTCGGTGCCGAGCAGGAAGCCGCCGAGGTTGCGGTCCAGCTTGGCGGTGTTGCTGTCGCCGCCCATGTGGCCCCAGGTGCCCAACACACGCATCCAGCCGACCATCTCGCCGTGGCAACCGGCGCTGCTCAGGCGGTTTTCGCTGGGTGCCAGGCTGTTGCGTGGGTCATCTTCGCGGTAGCAGCCGGGCTGACGCAGGCGCTCGTTGACTGCGTCACGCACGTAACGCGAATCTTCGAGCATGGCGCTGGCGGTGCTGGCATGAATCTCCCCGGACAAGCTGTCGAACGCGGCGCGCGCCCCGGCAACATTGGAGTTGAGCAGCGCGTTCTGCACCGTTGCGCCACCCACCGCGGCACCGCTGTCCAACGCGGCGGCCACGCCACGTTGGTTACCAGTGGCTGCCACGCTGGCGTAGCTGACGTTGTTGCGGCTAACCGCCAGCGCCACCTGAGTAGGGCTGTAGTTCAACGCGGTATTGAGGAATGCCAGGTTCTCCAGATTGGTGGTGCCGAAGGTGCCGTTCACTGCACCCGCCGTGAGCAGCGTGTAGGTGGCCGGGCCGGCGTACGGCGCCAGGTTGACCACATTCAACGTGCCGCCCAGGTTCGCAGTACCCCCAACGGCCAGGGAGCCGGTCGACGATGGGGTGATGAGCAGGTTCAACGCGCCGGTACTGCCATTAGTGAAGTTACCGGCCACCGTCAGCTTACCGTTATCAGGTGTGACGCTGCCGTTGTTGACCAACGCGCCGACGCTGCCGTTGCCGGTCAGGCCTGCACCGTTGGCGACGGTCACCTGCCCACCAAACACCGCGCCTGGGTTGGCCGCGTTGCCGACTTGCAGTACGCCCTGGTCCACCGCCACCGTGCCGCTGAATGGCTGGTTGCCGGTCAGCAACAGCGCGCCGGCGCCTTGTTTGGTAATGCTGCCGGTTCCGCTCAATACACCATTAAAGGTGCCGTTAGTGGGTTGGACAAACAACAGTTGCGCATTGTTGAGGATGCGACCCTGCAAGCTCAGCGTGTTACCGGCCAGCGTACCGCCACTGACGGTCGTGCCACCGGAATAGGTGTTGGCGCCGGTCAACAGCAAGGTGCCGGCGTCAAGTTTGTTGATCGACCCGGCCCCCACGATTGGCGCAGCCACTTCGGTAGTGACGCCCGAATTGACACGCACCACTGCGGCACCGGTTGGCGACAAGGTCCCACCTGCGCCTGCCGTCAGCGTGTAACCAGGGTCAAGGAATTGCAGGCCAGTAAAGCCTTGGTTACCGACCACGGTGACCGTACCGCCCTGCCCGCCGAACACGGCAAACTGGTTATTTGACGCCTGGCCCTGGGTACCGGTTGGATCGGTCCAGTTGGTGCCTGGGCCCCAGGTACCACTGCCGCCGGTGATAGTGCCGTCAGGGTTGGTGGTGCCACCGTTCCAGAACTGGATTTGCCCCGGCGTGGTTTGCACCAGCAGGTTCAGTTGGTTGGCCAGCGCCGTTTGCAGGCTCAGATTACCCACGCCGACCGGCAGCGAGCCGAGGGTCAGGCCGTTGTCGGTCAACGCGCCGCCGTAGCGGAACAGTTGATAAACGCCGAGGCCGAAGCCCCCGGCATCGGTAACGTTGAGCGTGCCATCAAGGGTCAGGTTGCCCGCCACATTCACCGCCGTGGTGGATGCGCCAGGCGCGCCGAGGGCGAAGTCCAGGGCAGTGCCCGACGACAACGCCAGCGAACCCACCGACAGCGGCGTCGCCGCCCCGGCCTTGAGGGTCGAGCCATCGGCCATCGTCACAGCACCGCCCAGGCTGCCGCTGCCGCCAAGGGTCGCGCCGCTGGCTACCTGCACCGCTGCGCTGTTCAAGGTGCCGTTGACCAGCAAGCTGCCGGCGTTGACGTTGGTGTTGCCGGTCAAGGTGTTGTTGCCAGTCAACAGCAACGCGCCGGTGCCGGTTTTATTCAGCACGCCTGCGCCGGTAAGGTTGCCGGTGTAGGTGCCATCGGTGCCTTGCTCGAAGGTCAGGGCCGCATTGTTGGCAATCGCGCCTTGCAAGCTGTTGGTGTTGCCGGTGGTGGTGCCGCCGTTAAGGGTGGTGCCACCGCTGTAGGTGTTGGCGCCGGTCAACAGCAGCGCACCGTTGCCGTTTTTCACCAGGCTGCCGGTGCCGCTGACCACGCCGTTAAGCGCTAGTGCATTGCTGCCGACCAGGGTCAGCGGCCCACTCAGGCTGATGGCGTTGGCCAGTTGCAGGTCGGTGCTGCCATCCAGCGCCGCAGCGCCGCCGACGGTGAGCGCGCCGCTGCCCAATGCGGCGTTATTGCCCAGGGTCAGTTGCCCGGCGTTCAGGCCGGTGCCGCCACTGTAGGTGTTGGCGCCGTTGAGCGTCAGGGTTGCCGCGCCTTTTTTCAGCAGGCTGCCATTGCCGCTGATACTGCCGTTAAGCGTCAGCGCATTGCTGCCGCCGATGGCCAGTGCACCATTGAGTACCGCAGCGTTGCCGAGTGTGACGGCCGCGTTGCTGTCCAGGGTGGTGCCGTCGGCCGCCGTCAGTGCGCCACTGCCCAGCGCGCTGTTATTGCCGACCACCAGCGTGCCGCCATTGAGCGCAGTGCCGCCGGTGTAGGTATTGGTGCCGTTAAGCACCAAGGTGCCAGTGTCGAGTTTGGCCAGGGTGCCAGCACCACCGAGCGTGACGCCCAACGTTGCGGTGGCGTTCGGGTCGACACGGATCGCCGTGTTGCCGGTGCCGCCATTCACCAGGTTGAGCACGCCCGCCGTGCCGGAGGCCAGGTTGTAGCCATCGGTGACGAACTGCATGCCGGTGAGGTTTTGCGTGCCCTCCACGGTCACGTTACCCGCCGCGCCCTGGAACACTGCAAAGCTGTTGTTCCAGTTCTGGTTGAGGGTGCCGTCAACGTTGGTCCAGTTGGTGGTGCCAGTGCCCCAGGTGCCGTTGCCGCCGTCGATGGCGCCGTTGCCGATCAGGTTGGCGCCGTCCCAGAACTGCACGGTGGTATTGGGCGCAGTCACCAGCAGGTTGACCTTGTTGCTGATGGCCGTCTGCACTTGCACATCGCCCGGAATCACACTGCCCGGCAAACTGCCAAGGGCCAGGCCATTATTGGTGAGTGCCCCGCCGTAGTTGATGATGTTGTAGACGCCGCTGCCAAAGCCGCCGATATCGGTGACGTTGAGTTTGCCGCCCAAGGTCAGATCGCCGCCGACATTCAGCAGCCCGCTGCCACCGCCCACCACCGGCACGCCGAGGCCGACGTCCAGGTTGGCGTTATTACCCAGCACCAACGAGCCCACCGACAGCGTGCTGCCGGCGTTCAGGCCGATGTGCCCGCCATCAGCCACCGTCACCGCACCCGCTAATGAGCCAGTACCGGCCAGCGTCGCGCCGTTGTTCACCGCCACCGTGCCACTGGCCAGTGAGCCGCTCACATTTAAAGTGCCGCCATTGACGTTGGCCGCGCCGCTGATCCCATTGGTGCCGCTCAGGTTGAGCACGCCGGTGCCGTTTTTATCCAGGTTACCGGCACCGTTGAGCGTGCCTGCGAAGGTGTTGTCGAGGTTGCTGCCACCCACCGCCAGCGTGCTGCCGCCCGCCACTTGAATCGCGCCGGTACCGGTCAGGGTATTGAGGCTGGCATTGCCACCCAGGTTGAGGCTGGCACCGCTGCCGACGTTGACGCCGGAGGTGTTGCCCAAGGCCGCGTTACCTGTAGTGGTCACACTGCCGCCGAGCACATTGAGTGGACCGGTGAAGGTGTTGTTACCACTGAGCAGCAAGTCCGCCGCGCCATTTTTGATCAGCGCCGCATTGCCGGCCAACACACCCGCCAGGGTCAGGTTGTTGTTACCGGCCACACTGAGGTCGGCATTCAAGTTGACGGCGTTCGCCAGTACCAGCGGCACGCTGTTGTCCAACGTACTTGCTCCATTGACGGTCAAGGCGCCGGAACCCAAGCCCGTGGCATTGCCGACAGTCAGCGTACCGGCCGCGAGGGTGGTGCCGCCGCTGTAGGTATTGGCGCCGTTGAGGGTCAGGTTGGCAGTGCCGTTCTTGATCAGCGATCCGGTGCCATCAACCACACCGCCAAGCGCCAGGTCGTTGCTGCCAACCACGGTCAGCGCAGCATTGAGCGTGGTGTTATTGGCCAGCGCCACTGCGGCACTGGTATCCAGCGTCGCTGCGCCGTTGACGGCCAGGCTGCCGGTGCCAAGTGCCGAACCATTGCCCAGTACCAAGCCACCTGCGTTCAACTGCGTACCGCCGAGGTAAGCATTGTTGCCGTTGAGTGTCAGGTTGCCCGCCCCACTTTTAGCCAGGCTGCCAGCCCCGGTGACCAGCCCATCAAGGGTCAGGTCGGCGCTGCCGAGAATGCCCAGGTTGCCCGCCAGGTTCACGGCATTTGCCAGGGTGACTGCACTGCTGGTATCGAGCGTGGTGCCTGCCGCCGCATTCAGCGCGCCGGTGCCCAGCGCAGTGTTAGAGGCCAGGATCAACCCGCCGGCGTTCAATGCAGTCGGCCCTGCATAGGTGTTGTTGCCACTCAAGGTCAGGCTGGCGATGCCGTTTTTGATCAGGCTACCGGTGCCGGCCACGGTGCCGGCCAGGGTCAGCGCGTTGCTGCCGCCGACTGTCAGCGTGCCGTTGACGTTCACATCATTGGCCAGGCTGACAGCGGCATTGCTGTCCAGGGTGGTGCCATTGGACGCGGTCAACGCACCGCTGCCCAACGCACTGTTATTGCCGACCACCAACGTACCGCCATTGAGCGCGGTGCCGCCGGTGTAGGTATTGGCGCCATTGAGCACCAAGGTGCCCGCATCCAGCTTGGCCAGAGTACCGCCGCCATTGAGGGTGACGCCCAGGGTCGCGGTGGCATTCGGGTCAACGCGCACGGCAGTGTTGCCGCCGGTGCCGTTGAACAAGGTCAAGGCCCCCGCCGTGCCGCCGACCACGTTGTAGCCGTCGGTGACAAATTGCAGACCGGTAATCGCTTGGGCGCCGTCCACGCTGACAGTACCCGCCGCGCCCTGGAAGACCGCAAAGCTGTTTGGCGCCCAGGCGGCGTTGAACGAACCGTTGACGCCTGTCCAGTTGGTGGCGCCACTTGTCCAGGTACCGCTGCCGCCCTCGATGCTGCCATTACCGGTGGTTTGGCTACCGTCCCAGAACTGCACGGTGGTGTTGCCGTTGACCAGCAGGTTGATCTGGTTGCCGATTGCTGTTTGCAGGTCCAGGTCGGTGGCCGGGATATTCACCGGCAGGCTGCCCAGCTGCAGGCCGTTATTGGTCAGGCCGCCGGTGTAGTCGATCAACCGGTAGATACCGGGGCCGAAGCCACCGATATCGCTGACATTCAGCGTGCCATCCAGGGTCAGGTTACCGCCCACATGAATCAGCGCCGTGCCGCCGGTAGACGGGGCACCGAGCCCGGCATCGAGGTTGGAGTTGGTATTGAGCACCAACGAGCCGACTGTCAGGGTGTTGCCCGAGTTGACGGCCAGGTGGCCACCGTCGGCAATGTTGACGGCCCCCACCAGGGTGCCGGTGCCGCCGAGGGTGGCGCCATTAGCCACGTTCACGTTGGTACTGGCCAGCGCGCCGTTGACCAGCAGGCTGCCGGCGTTGACCTGGGTGTCACCGGTCAACACGCTGAGGCCGCCGAGGGTCAAGGCACCGCTGCCGATTTTGTTGAGACCGCCCAACCCGGCGAGTACGCCGCCGAACGTGCTGTCGAGGTTATTGCTGCCGACACTCAAGGTGCTGCCGGTGCCAACAACGGCCACGCCGTTGCCGGTGAGTTCACCCAGGCTGGCCGAGCCACCCAGGTTCAATTGCGTACCACTGCCCAGGTTGACCCCGGCGCCTGCGCCCAGCGCGCCATTACCCACGGTGGTAAGGCTGCCTGCTTGCACATCGAGCAGGCCGGAGAAGGTGTTGTTGCCAGTCAGGGCCAGGTCGCCAGTGCCGGTTTTGATCAGATTGGCGCTCCCCCCCACCACACCCGCCAGCGTCAGGTTGTTATTCAGGCTGCCCACCGTCAGGTTGGCATTGACGTTGACCGCATTGGCCAGCACCAGTGGCGTGCCATTGTTTAGGTTGGCCGCGCCGCCCACCGTCAAGGCGCCCGTCCCGAGGGCTGTCGCGGTGCCCAGGGTCAAGGTACCCGCATTGACGGTCGTTCCACCGCTGTAGGCATTGAGGCCATTGAGGGTCAGGTTGGCCGCGCCATCCTTGACCAGCGCGCCGGTGCCCGTGAGCAGGCCTCCCAGGGTCAGGTCATTGTTGCCAGCCACCGTCAACGCAGCGTTCAGCACAGCACCATTGCCGATGCTCAGCGCGCTGCTGTTATCGAGCGTCGATGCACCCCCCACCGTCAGGTTGCCCAGGCCCAGCGCGAGGTTATTGCCCAGGGTCAATGTGCCCGCGTTCAGCGTCATGCCGCCGAGGTAGGTATTAGCACCATTGAGGATCAGGTTGGCTGCGCCATTTTTCGTCAGGCTGCCAGCACCATTGATTGCACCGCCCAAGGTCAGGTCAGCCGTGCCGCCTATACCCAGGTTGCCTGCCAGGTTGATCGCGTTATTGGCAGTGACCGCCGCACTGGCATCCAGTGTCGTGCCGCCAGCCGCATTCAACGCGCCAGCGCCCAAGGCATTGTTGGCGGCCAGGATCAGCCCACCCGCGTTCAAGGCCACAGGCCCGAGGAAAGTGTTACTTGCGCCCAGGGTCAAAGTGGCCGCGCCGTTTTTGATCAGGCCGCCAACGCCGCTGATCCCGCCATTAAGGGTCAGCGCGTTGCCGCCCGCGACAGTGGTGTCGCCGTTCAAGAGCACCGTGTTGCCCAAGGTGATGGCAGCATTACTGTCCAGTGTCGTCCCGGCCGCTGTCGTCAACAGGCCGCCGCCCAGTGCAGTGTTGCTACCGACGATAAGCGCGCCGCCATTGAGCAAGGTGCCACCGGTATAGGTGTTGGCGCCGTTGAGCACCAGGGTGCCGGTGTCGAGCTTGTTCAAGGTGCCGGCGCCATCGATATTGACCCCGACGGTCGCGGTTGCGCCCGGATCTACACGCATCGATACATTGCCACTGCCGCCATTGATCGCAGTCAATTGCCCGCCTGCGCCGCTGACCAGGCTGTAGCCGTCGGTGACAAACTGCAGGCCGGTAAAGGCTTGCGGGCCTTGCACGGTGACCGTACCGGCAGCACCGGTGAACACCGCAAAGCCACTGGACCAAGGAGAGTTGGTCAAGCCGTCGGCGGACGTCCAGTTGGTACCGCCGGCGGTCCAGGCGCCCGTGCCGCCATCCACCACGCCGTTGGCGATAGCTTGGCTGCCGTCCCAGAAGCGGATATTGGGCGCCGACACCACCAGGTTGACCTGGTTGCCGACCGAGGTTTGTACCAGCAGATCGCCGAGGCCATAACCCACGGGAACACCGGCTACCGTCAGGCCACCGGTCAGGCCGCCGGTGTAGTTGATCAGGCGATAAGTGCCCGCGCCAAAACCACCGGCATCGGTGACGTTCAGGTTGCCGGCGAGCGCCACGTTACCGCCGACATTGAGCAAGGAAGTGAGGGATGGCGCACCGAGGGCAACATCCAGGTTGCCACCCGCGACCATGTTCAGTGCACCGGCTGACAAGGTATTGCCGCTGCTCAAGGCCAAATGGCCGCCGTTATTGACGTTCAACGCGCCCAATAACGAACCGGTACCGGTCAGCGTACCGCCGTTGTTGACATTGACCTGGGCGCTGGCCAGGGAACCACTGAGGTTCAAGGTGCCTGCATTGATCGCCGTGTTGCCAGTGACGCCATTGATGCCGGTAAGGTTGAGAGTGCCGGTGCCGACCTTGATCAGCCCGCCAGCGCCACTCAAATCACCATCAAACGTACTGGTGGTGTTGACCCCGCCAACGGTCAAGTTGTTGGCGCCACTCAGTTGCACGCTACCGCTGCCGCTCAAGCCGGCCAGGCTGACGTCGGTGGCCAGGTTGACCCCGGCGCCCGCACTCACGTTAACCCCGGAAGTGCTGCCCAAGGCATTGGCATTGAGCAACGTCAGGCTGCCGGAGACCACGTTCACGGCGCCGGTGAAGGTGTTGTTGCCGGCCAGGGTCAGGTCGGACAAGCCATTTTTGATCAGGTTGCCAGCGCCGCTGACCACGCCGTTCAGGCTCAGGTCGTTGTTGCCGGCGACCGTAAGGTCAGCATTCAGCGCAATGGCATTGCCGATGCCAAAGGACGCGCTGGTGTCCAGGGTCGCCGCACCGCCGACGGTCAAGGCGCCGCTGCCCAGGCCATTGGCGTTGCCCAGGGTCAAGGTCCCTGCATTGAGGTTGGTGCCGCCGCTGAAGGTGTTGTTGCCGTTGAGGGTCAGGTTGGCCAGGCCACTTTTGGTCAGCGGCCCTGCCCCACTGAGCACACCCGCCAGGGTCAGGTTATTGGTACCGCCGGCCGTCAACCCGGCGTTGAGCACAACGTTGTTGCCTAGGCTGAATGCCCCGCTGCTGTCCAGCGTCGACGCGCCGCCAACGGTCAAGTTACCCAGACCCAGGGCTGAGTTGGAGCCCGCCGTCAGGGTGCCCGAATTGAGCGTGGTGCCGCCCAGGAAGTTGTTGACGCCGTTGAGCACTAGATTGGCGGCGCCGTTTTTGGTCAGGCTGCCAGCGCCATTGATCGTACCGGCCAGCGTCAGGTCGGCGGTGCCGCCAATGCCCAGGTTGCCGGCCAGGTTGACCGCGTTGGCGAGGGTCACCGCCGTCGTGGCGTCCAGCGAAGTGCCCGCAGCCGTATTCAGCGCGCCCGTCCCCAGGGCGGTGTTGGTGCTGAGCAACAAGCCGCCGGCATTCAGCGACGTTACACCGCTGCGGGTGTTGTTACCGGCCAGGGTCAGCAGGCCCGCGCCGGTTTTGGTCAGGCCGCCGACGCCGGACATCACGCCGCTCAGGGTCAGTGGGTTGGCGTTGAGCAGGCTGAGATCGCCGGTCAAGACGACATTGTTGTTCAGTAATGAGGCGCCACTGGTGTCCAGGTTGGCAGTACCTGTCACATTCAGGTTGCCGCTGCCCAGGGCATTGTTATTGCCCAGCACCAGGGTGCCGGCGCCCAGGTTGGTGGCGCCGCTGAAGCCGGTGTTGACGCCATTGAGCGTCAGGCTGCCCGCGCCGCTCTGGGTAAGCCCACCGTTGCCGGTAATGGCGCCGTTCAGGCTCAGCGTACCGGCCACATCGGTCGTCAGGTTGTCGTTAAGCGTGAACGTGTTGGCAAGGCTGACTGTGCCAGGCGCCTGCAAAGTCGATGCGGCCGTGACGGTGACAGCGCCGCTGCTCAGCGCCAGGTCATTGCCCAACTGCACCGAACCGCCGGACAGCGTGGTGGCGCCGGTGTAAGTGTTAGCGGCATTGAGGATCAGTTGACCCGTGCCCGCCTTGGTCAAGCCGCCGGTGCCCGAGAGCACGCCGCCCAGGGTCAGCCCGGTATTGGCGCCCTGGACGGTCAACCCGCCGGTGCCCAGCGTGAGCAGGTTAGCCAGCGTCAGGTTATTGGCCGTTGCCTCGATAACCCCGCCATTGGCGGTGATTGCCCCAGTACCGAACGTCGCACTGTTATCGAACTGCGAAATGCCACCATTGAGCGTTGTGCTGCCGCTGACCAACGGCCCCTGCAGCGTCCAGGTGCCGCCGTTGATGGTCAGGTTGTTGAAGTTGACATAGGTGGCGCTGGACGCCGTGCCAGTGCCGCTGCTGCCGGTGGCGCCGGGGTTTTGCAGGATCAAGGTGTTGCTGCCGTTTGCGCCGCCATCCACCTGGCCGGTGGGGGCAAACGTCAGGTTTACGCCCAACAGGCCGCCGAGGCTCAAGCCGATACCGCCACCCGAGGACACGCTCGACCCGGTCACCGCCGTAAAGGTGTTGGTGCTGTTTGCTCCCATCGACACGCCGCCGGAAATGGTCCCGCTGTTGACGAAGGTATTACCCAAAGTGGACGCCTCGAAGGCAACCCGCCCGGTGAGCGTGCCACTGTTGGTCATGTTGACCTGGCCGCCACCTTGCACGGCGACCACTGGCGTGTCAGAGGCAAACAACGTAAGACCCAGCAACGAACTGGAGCCGAGGGTGCCGGCGTTGGTGAGGGTGGTGGTGCCACCGACGCCATTCGTGACGTTCAGCGCCGCACCACCCAACGAAGTCAGATTAAGCCCCAGCAGTGCGCCGGTACCGCGGATGATCCCGGTGGCCGTGTTGGTGATATTCACCGTACTGGCCGCGGTATTGCCCACCACCACACCGCCACTGAGCACGGATACAAACCCGAGCAGCGCCGGGTCGATGGTGCCGGAGTTGTTCAGTGTGGTGTTGTTACCGGTCAGGTTCAACGCAATGCCGCCCAACGTTGCGTTGAGCTGCGCGCCAGGGTTGACGTTGACCGTCAGGTCATTCACCGCACTCGAGAAGGTGTTCAGAAACAGCGGTAACGACGGCACCCCCGTACACGTCACCGTGGCACCCGCCGTGGGGCTTGCGGGCGAGCAGGCCGCCATCGCTTCGGGGCTTGCAAGGCCTATCACCAGCCCCGCTACGCCGAGGCGAATAGCAAGAGAAAGCGCAGAAATACGAGGTACAACGGCAGTAGCAAGTCTTTTATCCACGCTCAACTCCTTGTGGTCCAAGCCTTTCATCCATGGGTGCGTACAAGCTCAACTTTATTGATCCACACGCATCGAATTCGAGATACCTGACCGTGGTGACAATTGATCCAATTTGTCGAAACGGTAGTAGACCTACAGAAAAGTCATTGAATTAAATGGTATTAATACTTTCGTAAACTCCCTGTCAGAATGGGATTACAGCCAGCATCCATTGACTGTCGCGACATAAATACAAGTTTCCAAATGTAAAAAAGGCGCTAATAACGCCCTGTTGATTCGCTTTAAAGATCTGGGAGATCTCAATGCCCCATGAAGGCAACCTGTTACAAGCAGCCGTGGTGTTCCTGCTCGCCGCTGTGTTGACCGTGCCTTTGGCCAAGCGCCTGCAATTGGGCGCCGTGCTGGGCTATCTGTTTGCCGGTGTGATCATCGGCCCGTCGGTGCTGGGCCTGGTGGGCAACCCGCAGAGCGTGGCGCAATTTTCTGAACTGGGCGTGGTGTTGCTGCTGTTTATCATCGGCCTGGAGCTGTCGCCCAAACGTTTATGGGTGATGCGCAAGGCGGTGTTCGGCGTCGGCCTGGCCCAGGTGGTGCTCACCGGCGTGGTGATGGGCGTGGCGGCGCTGTGGCTATTTGGTCAGCCGTGGAACAGTGCAATCGTGCTGGGCCTGGGCCTGGCGCTGTCCTCCACTGCCTTTGGCCTGCAAAGCCTGGCCGAACGCAAGGAACTCAACCAGCCCCACGGGCGCCTGGCCTTTGCCATCCTGCTGTTCCAGGACATCGCGGCGATCCCGCTGATCGCCATGGTGCCGCTGCTGGCCGGCAGCGATCACCCGACGACCGAAGCCCAGGGCGTGCAACACGTGCTGCAGATACTGGGCAGCATCGCCGTGGTGATCATCGGTGGGCGCTACCTGTTGCGCCCGGTGTTTCGCATCGTCGCCAAGACCGGCCTGCGCGAAGTGTCCACCGCCACCGCGCTGCTGGTCGTTATCGGCACCGCGTGGCTGATGGAACTGGTGGGTGTGTCCATGGCCCTCGGTGCCTTCCTCGCCGGGCTGCTGCTGGCCGATTCGGAATATCGCCACGAGCTGGAATCGCAGATCGAGCCATTCAAGGGCCTGCTGCTGGGCCTGTTTTTTATCAGCGTGGGCATGGGCGCCAACCTCAGCCTGCTGCTCAGCACGCCGTTGATGGTGATCGGGCTGACCTTGCTGCTGATCGGCCTGAAACTGCCGCTGCTGTACGCCGTGGGCCGGCTGGTGGGTGATCTCAACCGCGAAAGCGCCTTGCGCCTCGGTATCGTGCTGGCGGCGGGCGGTGAGTTCGCCTTTGTGGTGTTCAAGATCGGCCGCGACCAGGGCCTGTTCGAACCGCACCTTTACGATGTGCTGGTGCTGACCATCACCTTGTCGATGGCGGTGACGCCGCTGCTGTTGCTGGTGTGCCCCAAGCTGTTCAAACACAAGGCCAAGACCGTGGAGGTGCCGGAGGAATACCGCACCATCGAAAGCGATGCGCCCCGCGTGGTGATCGCCGGCATGGGCCGTATGGGCCAGATCGTCGCGCGGATCCTGCGCGCGCAAAACATCTCGTTCATTGCCCTCGACACCTCGGTGGAAACCATCGAGCTGACCCGCAGCTTCGGCGGCATGCCGGTGTTCTACGGCGACCCGCAGCGCCCGGAAATCCTGCATGCAGCCAAGGTCGACCAAGCCGAGTTTTTTGTGATCGCCATGGACGACCCGGAAATAAATATCAAGACCGCCGCCCTGGTGCGCAGCCTTTATCCGCACATGAAAATCATCGCCCGCGCACGTAACCGCCAGCACGTTCACCGCCTGGTCGACCTGGACGCCTCGCCGGTGCGCGAGACCTTCTACTCCAGCCTGGAAATGAGCCGTCGCACCCTGGTCGGCCTCGGCTTGAGCCAGGCCCAGGCCGATGCACGCATTGATCGATTCAAAAACCACGACCACCAGTTACTCGCCGCTCAACACGCGGTGTATGACGACGCGGCCAAAGTATTGCAATCGGCCCAGGAAGCCCGCACGGAACTGGCGCGGCTGTTCGAGATGGACCGGCTTCAAGAGGAGTCCGACAAGGTGTGAACTTAGGGATGAACGATATTGCGAAATTTCTGACAGAATACGCCGCAATTTCGTTCATCCCTGGAGCGTTTCATGGCCACTTTCACCAAGACCGCCGTCCTGCTGGCCCTTGCGCTTACCGCCGGTAGCGTGTTCGCCGCCAGCAAGTCCCCTGCCACCCAGACCATCTCGACCTTGGGCGGCAAGTTCACCTTCAACCTGCCCAAGGCTTTCGTCGCTGACACGTTGCCGACTGGCAAGGTCGAGGATGGCACCGCCGATACCCAAGGCACGCTGTACGCGAACTCGACCACGAAAAGTGTCGTGATCGTCGCCGAAACCGTGCGCAACGATGGGGCAACCATCAAGGACAATGACCCGCAGTTTCTCGATGGTGCCGTGGCGGACTTCGTCAAGGACCAGAGCGCTGCCCTGCCCGACTTCAAGAAGCAAAACGAGAAGAAGCTGACCTTCAAAGGCCTGGGCCTGCGCCAGGTGGACAGTACGGCGACCCAAGGCGGTGGCAAGACCCTGAACTCCACATTCCTCGGCGGTTCGGGCAACCATCTGCTGGTGATCCAGGCGATTTCGCGGGCGGATGACGTGAAGGGGCATGCTGAGCTGGTGAAGCAGATTACCGGCGGCAAGTAACCTGGTTTAACAAACAACACACATCAACTGTGGGAGCTGGCTTGCCTGCTCCCACATTGTTTAACCGCGTTTTTACTTCAAACTATTTTCCAGCCAGGCTTTGAGGTCCTGTATTTCAGCCGCGCTCACGGTATGCGGCATGCCCATATACCCATGAAACTCAGGCTTCAGCCCCAGCCCCAGCAACACCTCATTGGCGCGGGTGGCCGACGCATACGGCAGCGCCTGGTCCAAGGTGCCATGGCCGATAAAAATCGCCAGCTTATTCAATGACTCATCAGGCTTGAGCTCAGCCTTGAGCACCGGCAACACGCTGCCACTCAGCGCCGCAATCCCGCGCACCATGGCAGGCTTTCGCAAACCCACCTCATACGCCATGATCGCGCCCTGGCTGAACCCCACCAGGAACACCCGATCGCTTTGAGTGTGGTACTTGGCCGTGGCCTTGCTGACAAAGTTTTCAATCAGCTGGGCGCTGCGCTGCAAATCCGCCGTCTCGCCGTCGTAATCACCCTCCCCGGGCTTCTTGGCAAACCAGCGATAACCATTGGGATCCACCGGCATCGGCGCGCGGGCCGACAAATAGGTCCAGGTGGACGGCAACGCGTCCTTGATGCCAAACAAGTCTTCTTCGTTGCTGCCAAACCCGTGCAGGAAGATCACCAGGGGTTGGTTGCGCGCATCACTTTGCGTCTGCTCCAGGTAGGCCAACGGCAAGTCCGTGTGCAAGGCATCATCGGCGTGGGCGGCACCGGCGACTAACGCCAGCGTCAGGGCGAACAGTTTGAACATGGGCATCAACCTCAGGGTTTGCGCAACAGATACGTGTCCATGATCCAGCCATTCTCCAGGCGCGCAGCCTTGCGCACCCGTTGGATTTCGTCGGCCACTTCACTGACTTTGCCGCTGATCAGTATTTCATCCGGGGTGCCCAGGTAGGCTCCCCAGTAAATATCCATATCCTGGTCGGCCACAGTGCGGTAGGAGTCCTCGGCATCAAGCATCACCACCAAGGTATCGGCATCACTTGCCTGCCCCGCCGCCAGCCGGCGCCCGGTGGTGATCTCGATCGAGCGGCCGATACGGTTGAGCGCCACCTTATGCTGAGCCGCCAGGGCCTGCACGCTGGTGATGCCGGGGATCACTTCGAACTCAAACTCACAACGGCCGCTGGCCAGAATCGCCTGCAGGATGCGGATGGTGCTGTCGTACAGCGCAGGGTCGCCCCACGCCAGGAAAGCGCCCACTTCACCGTCGGCCATTTGCTCGTTGATCATGCGCTCGAAGGTCAGCTGCTTGTCGCGGTTCAGGTCCTGCACGGCGGTGGTGTAGTCGATATCACCGCGCACGCGCTCGGGGCAGTCGGCCTCGACGAAACGGTAACCGGGCTCGGTGATGTAGGTTTCGCAGATCTCACGGCGCAGGTCGATCAACTTGTCTTTGCTCTGGCCCTTGTCCATCAAAAAAAACACGTCGGTGCGGTTCAGCGCCTTTACGGCCTGCATCGTGATGTAGTCAGGGTTGCCGGCGCCAATGCCGATGATCAGGATGCGTTTCATGGGGTGCTCTCATTGCGGGGCGTGGATTTTGCCATGTTCATGGCACTCGGCGTGAGTTTCCAGGCGCAGGCGCCATACAGTGTTGAAGCGCAGCTCGGTGGCGGACAGCGGCTCGACGTCGATCAAGTAGAACTTCGAGAGGGGAAATTGCATGACGTACAGCAAGGCGGCACGGATCACGAAGGGGTGGGTGACGGCCACGACATGGCCGGGGTGGCTTTCGAGGGATTTGATCCAGTGCCCAACCCGCGTGCAGAGCTGCTCTACCGATTCACCGCCATGGGGTGCGGCGGCGCTGTCGGTCATCCAGGCCGCCAAGGCGTCGGGGGCCAATTGATCGATGGCCTGGCCTTTCCAGGCGCCGAAATCAACATCACGCAAAGCATTTTCGATCTGCGCGTCGGCACCGAACAGGCCCGCCGTCTGACGGCTTCTGGCCTCGGGCGCGCTGACTAACCGCATGGTTTTCTTGAAACGCCCGGCCAGGGATAACGCCGCTCCTTGCCAATCCATCGCGACAGACTCGTCATCGGGAAAACGCCCGTGCTTTTGCAGCGGCGTGACGGCATGGCAAATCAAGGTCAACCGGGTGGCCTGCATCACTCTTCACTCTGTTTCATGGCGCAGTCCGCGGAGACTGGCGAGGTTGTCTCGATATATTACAACACACATGAAACAGGATGCCTCTCGGTACTCAGCAGCCCGTCAATCAAACCACTCCCGCCGCCCTTCAAACGTCCCCACAATCAGCTCCACCACCATCCGCACCGCTTCAGCATCATGCGCCTGGGCATTCACCGCCAGCCACACCTGACGCTGCATGGTCTCGCCCATCAACCCGGGCAACGCCACCAACCCACGGTCGAAGCTGCCCATGTAGTGCGGCAGCAGGCCAATGCACGCGCCGCAACGAATCATCTCCAGCATCAGCGAATAGGCCTGCACTTTCACCACCGCCGCCAAGCGCTGTTCGACCACGCTGTTCCAGGGTTGCAAGGCCTCGACCTGCACATCCGGCTGCCACTGCACCAGCATGTAGTCATCCAGGTCTTCCACACTGTCCGGGCGCGTGGTCAACCGCGAATAGCGCTTGGCGATATGCGGCAAATACTGCAAAAGCGCCAGGCGCCGCGGCGGCTCGGTGGCAAAACTCGGCCCAGGTACCGGCCCGTCGGCATCCGACAGCCATAACACCACGTCCACATCCACCGCCTGCAACGACAATTGGCTGTCGATGGAGATGATCTCCAGACGCACACTGGCATTGCGGCGCAACAACGCGATCAGGTCGCGGCCGAGGATGTCATGCAGGATCGGCTCAGCAACGGCCAGGCGTATCAGCGGCTGTTGCACCATCACCGGCAGGCGCCGCTCGCGAGCCAGGCTCACCAGTTGCGCTTGCAGTTGCAAGCCGTCGCGGCTCAGCGCCAAGCCATTGCCTTGATAGCTGAACAGTGAACGGCGCAGTTGCTCTTCCAACTGCGCCAGGCGCTTGCGCAACAGCGTGGCCTTGATATTCAAACTGCGCGCGGCTTGCATAAAACAGCCACACCGCGCGCTGACCAAAAAGTAGCGCACCACCTCCGGCTCGATCTCCTCTGCCAGGGCCAGCCAGGTGCTGCGCGGCTCGTTTGGCGCGCGATAGGCTGCAGCCCCCTGAGGGCCGGACGGTTCTAAATATGCCATGGGAGACTCCCTGTCGTGTCGGTCGATACATCCAGTGCCAAGCCAGGCCGGTGTTATTCCAGCACCTTGTTCAGTTCGGCACCGTCAATGCTCAACGTCGCGGTATTGAGCATGCCTTCCAGGTAGGCCTTGGCGATCTGTTCCTGGCGTTGGGCGCGCAAGGCTTGGGTGAGGCGTTCGCGCAGCTCATCAAGGCTGGCGGTGCGTGCCGGTTGCTGGCCGGTCAGTTTGAGCACATGAAAACCGGCCGCGCTTTGCAGCGCATCCGACACCGCGCCGACTTTGAGGCGCGAAACCACGCCACGTACTTCCGGCACCAGTTGCTGCAACGGTTGCAACCCGGAGTCACCGCCTTGTTGAGCGGTGCCAGGGTCCTGGGAATATTGCGTGGCCAGGGCGGCAAATTCAGCCGGTGCAGCCTGGGCCTTGCGGCTCAGTTCCTGGGCCTGGCGGCGCACGCTGTCGAGGTTTTGCGGGTCATTGACGGCGAGGAAAATCTGGCTGACCCGGTACAACGGCGGCGTCACCCATTGGGCCTTGCCGCTGTCGTAGGCCTGCTGCAATTCAGCTGCGCTGGGGTAGTCGGCCGGCACTTGGCTGACCGACAGCATGTAGTCACGGAACACTATCTGCTCAGTGGCGGCACGGGTCTGCTGCTCCACCTCCGGGCGCTGACGCCAGCCCTGGGCATCCGCCTGTTCGAGCACGGCTTTTTGCGCCAGGCGTGAACGAATCCAGGCTTCCAGTGCGCCACGGTTGCCGCGCAGTTGTTCGCGGGTTTCAGCCGGCAAGCCGGCCAGCACCGTTTGCAGTTCAGGCAGACCGATCTGCTGGTTACCCAGACGCGCCACCGCCGGGCCTGCGCCTTCGGTGTTCACGCCCGGCGCCGGCTGCTGAGCGGCGACCGGGTCAGCACCCGGTCGCAGACTCAACCCTACCGCCACGACCAGCAATGTCAGCGCACCGGCGCCGACCAGCAGGGTTGGTTTTTTCACAGGACAGGCGCCTCTTCATCCACTGGCGCAGCGCTAGCCTGGGCCTGCAATTGCGCGGCTTGCTGGCTGTAATCGCGCAGGTACACGATAAATTCCTGCAGCAGTCGGTCCCACAATTCCAGTTGGCTGCGCAGGTGCGCGGCGCCCACGCCGGCCACCACCACGTCCATTTCCATCAGCAAAAATTCACCCTGCAACGACAGGCGGGCAAAGCGCCGCGAGGCGTTCCACACCTCGGCCAGCCCCTTGGGCAGTTCACCTTGTACTCGCAGCGCGCAGCTGTAGGTGAAGTCCACGTAGCTGCCCTGCTCGGCCGCCGCGTTACCAAAACGCACGGCAAAACCGATGCCCTGGCTGGCGCTGAGCAGTTGCACGATGCCGTTCTGTTCGGTCTGGTTGACCCGGTAGCCGGCTTCCTGCAGCAACTCGGTGAGGCTTTGCGGGGTGACGCTGGAGATCAATTGAACATCGCTCATAGTGTCTCTTCCTTGTTGATCATTGATTAAGGGCGGTGTGCGGAGCATCAAACCGATTAAGGTATAGCTCATCTCCAAAACCCTGGGCCAGTTCCTCGAACTTGACCCGCGCGCTGCTGGCGAACGGCTGGCGGATGCTCATCACCTCGGCCACGTCGATTTTTTCGTAAGCCGCCAGCAGTTGCCGGGCCACGCCGTACATCTGTTGATTCTTGGCTGAACATTGCTGCACTTGTGTGTCACGTTCGCTCAGTTGCGCCTGCAGGCGGGCACGTTCGGTTTCCTTGCCCTTGGCCAAAACCAAGAGCTCGTCATAGGCCTTCTTGAACTTGCCGATCTGTTCATTGCTCGCCGCCACTTGGGCTTGCGCCTGGCTGTGCAGGCTCTGTTGCTGGCCGGCCAATTGCTCGGCCGCACCCCTGGCCTTTTCCAGCTCGGCCGTCAATTGCTTGATCTGCGCCTGGGCCTGCTTGGCCTGTGCTTCGGCGGCGATACGCGCGGCACTGGCCTGGGCCTGCTCGCTTTGCGACGCCTGCAACTGTTGGGTGGTGCTACGCAGTTGAGTGCGCAGGCGCTCCTCCATGCCTTCGGCCGAAGCGCCCGTGGCCACCAGCACCAGCAACAGCCCGCCTAAGATTCGCGTGTTCATGTGGCATCTCCCTGCGCATCAAAAGCGCGTGTTGAGTTCCAGTTGCATCACATCCACTTCAAACGGCGCGCCATACACTTCGGAGGCGCTCAACCAACGGGCGCTGGCGTAGATGTTCTTGTCGATGCCGTAGTTGCCGCCCACGAAATAGCCCTTGGCGTTGGTGCCGCCCAGGTGAAACGAGGAATCATTGAAGCCATCCGGCAAGGCGTCGGGCTGGATGTATTTGTAGCCGGCCAACAGGTTCCAGTCGCCGCGCTTGCGCATCTCGAACGCGTTGCCGAGGGTGAACTGCACCATCGCCGCATTGCCGCCGCTTTCAAACTGGCCCTTGCTGTTGATGTTGTTGACGATCTGGCCTTCGCTGCGCTTGAGCATCTCGCCCTTGTCGTAGGCCAGGTTGTGGATGTAGTTGCCTTGGGTGCGCAACTTGAAGTCGCTGGGCAGCTCGGCGTCCCAGGCCAGGTTCAGGTCGAGCACGTCGAACTTCGAGGCCAGGCCCACAAACTGCGGCTGCGGGGTCAACCCAGGTGTGGCCGGGTTGGGGGTGATATCGCGCAGCAGGAACACGCTGTTGCCCTTTTGCATAAAGGCCAGGCGCGAGCCGTCGCTGTCGCAGGCGGGTTGGCCGGCCCACGGCCTGCACGGGCTGGAGCGTTGGCCTTCGATATCGTCGAAGTGGTAGTACGCCATCGCACCCTTGAGGCTGTTGCTGCGGTTGATCTTCCAGTTGGCGCCAACCTGGCCGCCGAACAGCCATTTGGTGTCGCTGTCTTCCTTGTCGAAACCGTTGCTGCTGGACGCGTCGGAGGTGTACTCCACGGGGAATACGCCGAGGGTGCCGAATACGCCCCACTCGCTGTTCAGCGCATGGTTGAAGTTGGCCGCAATACCATCGAAGTTCAGGTCCGGCGAGTACAAAATGTCGGTGGAATAGAACGGGTTGGCGAAACGCCCGGCGGTGAGGGTCACGTCCGGGGTGGCTTTCCAGCTCAGGTAACCCTGGTCGAGCCAGATGTCCTTTTTACCGAAGCCGCCGCCCAGGGTCTGGGTGGTGGACACCGGGTTATTGTCCGAGCCGGTGCCGATGCGGATACCGGCGGTCCACTCCGGCGTAATCAGCGCTTTCATGCCCAGGCGAGCGCGCAGGCGAAACAGGTTTTCGCGGTCTTTATTGGCGTTAAGCAATGGCGGCAACTTGGTGTTGGTGTCTTTGTTGACGTCATACGGGCCGCTTTCATTGAGCTTGGCGTAGTCGACGATTTCGTTGCTGTTGTTGCCCGAGAAGTAGCGCGACTCGTCACGCAGGCGAATATCGCCGTCGAAGCTGACACGCGACACCCAGTCCGGGAAAGTATTGGGCTGCGCCCAGTTTTCCTGCTTGGCGGTGGCCATGACTTCGGCCTTGACCTGGTCACGGATCTGGTCACGCACCGCTTGCGGCACGTACTGCACGCGCACATCACCAGGCGCCGCCGTCGGGCCGCTGGCAACCACCGGCGCAGCAGCGGCTTGCCGGGCCTGCTGGGCTTGTTGTTCGGCCTGGGCGATCAACCCGTTGGCGGCGTCCTGGGTCAGCACACCTTGCTGCACCAGCAGGCGGATCAGGTTGATCGTGACGTTTTCCGACGGTGCAACCGGGGCAGCCGTCGCCTGGCCAACCAGGGTCGCGATGACCATGCCGACCGCCAGGGTCAGTCGATTCACGGGGGAAATCATGTATACGCAACTCCTGTAAAAACCTGCAAGAAATGGGTGTGATCAATCCGGGCGTCGGCCCTTGAGCGACAGGCGCACCGGCATCGTCACGGCTGCTGGAACGCGTTGTGTGGCATGGGTTGCGCGCAAGGCGGCGAGCACTTGCGCGTCGGTCTCGGCATCGCCGCTGGACTTCACCAGCTCTGCACGCACAACCTCGCCTGCGGCGCTCAGCCACAAATCGGCCTGCACCGCATACGCCTTTTTGCGTAACTCGGGGTCATCCCTCAGCAGCCGTTGAAACAGCCCCGCCAGGTACTGTTTGTAGGTGCCGGTGCCCAAGCCGCCGCCACCGGAACCGGCCATGCCGCCGCCCTTGCCGGCGCCGATGTTGAACGCGTCGTTGCCGGACTGCGCATCGCCATCGATCTGCATCGGGTTGGCCAAGTCATCGGCGGGCGAAGGCGGGGCTTCTTCCGCCGGCTTGAACTCTTCGGGCTCAGGCGTGGGCACCGGCTCCGGGATTTTTTCTTCAACCTTGGGCTCGGGCTCCTTGGGTTTTTCCGGTGGTGGTGGCGGCGGTGGCGGCAACGGGATAATGGTCGGCACCTTCGGCGCTTCGCGGCGCACGCCACTCATGTCATTGGCCCACTGCCACAGGAACCAGGCCGCCAGGGCGGCCAGCAGCAGGCCAGCGCCCCACTTCAGCGGGCGCAGCAGCTTGTTCTTCACGGGCATGGGCGGGATCGGCATCTGTGCGGTCATGGTTCAACCCTGGCTCGGCTTGCCGGTGACCAGCCCGACCTGGGACAGCTCCAGCCGGCGCAGCAAGTCGAGCACCTCGATCACCTTCTGGTACTGCACCATGGCGTCGCCGCGCACAATCACCGGGAAGTCCGGGTTCTGCGCCTTCTCGATGCGCAGGCGCTCCTCCAGCTCGCCCAGCGTCACCGGGTAGGCGTCGAGAAACACCTGGCCGCCGTCGTTGACGGAGATGGCCTTGGTCTTGGCCTCGGACAGCGACACCGAAGCACTCGCCTTGGGCAAGTGGATCTGGATACCCGACACCTGGGCGGTGGCGGTGAGGATAAACATCACCAGCACCACCATCAGCACGTCCACCAGGGGCGTGATGTTAATAGTGTCGACGGCGGCGTCATCGTCATCGTCGTGGGCGGCATTTACGGAAGCCATGCTGATTCTCCTCAGGCCGGAACGGAGGCGTGGTGGCCGCGCGAGTGGGCGGCTTCACTGAACTGGCTCTCGCCGTGCATTTCCGCCAGGCGGGTGATGAACTCATCGACAAATACGCGCATATCGGCGCTGACTTCCTTGTTGCGCGTGATCAGGCGGTTGTAGCCAAACAGCGCCGGGATCGCCACGAACAGGCCCATGGCCGTGGCCAGCAAGGCGGCCGCCATGCCGGGGGCGATGGCATTGATGTTCACGTCACCGGCCATGGCCGTGCCGAGGAACACCACCATGATCCCCAGCACCGTACCCAGCAGACCGATGTAAGGGCCGCCGGCGATGGCATTGGAAAGGGTCGACAATTTCGAGCTCAGGGCCTGGTTTTCGCGAGTACGCACGCCGTCCATGGAGCAGCGGATTGCTTCGATGGTGGCCGCCGAAACCGATGAGGTATCTGCGCCCTGGGCACGGCGGGTGCGGATCTCCTTGACCGCCACCAGGTACAGGCGCCAGAGCGAAGAGTGGCCCAGGCGCTCGGCCAGTTGGGCGTCATCGGCATACATTTCCAGGCGGGTGCCGATCTGCGCAAAGTGCTCACGGAAGATCTCGTTGGCACTGCTCACGCGGCCGACCTGACGGTTCTTGCGCAGCATGATGAACCACGACTGAACCATCATCGCCACCAGCACCAGGATGATCACCCAGGCGTCAATCGGCACGGCCTTGAGCAAAAAGCCCAGGCTGCCGAAACCGAAGCCCGACTGTTCTTCATCCACGCCATACGCCACCAGCTTGGATTCGGCGCCCTGGGCGCTCGCATCGGCCAGCAGCAACGCGGCCGGGCGCGACACTTTCGACAGGCGCAACTCATCCATGGCGCCAGCAAACGGCAGGTGCGTACTGCCCGCCTCCGGCACATCGGCACCGATCGCCGTCTGTGTAGTGAAGGCCGGCAGGGCCACGGCCAGGTTCGCGGTTTCGCGGCCATTGACGTACAGCGCGACTTTTTCACCCTCGGCGGTGAACGCCAGGTGTTGCCACTGGCCCGGGTTCAACGGTTGGGTGGAGACCGCGCGCTGGCCGTCGATTTCCACAAACGGCGTGCCTTGGTTCAAGCCCAGCAACAGGCTGTGGGGGCCATCGCGACGGGCCAGGACGATTTGCTCGCCACTGGCCTGGTCCAGGCGCAGCCAGGCACTGAAGGTCAATGCACTGCCGGCGGCGTGTTGCAGGGATGGGCTGGCCGGCAGCATCAGCGGCTGGCCGCCAAACTGCAGGGCGCGGCCGATCACGCCATCGATGCTGGCGCCGGTGGCGTTCAGCGCGGTGTTGCTGTAGGCCGTGGTGTCCCGGGCCGGGGTGCCGTTGGCCCCGTCAAAATGGTAGACGCCGGTGTAGTTCGGATCGAAGGTGAGTTGGCCGTTGGCGATGGCCGGGGCTTTTTGATTGCCGTAGTACATCCAGATTTCCTGGCGCTGGCCGCCTTCGACCTTGGGCACGTCGACCCAGATCAGCGCCATGCCCATCAGCGGGTCGAAGCTTTCGACCTGGTGATTGAACACGGTCTTGTCATCGGCGCTGACAAAGCGCAAATCGCTGCCATCCTCCTTCACCCCATCGAAGGTGAAATTACCGGTGTGCAGGCGCACCAGCAGCGCAGTGCGGCCCAGGGCTTGATTGATGGCCGCGCCTTGGGCGGTGGTGTCCACGGTAATCTGTTTGCGGTAGTGCCAATCGTCCTGCCACCAGGCATGGGCGGTGGCCGGAAGCGCGAAGCCCAGGCAGATCAACAGGCTCAGAAATAGGCGTTGCATGGTGAAGTCTCCGGGAGAAAAGGTCAGAAAGTCGCCTGCACACTGAAGTGCAGTCGCGAGTCCTGTTTCTGGGTGTTCGGTCCATCGAGCAGCGGGTAGCCCCAGTCCAGGCTGCCGGATAACCATTTGCTCAAACTGGCGCGGGTGCCGAGGCCGACACTGGCCAGGCTGTATTCGTCTTCTTGCTCGGCCAACGGCTTTTGCAGGCGCAGGCGCGCGCCTTCGGCGAACGCGTAGAAGCGCCATTCCTGCACGTAGCTGCCAAGAAACTTGGCCAATGAGGGCGTGCGCATTTCCTGGGAGAACAGGAGGCCCTCGTCCCCCGTGCGCTCTGCCGCCAGGTAGCCGCGCACCGAAGTGGCGCCACCGGCGGAATATTGCTCGTTGGACACCAGCGGCCCGGAGGCCAGTTGGAAACCGCCCTTGGTTGCCGATTGCCAATCACTGGCGAAGGTGTAGGTGTACGTCGTGTCACCTTTAAGCACCGCAAAACTCGGGCTGGCCTTGTAGCGCTTGTATTCGAATTCCTGGGCATCGCTGCCGTAGCCGAAGAACGCACGGGTGCCGACCACCAGGTTCAGGCCCAGGCTGAGGGCCGATTGCTCGCTGTAGCGATAGCCGTTATAGCCGAAGGTGAATGGCGCATATTTGAGCGGCACCTTGTCGGCATTGCTGCCCAATTTGAGCTGCTCGTCGAAGTCCTTGAAGTCCACGCCGAAGGAGAACGAATTGGCCCAGTTATCACTGGCCGGCAGGTTGTAGATCGCCGACACACCGTAGGAATGGCCTTTGCCCAAGACGTTGCTGCCGCCGATGGTGGCGATGTTGCTGTCGGACTGGTAGCCGGAGAACTGCAAGGTCCAGCGCTCATCCAGCGGCGCGCTGTAGGAACCCGACCAGACCTTGGCATTGCTGCTGTCCTGGGGCGCGGTGAAGTAGGTCAGCGAGATGCTGTGGCCCATTTGCCAGAGGTTGTCGTAGCCCAGGGTCGCCACGGTGCGCAGCTTCTCGGTGTCGGCGCTGTAGTCGTTGTTCAGGCCGATGCTGGCGTGCCAGGGGTTCTGGTCTTCCACTTGCAGGTCCACGTCCATGGTGCCTGGCCGCGCGCCTTCGCGTACCAGCGGCGTGACCTGGCGCCCGACGCCCCGGTTAAGCCCGGCGAGCTGGGTTTGCACACTGGCAAAATCCGGCACCGCGCCCTCCTTGAGCGCCGGCACGTCTTCACGGATTTCCACCGGCGAATAGTGTTTGGCGCCGACCACGCGCACGCGGCCGACCTTGGTTTCGCTGACTTGCAGGTAGACGATGCCGTCATCGACCTTCTGCTCCGGCAGCTCCACAAACACCGACTGATAGCCACGCGCCTGGTAGATCTTTTGCAGCGCATCGCGAGCGCCTTCGATATCACCGAGGGTCTTTTGCGGGCCCAGGAACGGGTACACCGCTTCCTCGATGGCCGCCGCATCCAGCACGGTATTGCCGCGCACGAAATATTCGTTGACGTCGACCCGCCGCGCTGCGCCCTCCTCCTCGGCCAGCGCGGGTTGGGCCAAGGCCCCCAGCGTCAGGCACAGCGCCAGCGTTGACTTGAACAGATGCTCCACACGGCCCCCTGGTTGTCTAAAAAAGTGGCGCGCCTTCACCGATTGCACGGCGTTCGGCCTGCTCAATTGCTGGTGGTCGAAAGATGGCTGTGCCGGGCCAGCCAGGTGTGCAACAAGGCAAAGTTCAGTGAGAACTCCGGCATGTGCAGCAAGGCGCCACAAAACACTTCACCGATGATTTTCTGGATCAATTGCACCGCCTGCGGGTTGTTCAGCAGGCTGGCGATGTCACGCTGCAGGGCGTGGAGGCTCCACACCTTCTGGGTCAGGTCGAGGCCGACAAACCAGCGAAACAGCAGGTTGTAATTGAGCTGCTCGTGCAGTTGCTGTTCGCTGGGCACCGAATACAGCAGTTGCAGCAACAGGATGTGCACCACGGTGTGCGGCGCGATCAACATACCCGGCTCGGGCTGGAGCCAGTCGCGGTACTGTTCGAGCACGTCGTCGATCTGCGGGCGCAACAACACCAGCGAGTGGCCCGCCGGGATGTAGCTGGAGACTTCCTTCAAAGCGCCTTGCCAATCGTCCTGGGAGACGATCCACACCCACGGCGCGCCGTAGCGGTATACCGAAACCGGCTTCTTGCGCGCGGCTTCGACGATCTTCGACAGGCGCTGATCGAGCTCCTGCATGCCGACTTTCGAATAACGTTCCATAGTTCCCATTGCCCCACTCCTGGCGTCCTGCTGACGGCTTTGGAGGCGACTTTTGATCGCCTGCAGCGCGTTACATAGGCAAGACGGGAGTGGGTGGGGGCTACCGAACTTTTGTCATGAAAGCTTCATTTGGGATTGGTTCGGGGGCAATTTTTGCTGAGAGATTGTAGGGGTGTATATCCGTTATTCAGGTAACGGCGGCTATTGGTTGCGCTCTTACAGCGGGTCACTTTTGCAAGGACCGGAATGCCGGCCCAGTCAAAAGTAACCAAAAGGTCCTCGCCCCAACACTCGGTGCCTCGCTATGGCTCGGCATGCCCGCAATCCGCCAGTGATTTGGGGGGCGATTTCAGATCAAGATCAAAAGCGCAGATCAAAAGACCGCTGACTTCGTCAGCGAAAAGGATGTAAGAGCAACAGCAACAGCAGAGCCACACTCGATCAAAGGTGGGAGCTGGCTTGCCTGCGATGGCATCAACTCTGTGAACCTGATGTACCGAGGTGTCTGCATCGCAGGCAAGCCAGCTCCCACAGAAAAGCAGTTCTTCAGTGTATTCAGATTGGTTACTTTTGGCTGGGCCGGCATTCCGGGCGTTTGCCAAAAGTGACCCTCTGTAAGAGCAGAACCATAGGTCGCCATCACCCAAATAACGGATATACACGCAAAAAAAAGGGGCAATCACCGATCGCCCCAAACCTTACAACGAGAGGTCCCGCAAAAACCCTTACAAACTAATCTGCCTACGCTCCTCGTCAGTCAACCGCGCCCGCGCCTGTTCACTCAACGGCCCCGCGCCCAACACCTGCACCGGACTGCCGGGGTTATACCCCGAGGTCTTTTGCTGGCCCGCAGGCTGCGGTTCACGCTCCACCGGCTCAGCGCCAAAACCCAACACCTCCACCGTCACGATCGAAGCCCTGCCCTGCTTCGCCGCCGCCTGCTGACTGCGCGCCGCGTCCTCCGCTGCCTGGGAAGCCGCCGCCCCCGCCGCACTCGCCGAGGTCATCGCCCCAGTGTTGACCGCCGCCGTCACCGGCACCCCGGACGACTTGCCCTGGGTCTGAATATTGGCCGCGTTCACCACGCGCAACGCCGCAATGTTGACGTTGCCCGAAACACGAATCCCCGCCTCGCCCGCATCAATGGTGCCCGCCGGCGCCAACAGGTCGATATCACCGGCCGGCACTTCGGCAATCGGCGCCAACGTCGCAATACCCGCCCCCGCACTCGGCACGTTGGGCGACAAGGTCACATTGCCCCAGTTGTCATACACGCGTTTCGGCGGGGTATAGAGCACGGTGGTTTTCGATCCCCGACCGGCGTTGATATCACCGGCATCGGACCACGCCAGAATCGAGCCGCCAAAGGTGGTCATGATGCGGCTCTGGCCCAACAGGATGCTGCCCTGGGCATACAACTGAATATCCCCGGCACCTTGAGTCAGCACCCCAGCGGTCGCCGGCGGCGCAGTCCCTTCAATACCGAACACCTGCTGCCCGCCAGGGCTGAGCATCTGGATATCGCCGCCAAACCGGGTATGCACCCCGGCACCGCCATACAGGGTGATATCGCCGTCATACACAATCGGGTTGCCCGCCACGTCCTTGCTCGGCAACAACCCGTCGATAGCCGCGCGGCTGCGCAAAAAGCTGCCGGAACGCGGGCCTGCGCTCAGGTTAAATTCACGACCGCCCGCGCGCACTTCAGCGAAATACACCGAGCGCGCAAAAATGCGTTGCTGCTCAGGCCCCAGGCCGGCGAAGTACGCCCGCGCCTGATCGGCATCACCACTGAAGGCATAGCGTTCCTTGAGCCATTGCAGCAGTTCGGTCTCGTAGGTTTTCACCACCTTGCCCGTCTGCCCGGCCAGGGGCACACCGTCGAGCGCTTGGTTGGCGCGGTCCAGGTAAGGCGTGACGAACTTCAGGTAATCCAGGCCATTAGGCCCTACCCCGGCTTCCAGCACGATAGACGCACCTGGCCGGGAATCCCCCACCGCCACCGGGCCCAGGCTGGTGATGGAGGCTTTGTCTTCCATCAATAGATTACGCCCGGCACTGACTTCCAGGGTGCCGGGGCCGGCGACGTTGAAGCTGCTGTAGGTAATGTCGCGCCCGGCAGACACCACCGAGACATCCTCGGGACGGTTATGCACGAACAGGTTGCCGCGGCTTTCGCCTATGTAGTCGCCGTTGTCAGCAAGCAACGCCGGAAACACCGTGGATGTGCCCAGATACGTGCCTGAGCCGACAATATCGCGCCCCGCTCGCATCCACACCGGACCTGCGGATTCATAGCGGACCTGCCCTTGCCGACCGCTGCTGAACGTGATGATTTCACCACTGCGCAAGCCGACGATATCGCCTTGATTGGCATAAAACCTGGCCGGCTGTGTCTGGGCTGGCGGGCGCGCAAGATCGGTTGGGCTGCGCAAGGCAAACAAGGAAAGATCAGCCTGTATCGCGTCACCGCCCAGGTTGTCGATGACGCGATTGAACCCGTTCCTGCCAACAAAGGCTGGCGCCAAAGGCGTCGCTATGGAACTCAGGCTGTCACCCGACTGGTTGACTGCATAGCCACTGGCGTAGATGGAATCGCCGGCCAACATCGCCAGCCGCCCCTGGCTCGATGGCGCCAGCAATAACGAGTAAACGGGATTATTGGGCAGCGGGCCAACGCCCAACGCGGACGCACCGAGATAGATGCTGCCATTGGCTGCCACCACGCCCAGTTTGGAAGGGAAGATAAAACGCCCATCGGAGCTTGAGTAGTTCTGCCCTTGCAAAGGCGCAAGGATGCCTGACCTGGCAAGCGACATGCTCTGCACGCTAGGCGTCAAACTGCCACCTGCGGAAAAAAGGTCAATGGCCGTGCGATCGGTCCACAGCGAGAACCAGGTGGTCCCATTGCCATAGTCTGTGCCGTTGTAACTGAATGCCTGGGTATTTTCGGTAGAAACACGTCCTGGATCGCCTGTCCCCGCCAGCACCAAGTCACCTCGGGTCGACAGGTTGGCCGTGGCGTCCCCCAACATCAACGTGATACCGCCCGTGGCCGTGCCCAGGCTGGCGGTGTACGGTGAGTAAGCACGGCTGTCCTTGGCATCCTGAGATCCGGGCACTTCACCGTAGTTCAAGGCAATGCCCCCCAGGCTGCCTGCTTGCAGGTTCAATGCACCACGCAGGTTGGTCAGTACGCCGTTGAGGCTGAGCACCTGCGCTTTATAATCGGCTGACAACGTAGCGGATTTATCACGGCTCGCGCGGGCATCCAGCCCGGGGTTCAAATCACCGCCCATGCGCACATCCAGATCACCGCCACCGGTGAGCAGCAATTGCCCGTCGACCACCCGGCCAGTGCTGCCAACAGCCAGCACCAACCCTTCGCTGCGCGGTGCTCTGACTGCACCGGGATCGCCGCGACGAACGAGCATGCCGGCATCGCTGCCCAAGTCCAGGGTCAGGTTGCCACCGCCCAGGGTGCCTACACCTGTGAACCCCACCAGGCGTGGAAGCAGGTTTATCTGTGCGCGGTCTTCGAGTTCGATGTTGGCACCACTGTCGCTTTTAACGTAAGTACCAAAATTGATCCACCAACTGGCAGGTGTCGGGGTCACACCCGCAGTGTTTCCGGTACCTTGGCGCCACAACCAATTGCCCAGGTTCGCACTGTTGAGTTGAGTGCGACCGTCATTGGGCATGATCGCGTCGGTGAGCGGCGTCCAAACATCGCCTGTCAGGCTACCACCCGTGCGCAACAACAAATTGCCGCCCCCATCGGGATACCAAGCGGCATAGGGGCTGCTTTTATCGACAAGCGTTTCATACGCCTTGGCCGCGCTGCCCAGCACCGTTCCATCCGCTGAGGTGGCGCGAGCGCGATCAAACTCAGCGGCGGCACTGCCTGCACGAGAAGCACTGGAGGCGCCGGCGGTATAAATACCATAGGGCGACTTCATCGCCACATTGCCCGCGGCTATCAAGTCCAGATCCCCGGTGCCGGTGCGCAGCACGCTAAAGTGCTGGCTCACGGGTGAGACCCGTTTCACCGGCCCGATGGTGACCTGCTCAGGTATTGCTGGAATCGGTTCGCCCAGGGAAACGCACAAATCAGGGTCGCAGGTGCCTTCGTCCTGAGGCGATACCGGCTGGCCCGGTACAAAGCCGAAGAGTTCCCCGAGGTCGCTCCATACGTACTTGACGCGAATACACATGTCGGGTTCATCACACAATCCCGACTCGGACTGCGACACTGGAGTCCCTGCCTCGTAACCGAACAGCTCGGCGGCCAAATCACTCCAGTACCATGCCCCTCCCGGCCGCGCCGGTTGCGCCGGGATGATGATTTTGTCGTGGGTCTCATAGATTCCGTAGTGCGTGTCGGCCAGGGTCAAGTCGCCGGCGTAGGCTGGCTGGATCGCACGGGTATCAGCCGCCTGGGTATCGGCACCGGACACCAGGCGCAATGACCACGACTGCGAGCCCTCGGCCAGCATCGGTGCCACGGCCCAGTTCTGGCGCGCCGTGGCGCCGGTCACGGTGCGCAACGGTACCGACACCGCACCATTGGGCAACTTGACGTCTGTACCATACGGAATCAGCGCCCCGACCTTGAGGGCCATGTCACCGGCCAGCAACACACCGTCCGTTGCACTGCCCGTCACGCCCCCACGGCTGGGCAGTGGCACGCCCGCCGGCCAGGTCATGGCGCGCAGCGAAGCCGCGCCGGCCAAGACCGTGCCCGCCTCCAGTTGTGTTCCGGCCGCCAGCACCACAGGCTGCTGCAATAAGGTGCCCGCGGCGTACAACAGGTTGCCGCCACTGTCGCGCACCGCCGCGCTCAACACCGTGTTGGCCGGCAGGGTCAGTGGCGCGTCGAGTGTGCCTCGGGTCGGCAGCACAGTGCCTTGGGCCAATGCAGTGGCCTGGATCGGTAACGGGTAATTGAGGGTCTTGCCCGTGGGGAATGCGCTGCCGTTGGCGAGTACCACGCCAGGGCCGGGCACAATCACATCGGCACCGAACCCTTGCAGCCCCGGCGTCAGCACCCAGCCATTATCGTCGGGCGTCTTCGGTGGCGGCGCAAAGCCATCGTTGATGCTGCCGTAGACATCCAGGTTGCCACCGGCACGCACCACCAGGCTGCCCACCTCGCCCGAGCCGTACACCGAAGTCTTCGGCGTGTTGGGGTTGACGCTGGCGTAACGGTAGCCGGAAAGGTCCAGGTCGCCGCTCACCACCAGGTCGCCCTGGGTGACGATCTCCACACCTGGGCGCAAGTGGAACGCCTCGGTATAACGGCTGTTATTCAAGCCCGCGAGCTTGCCCTGCATCAGCCCGGCGTTGTTAAGGGCGTTGTTTATGAAAGCCTCGGCAAGCGCGTGCTTTTGCGTGAGGTAGTTCTGGTCAATCACCTGATACGGTCGGCCACTGGCCGACGGTTCTGTGCCCACCGGCGCATCGCTGTAACGGGCCACCGCGTTGACTGCAATGGAGCGGGCGCCCTGGATGTTGACCTGCCCGCTGGCGTCGATGGCCACGTCATTGGCATTGAGCCGCGGTGCGTTCAATTCCAGCGTGCCCCGGGCCACGCCGTCAGAGTGTCCCGGACCACTGCCCGGGGCCGCAGCGGTGCCGTGGCGCAGGTCGATACGCGCGCCATCGGCCAAGGTCAATTGACCGTCGCCACTGTTGAGTTCCACCATCGCTCGGTTCGGCGCATCGATGATCTTGCCGTAGCTGTCGACCCGCAATACGCTGCCGTGCGCATCCAGCAGCGCGCTGCCGGCAAGGGTCACGCCCTGCTTGCCGGCCAGGCGAATACTGCCGACCCGCTCGCCACTGGCATCGATGGTGCCCAGCACCGTCAGGCTGCCGTTATCCACCGAGACATTGACTTGATTGGCCTTGAGTTCATCGCCAATCACCAGGTTGCCCTGCTTGAGCTGGAAGCTGCGCGAGCCAACGACCTGGCCCTGGTTCAAGCGCTGGTTCAAGGCGGCAAAGTCCCCTACCTGCTGCGCGCGGATATCCACCCCACCGGCTTTGTACGGCACCAGGGTGCCACCGGCATCGTAATAACCGCTGCTGCCGGCGCGAACCTGCCCTTGCAAGTCGACCTGCCCGGCACCGGCGTCCACCGCCACAGCCTTGAGCAAGCCACCCTGATTGAATTGCGCAGACAAGTCGATCAGTGCACCTGTCGCCTGGCGAATGTTGCCGTGACGGCTTTCCAGGCTGACATCACCGCCCCAGCTGTATTTACTCACATCGCTGATTTGCACTTTGCGACCACTGAGGTCCAGGCGTGAAGCCGCGCCAAGGGTCAGTTCTTCATCGGCGCTGAGGGTGAGCTTGCCGCTCGGCAGCACCACCGAGGTATCCAGCGCCACGCTGCGACCGGACAGCAGCAGCTCGGCGCCCAAGGCGTCGATGGCCGCCGCCTCTACCGGCGCTGTGCCGCTGGCCGGGGCCCGCACAGTCAACGCGCCACCGACAGTGATGCGATTGACCGAGCCGGCTTCGCCGGTCAACAGCGGCGTGCTGATGTTCAGGTTGCCGCCACTGTAGGCGAAGCCTTTGCCGGCCTCGTACGCACCCTGGGCCTGATGTACCGTCAGGCTGCCTTTGTGGTTGGCCGTGATACGTTCGCTGGCGTTGAGGTTGACCGTGGCAAAGCCCAGCGTCATGCGGCCATTGTTGGCCAGGCTGTCGGGCTGGGCATCGCGGCCATAACCGAACGCGATGCGCCGGGCCTGCAACGCCAGAGTGCCGCTGCCGGTACCCGCCCCATTGCTGATCACGGCTGGCGGTGTGCTGGTGGCGCCACCCCATACCAGGGTGCCGGTCTGGATCAGCGCCACATCACTGGCGCTGCCGTACCCATAGATCGCAGGCGTGGTCAGCAGCAGCTCATCGAGCAGCGACTTACCCGAACTGTCGAGGGTGCTCAGCGTGGTGTTGCCATAAAAATTCAACGATTGCCCGGCGGTCAGCGCCAGGCTTTGCAAGGCCGGTGCACCGCTGGAAGCATCGCCGCGCAGCAGGCGGTCCAGCACCTGCTGGTTGAGGGTCAGGCCCGACGGCAGCACACCCCGCGCAGCGGCGTCGGCCAGCGCTTGGGCACTGCCGACGTTGATCCCACCCACCGCCAGGGCCAGATGGCGGGTGCCATAGCGCACGCTGTCACTCAAGGCAAACCGGTTGGTGGTGGCAAAGGCTATCGAGCCTTCGGAATAGAGTGATGCGTCGCCGCTGCAGGCACTCAGGCTGCATTGGCCGATAAGAATGCTGCCCGGCCCACTGGGGCCGTCACCGTTTACCGGCGCCAGCATCTGCAAACGTCCATTGGAGACTGCCAACACGCTGCGGGTGCCCGGCCGGTAGATAAAACCATCATCGGAGTCATAGGCGGCCTTGCCGCGCCCCAAGGTATTGATCGACGCACCTTGCTCGATTTCAATCGCGCCCGATGACCTGCCCGACACCAGGAACACTTCCGGCGCCGCCAGGGTCGCGTCCTGGCGCACAACCACCGAGCTCGCGGTGATGGCTGCCAGGTCGGACCTGACGAAGTTGCCACCTTGGCCATACACCACCGTCAGTTCACCGCCCACCACCAAACGGGCAGCCCCCAAGGCATTCAAGTCGCTGGCCCGCACCGACGCCATCAATGCAGCGCTACTGGCCGTTGCGGTGTCAGAAACCACTTCTATGTCGCCACTGGACAGCACCGCAACAGTGGCGCCAAAACCGCCCTGTGCGGGTTTGAAGCGCCCCTCACCATCAAAGCTGAACCCCAGGTCTTTTTGACCGCCCACCAGTCGCAATCTCAGGGTTTTGGCATCGGCTTCAAGCGCAGCACGTGGCACACCCAGGCGTGCCGCATCCGCGCGAATAAAGTCTGCGTAAGCGGTTTCGTTGTACTGGGAATAACGGCGCAATACCTCAGCCGGAGTGACAATCAACTGGCTCGATAAACTGTCACGAATGTGAGTACCGGCAACCGACAGCAAGCCTTCGGTTGACCAGGAACCGTTATTCATGGCCGCGGCGCTGTGCATCGCGCCGCTGGCGAACGGCGCGGCCAAGCCGTTGATCTCCAAACGAAACGCCCCTGGCAACAGGGCGTAAGTGGACGGCAGCAAGGTGTAGGTCCCCTGTGGCAGGCCAGGCACACCCGCACCGATATTGATTTGCTGGCCGACCAGAGGCTGGGTCGCGCCCGCTTCGCCGCCGCTCGGCGCTACCCAGGGCTGGCTGCCGGGGACAATCGCATAGATGGGGTTGGTGGCCAGGCCCGGTAAGGAAAAGCGTCCGTCCGCTCCGATTTGCACCAAGGGGTTGTAGCGCGCATCCGTGGAACCGCCGCGCCCGGAAACGAATGCCGCGCCAAGCAATTGGCCGCCACCGGAAAGGTCCAGCACTGCGTCCCGTTGCACATTCAGCGAGCCGCCCGCCAGTTGCACACCCACCGCCGCATTACCTGTACTGCGGGTGCCGCCAACGCCCAACAACTCTACCTGCTTGCCGTCGTAGCGCCACGTCACGCCGTCGACTGTTCCACCATAAGGCAGCACCAGGCCACCTGCGCTGACAGAGGTCAGGCTGCCCGGCAACAGATTGATCACTTTGGTAGCGCGCGTAATACCACCGTCCACACCCAAGCTGAGACTGCCCATAGGCGCGCGAAGCACACCGCCTTGCTCGATGGTCGAGGCGTTCAGCGATAGGCTGCCGAACACTGAGTAAGGCAGCGCCGGGTCCGTACTGCGCACCCGGCCAATGCGCAACGTACGCGCCGGGTCAAATTCACCGCCGGTGTTACCTGCCGTCACCTCGGCAACGGCCCCGGTCGCCGGGTAAATCTGCGCGGCGATCAGGTTCAGGTCGGCTTGGGTGGTCAGGGCGGTTTGGGTTTTGTCGGCGCTTCGGGCCAGAAAGCGCATATCCCCCTGGCTGACCAAATGAGCCTGGTCAAAGGCACGCCGGTCAATACCGTTGGCCAACGCTTTGGAGCGCTCGGCATGGGCGCCGAAATTGACGCTATCACGCACATCCAGCACGTTCGACGCTTCGACGCTCAACAGGCCAGCCGTACCTTGAGTGGAAACGCCGCCCTGGACCGTCGGGCGCACCAGGCTGTCGGTGGCGCTGTTGTTGTTGCCCACCCCGGCAAGGCGCACATAGGGTGCGGTCAAAAACACCTGAGACGGCTTCGCGGCGCTATCGGTCAAAGCCATGGCCCCTGAATACAGGCTCAGGCTCTGCCCCAGACGCAAGGACACATCACCGTCAAAGCTGATCAGGCCGTTGCTCAGCAGCGACAGGTTGTCGAAACCGCCGGCGCTGATCTGGTTGGCCGTCAGCCGTCCGTACCCGTAGGTCAAGCCGCCCGCCACCGCTTCGGGCGTACTGCCGATCGGTAAAGGCGCGCCTGAATCGGCGGCACTGACGATCAATTCACGCGCCTGGCGCACACGGGCAACGGCGGTATCGAGGTACAACGGCGCTTCCAGGGCCACGTTCAGGCTGCCACCCGCCGCACCGGCGCCGCCGCTGTTGGCGCTAAGCGTGCCGTCCAGATAAAGGCCATTGTTGGAAGCCAGGGAGATGTTGCCGCCACGGCTGGCGACCACTGTGGGGCCGGCACCGGACATGTCCAGTAGCGCCTGGCTACCAGAGGCGTCCAGGCGTGCGCCTTCGCGCACCACCACAAACAGGTTGGCCGCGCTGGCGATTCCGGTGGCCGGGTCGATCAGCCCGCCAATCACGATAGTGCCGCCCTGGCCCACCACGCCGTAGCGCCGCCCCAGGCTGTCGACAGCCGTGGCTGCGCGTGCGGCCACGTCCAGCACGGCGTGTTCGCCGACCCAGATCGAACGGTCGTGACCTTTGGCCTCAACACCATCGGCCACCGTGGGCTGCACGCTGACGCCACCCAGGGTGATAGTGCCGCCCCAGGCATTCAACGTGCCGTCCACGGTCAACTGGCCAATGCTGCGCACGCCGATGGACTGGCCCGGATCCACGTTGATCACCGCACCCTGGCCAATGCGCGCCTGCACCGCAGCCATCTGCGCCGCAGTGGACAATGCGGTACCTGCTTGCAAGCTCAGGCTCGCGCCTTTGCGCAGGGTCAACTGGCCCTTGGTGGGGGTTTCGCGGTATTGCGGCGGCGTCCAGATTTGCAATGCGCTGCGCGGGTCGGCGCCGCTCACCAGGTTTTGCGCGGTGTCATTGAGGCGGTAAACCGGCGCAGTCACGTCGACCTGAGTACCGTCGGCCACTAACAAACCTTCGTTGCCGGTGATGTCGTAGGCACCAAAGCCTTTGTTGAAGAACCCGCTGTCGAGTTGCAGCGTGCCCGCCTGGGGCGCGGCCGGCTGATCACTGATCAGCACCTTGCCGGCCTGCACACTCAAGCGCCCGCCGCCACTGACGCCATAGCCGAGCAACTCGCCGTTGAGGGCCAGGTTGCCGCGGCTGTCTGCACTGTTGGCGTTGGCCGCAAGCGTGACGTCGCCGCCCTTGCCACCGATCAGCTGGTTCCTGGCATCCAGGGCCGCGCCGGAAGACACGTCCACCCGGCTGCCGGCTGCCAGGCTCACATCGCCACTGCTGCGCAAGGCCACGTTGCCGCCGTTGAGGTAAGGCAACCGGCTGCTGTCGCTCACACTGAGCAGCTGGTTGCTCCACAGACCGCTGGTATCCAGCGACACGCCAGCATTGACAACCAAGCTGCCGCGACCACCAAGGGTCACGTCGTTCTTGCCGGTCGGCGTAATCTGCGCCTGCACGTTGCCCAGCTGCAGGCTGCCGGAATGCGCGGTGAGGTTGGCATTGACCTCGATCTTGGGACCAAACAAGGTGATGTCACCGGCGGGCTCCACCTCCAGTGCGCCATTGACCAGAATCGAGCCGGTGCTGGCGACCTTGATCGATCCCAGTTTCGTCGCGCTCAACGCCTCACTGTCCAGATACAACGTCGACACTCGATCAGCCGGCAGTGCGCTGTTCAAGTCCAACCCGGCCGCGACGGCAGCGGCCCTTGGCCCCAGCACCACGTTCTTCGCCGTGTTGGCGTCCGCGCCCAAGGCATACTGCAACTGGGCACTGTCCTTGACGTAATACGGCACATAACTGCCCACCACCAGGGCGGCGCCACGGGCCGCGGCTTTTTGCGATTGCAGGTAACCGTCCAGGCCTTTTTGCGCAGCCTGGGTCTGGCGCTCACCCTGGTAGGTGTCGCCGACAATTTGCCCTTCCAGCACGGCGCCGGCAGTACTGACGACCAGGCGCCCGGCATCGCGCCCGACGGTATAGCCGGCTTCGCTGCGCTCGCGCGGGGCGATCAGCGGGTTGTAGTAATAGTCGGTCACGCCCCAGCGCTGGCTGTGGTCTTCGTAACCCTTGTAGATCCCGGTATAGAGCAAATCCCCCGGCGCACTCGACAGTTCGTACAAGCGCCCATCAGGGCCTTTGAGCCAGGTTTGCTGGATCTTGCCAGCCTGCACATCAAGGGTGCCGCCCGACAGGTTGATCTGCGAACCCTGCCGGGTCACCACGTCCTTGCCGCTGAACGTCACGGTGCCACCCTGGGCCATCCATTCGCCAATGCCGTGGTTGCGCGTGCCCAGATAGCCGCCCACTTCCAGCAGGCCGCCCGCGGTGTACCAGCGGTCGGTGGCATAGCCATTGGTGCCGGCCGGGACAAAAATCAGGTCGCGGACATCCACCCACACATCGTTGTTGTTCAGCGTTTTGCCGTCACGGTTGACCGCCGCATCGCGCTGCTCGTTACCCTGGATATTGACCTTGACGCTGTTGGACTCCATCGCCAACTTGACGCCGATGGCGCCGGACACGTCGATCACTGCGCCGTCACGCAGCAAGCTGCGCTGCGCCGCCTTCACGCCGACCTGACCACCCGTTGCCAGCGTCAGGGAGCCGCTGCGAAAGTCCACCGTGCCGTCACTGGTGATTTCCACCAGGGATTGGTCGCGCCGGTACACGTCAGCCGGCACGACGTTACCGGCCTGGTCAGCCGCCGGGGTAATCAACCCGGCGCGCTGGCTGTCGAGGGCGTTGCTGCTGTCGAGCACAATGGCGCTGAGGCTGCCCTCGCCCAGGCTTACGCTGGCGTTGCTGCCGGTGCCCTTCAAATGCACGGTGCCACGTGCTTCCACCGAGGAGCTTGAAAGCACCACGCCGTTTTGCAGCACCTGCTGGCCGGTCAGGGTGATGTCCCCCGTAGAGACCTGGATCAACCCCGTGTTGCTGGCCTTGCCACTGCCGGTGACGCTGACTTCGTTGCCGCGTGTAGTGGAGGTGACATTGCCGTCGGTGCTGTAGCCCTTCTTGATCACAAAACTGTCGCCCGCCGCCAGCACAGTCTGGCCGCGCGCGGTGGAAATGCTCCCGGCGTTCGCCACCTCTTTACCCAGCAGCAACACATAACCGCCACCGGCAGTCGATGTGGCGGGCACCTGGGTCTGGATCTGCGCACCGCGCTCGACCGTCACATTGCCGGCGGCCTGGGCAAAACTCGGTGCGCTGTTGCTGGCGCTGTACAGGCCCCTGGCGGTGAATTGCTCATCGCTGAACCCGGTGGCTGCCGCCACCAGGTTGCGCACATTGACCTGGCTGCTGCCGCTGAACACCACGCCGTTGCCGTTGACGATCATCACCGTGCCGTCGGCCTTGATCGCCCCCTGGATCTGGCTAGGCGCGGTGCTGTTATTGATCTTGTTGAGCACCGCCCAATCGCTGTTCTGCTGGAACTGCACGGTGGTGTCGCGGCCCACGTTGAAGGTTTGCCAATTGAGGATCGCCTTGTCGGCCGTCTGCTTGATCGACACCAGCGTCTTGCCGTTGGCATCGGTCTGCACCGGCCCTTCGGCGTTGACGAACAGCGGCTTGCCATCTGCGCCAATCACCACATTCAAGCCATTACCACCCAGGCCGTTGTGGATGCTCTGCGGCGCCGCGCCCGCGCTGCTTCTGGCAGCGGCCTGCACGGCCTGTTGCGCGGCAATCGCGGCGACGCTGGTATTGAGGTTCTGCAAGGAGCGCTGCAACTGCTCGTTGCCGCGCTGTTGCTGGGACAACGGCGGCGGCGTTCCCGGCATCACCACACCCGGTCGTGCGCTGCCGGCCGTTTGCGCTGCGCCCTTGGCCGCAAACCAGCCCGAACTGAACGCCTGAGGCTGCGCCGCGTGGGCACCACCGGCAAACACCAGCAGCGCAATGACCTGGGCCAGGGGTTTGAGCAGCAACACTTGACCTGAGGTGGCAGGCACCTTGTCGGCACGGGTAGCAGGCAGCTTCAGTCGGGAACGCATCACTTACAGGTCCTTTTGACGGGTCAGGCGAACGACGGGCACGCAAACACTGCGCGGCCACGTGTCGGGGTTATTGCTTAAGGCAGTTGCCGGGGGGCGCGACCGAACTGTTGTCACACAATGTTCACGCAGTGCGGTTCAACTGGCGGGTTGGGCGAGGAAACGACAAAACCGGCAATGACGCGAAGTCATTGCCGGTTGTGGGGCAAACCCTGTCGAGACGGGGCTTACTGCGGACGGCCAATACCGTTGCAGGTGTTGGTGTCGCCCAGGCGCAGGGCGCTGGTGGTGGCGTAGAAGTTGTCGTGGACAGCTTTCTGCCAAGTAGCGGACAACGGGATGAACGAGTGGCTGCTGGTGGTTGCGTTGTTCAAACCGGTGTAGTGACGGTTCAAGAACACACGGATACGCGCGGTGTCAGTGGTGTCTTTGTAGCACTGGCTGAAGACCAGGTTGGTGTAGCCCACAATGGGGTAGCCTGCGGTAGGGTTAGGAAACGTAGGGACCCAGTTCAAAGGATTTTTGGCTTCGTCGCTGCCAAGAACCGGAGGTACAACACCGTCAAGGCTGGCTTGAACGTTGACTTCAGTCGGCAGGAAACCGTTGACCGAAGCAACAGCGGCAGCGCTGTTGAACTGTGCATAGTCAGGGCTGACGTAACCGATGGCACCGTTGTTGTTGGTAATGGCAGTGGCAACACCTTGACTGCCGGTGACCGCGATGTAGCTTGAGCCGGCCGGAGCGCTGGTGGCTGGGTCAAAACCGATGGCGGTGACGAAGCTGTTGCTGACAGCCGGCACCGAAGCAGGTTTTACCGCCTTGAGGTGGTTGGTCAAGATCTCGGTAGTGCCGCTGGTTTCCTGGCGATAGACCACTTTGATCTGCAGGTTTGGACCCGCAGCCCCGTTGAATAGCACCTGGTTCCAGTTAGTGATTTTGCCGGCAAAGATATCAGCCAACTGGCCACTGCTGAGCTGCAGCGATGTCTTGCCGTCGATGTGGTAAGGCACTGTCACCGACGTGGCCTCGGCCGGGATTTGAATCAACGGGCCGTAGGCGGCACGGCCGTTCACGGCGTCAGCATTATAAGCCGCCAGTTCCGCAACGCTAACGATCGAGTCACTGCCCGCATAGTCAACGGTGATGCCGGCAGCCAGTTTCAGCTTGGTCGAATCATTACCGAAGAAGGCCTTTTTGCCGTCGCCGCTGCCTACACCGATATAGGGGTTAAAACCAGGGACGGTGGCAGAGAGGATGCCGGTAGCCGTGGTCGAAGTGGCCGTGCTGCCGTAGAGTTTTTCCGGCAGGGTGGCACCGCCACCGACCACTGCGGCCATGGATTGGGCGGAAGCCAGTGCTGCAACTACCAAAGAGGCTGCGATCATAGTGCGCTTAAACATGAAGAATCTCCTTTCGTCGTGTTTGTACGTTTGGGTAGAGGGCTCTTGCATGACGCTATGGCTTCGATCCCAGGCCGTGCTCCGGGGGTGGCTGGGGTTGAGGCCATGGGTAGGCAATTTCGCAGCATCCGATGACAGCAAAAGGAAAAAACCTCGGGAGGAAGCGCTTGATTTTACGAAAGATTCTCGGGTGTTTCGGTCATGCTTTTGAGCGGTTTGGGGGCAAGTGACAGCGGGGTTTCAGCGGGGTTTTGCTGGATGCGGTGTGGGCTGTGTCGCGGTGGGTTGGATGTGACGGAATGAGGAACCCGAGGTTGCAGTGATGCATATAGGGAGCGAGCAGAATCAACTGAATAAAACCGACCCAGATGTGGGAGCTGGCTTGCCTGCGATGCAGATACCTCGGTACATCAGGCACACCGAGTTGATGCCATCGCAGGCAAGCCAGCTCCCACATTTGACCGGGTGCAATCAGGTCACCAGTTGGTTGATCTCGATGATCGGCAACAACACCGCCATCACAATCACCAACACCACCGCCCCCATCACCACAATCATCAGCGGCTCCAGCAACGCCGTCATGCCCATCGCCCGGCGTTCGATATCGCGGGACAAGGTCTGCGCCGCACGCTCCAGCATCGGCGGTAGCGAGCCGGTTTTTTCGCCGCTGGCAATCAGGTGAATCAACACCGGCGGGAAGACCTTTTCCACTGCCAATGCAGGCGCCAGGTTAACGCCTTCGCGAACCTTGGCGGTGGCATCGTTGACGCACTGGCTGAGGCGGTCATTGGACAAGGTCTGGCGCGCCGCCTCCAATGCCCGCAGCAACGGCACGCCGGCGCCGCCGAGAATCGCCAGGGTCGACGCAAACCGCGCAGTATTGAGCCCCAACACAAACCGCCCGATCAGCGGCAAGCGCAGCACCCGGCTATGCCAATTGAGCCGCGCCAGCGGGTTGCGCAGGTACAGGCGCCAGCCCCAAAACCCACCGACAATCAAGGCAAAACACAACCAGCCCCAGGCGCGGATAAAGTCGCTGGCATTGAGCATCGCCAGGGTCAGCCCCGGCAGGTCCTGGCGCGCCTGGGAAAACGCGCTGACCACCTGCGGCACCACATAGCTCAACAGGAAAATCACAATGCCAATGGACACCAACCCGACCACGCCGGGGTAGATGAACGCCGTCATGATCTTGCCGCGCAGGTTGTTACGCTCCTCGATGTAATCGGCCAGGCGCTCCATCACCTGGGCCAGGTCACCGGATTCCTCCCCCGCTGCAATCAAGGCACGGTAAATCGATGGAAAGTCCCGTGGCCGCGCCGCCAAGGCGTCGGCCAAACGCATGCCGCCGCGTACATCGCCGCGCACGGCGGCCAGGGTCTGGGCGATGTGTTTTTTCTCGGCCTGCTCCACCGTGGCACTCAGCGCCGCCTCCAACGGCAGGCTGGCGCCCAGCAAACTCGCGAGTTGCCGCGTGGCCCAGGCCAGATCGTTGTCCGACAGTTTGGGCGTGAACAGGCTGCCGCCGCCGGCCGCCGCTTGATTACCCTCAATCTGTACCTGCAACGCGGTCAAGCCACGGCTGCGCAACTGGGCAAACGCCGCGCTCTGGCTGTCGGCTTCCACGTGCCCGGCTTCGATTTTGCCGCTGGCATCGGCGGCTTCGTAACGATAGCGATTCATCAGGCGTCCCGTGTCACGCGCAGGATTTCTTCGACTGCGGTGGCGCCGCTGCGTACCCAGCGCTCGCCATCCTCGCGCATGCTGAACATGCCGGCGCGACGTGCAGCCAGGCGCAAATCCTGCTCGCCGGCGCCTTGGTGGATCAGGCTGCGCACATCGTCATCAACGCAGAACAATTCATGGATGCCGGTACGCCCGCTGTAACCGATCTGGTTGCACTGCGCACACCCCACCGGCCGCCAGGTGCCAGGCGCCGCGGGGTCTTCCTGCTTGCAATGCGGGCACAGGCGCCGCACCAGGCGCTGGGCCAATACGCCCAACAATGACGAGGCCAACAGGAACGGCTCGACGCCCATATCGATCAAGCGGTTGACCGCCGACACCGCGTCATTGGTGTGCAAGGTGGCGAGCACCAAATGCCCGGTCAACGAAGCCTGCACGGCGATTTGCGCGGTCTCCAGGTCGCGGATCTCACCAATCATGATGATGTCCGGGTCCTGGCGCAGAATCGCCCGCAGTGCCAGGCCGAAGGTCATGTCGATCTTGGCGTTGACCTGAATCTGGCTGATACCGGGTAAGTCGTATTCCACCGGGTCTTCGACGGTGAGAATATTGCTGGTGCTCGCATCCAGCCGCGCCAGGGCAGCGTACAGGCTGGTGGTCTTGCCGCTGCCGGTCGGCCCGGTGACCAGCACGATGCCGTGGGGCTGGCGGATCAAGGTATCCAGGCGCGCCAGCAGTTGCGGCTGCATGCCCAGGGTTTCCAGCTGCAAGCGCCCGGCCTGTTTGTCCAGCAGGCGCATCACGACCCTTTCGCCATGCCCCGTCGGCACGGTGGACACGCGAATATCAATCGGCCGCCCCGCCACCCGCAGGGCAATACGACCGTCCTGGGGCAAGCGTTTTTCGGCGATGTCGAGCTGGGCCATGATCTTGATCCGCGACACCAGCGCGCCATGCAGCGCCTTGCGCGGCGACACCACGTCACGCAGGGTGCCATCGACGCGATAGCGCACCACGGAATGGGTTTCGTAGGGTTCGATGTGAATATCGCTGGCTTCATCGCGCGCAGCCTGGGTGAGCAAGGCGTTGATCATGCGAATCACCGGCGCGCCGTCCTGGGTATCGAGCAGGTCGGTGATTTCGGGCATGTCCTGCATCAGGCGGTCGAGGTCGACTTCGTTCTCAGCCGCGCCGACCACGGCGGCGGCACTGCCGGTGTCGGCGTAGGCGCTGGTGAGCAGGCCGTCGAGTTCGTCGTCGCGCACATGCTCCAGGCGTGATTGGCCGAACTGGCGCTGGACCTCGCTGATCGACCAGCCGGGGGTTGAGGGGCAAACCGTCAGCACCCTGCCTTCATCGCCGGGGCGCAGGAGGATGCGCTGGGATTTGGCCCAGACGTAGGGGAGCAAACTCATACACCACCGTACATGTGGGAGCTGGCTTGCCTGCGATAGCGGACTTTCAGCTGAAAAATGTTCAACTGACCCACCGCCATCGCAGGCAAGCCAGCTCCCACAGTTTGATCTTCATACTTCAGGTAGATCACGGCCGCACCTGCGAAACCGGCACTGCCCGAATCACCGCCCTTGGCCCCTGCTGCTGCGCCCCGGGAATCGCCTTCTCCACCGAAGGCAACTGCGGCGCCTGCACATCCGGCAGCGCCCAACTGTGCTCCGGCTGCAACCCGCCCTGGGCGCGGCGCATGAATTCATAGCGGTTCAAGGTGATACTGCGCCCAGCGCCACTGTCGCGAATAATGTAGGGGCGTAAAAACACCATCAGATTGGTTTTGGTGACGCTGCGCTTTTCATTGCGAAACAGCGCCCCCAACCCAGGGATATCCGCCAGCCACGGTACCGCGTCATTGCTCTGGCTATAGCCGTCCTGCAGCAACCCGCCGAGCACCATGATTTGCCCGTCATCCAGCAAAATACTGGTGTCGATCGCGCGTTTTTGGGTCACCGTGCCCGCCTCCACCGAGGCGCGTGTGTCGACGCTGCTGACCTCTTGGTAAATATCCAGCTTCACCGTGCCGCCTTCGGAAATCTGCGGCCGCACGTTCAGCTTCAGCCCCACCTCTTCGCGCTGTACGGTCTGGAACGGGTTGTTGCTGGTGCCGCCGCCACCGGTGACATAACTGCCGGTGACAAACGGAATGGTCTGGCCGACAAAAATGCTCGCTGCTTCGTTGTCCAGGGTCAGCAGGTTCGGCGTGGACAGCACGTTGGTGCCGCCTTTGCTCTTGAGGGCGCGGGCCAGCACCTTGAGGTCGAGCACCTTGCCGATCCCCGGAATATCCACGCTGCCGTTGACCAAGCCGATATTCAGCCCTTTGGGCAACACATCGATGCTGGTTTTGCCGGTGGTGACCAGCCCACTGCCGCCCAGGTTGACGCCGCCGAATCCGCCCTTGCCGCCAAGATTGCCTGCCTGCCATTGCACGCCGAACTCACTGGCGTCATCTTCGCTGACTTCAACGATCAGGCTTTCGATCACCACCTGCGCGCGGCGCTGGTCGAGCATGTCGATCACTTCGCGCAGGTTGCGGTACAGCGGGTCGGGCGCGGAGATCAGCAAGGTGTTGGTGGTAGCGTCCGCCTGGATCGTCACACCACCGGCGCTGAACGCAGTGTTCTGATCGCTGGGGGTGCTGCTGTTGGCGCTGCTGCCCGAACTGCTCGACTGGCCGTAGCCCGACGACTGCACACCACTGCCGGTGGGCGTGCCGCTGCTGTTCTGAGTATTACTGCCCTGGTTATTCTGGGAGCCGCCGCCCATCGAGCTGAGTTTGCCACGGGCCTCATCGCTGACCCCGGACTCGCTCTCACCGGTCAACAGCCCGCGCAACGACTGCGCCAGCTTGCCCGCCTGGGCGTTGCGCAGGTACACCACGTGCATATTGCTCGGGTTGCTCTGGGCATTGTCGAGTTTGTAGATCAGGTTACGCGCCAGCTCCGTGCGCTCGGGGCTGCCGGAACGAATGATGATCGAGTTGGAACGCGGGTCGCCCACCACGTTGATCTTTTGCGTCTGGTCGGCACCCTGGGTTTCCAGCAATTCAGCGACCATGGCCGCGATATCGACGGCGATGCCGTTCTGGATCTTCACCACATCGGTGTCGATGGCGCTGGGCGTGTCGATGCCGTCGATAATCTGCGCCACCCGCGCCAGGTTTTCAGCATAGTCAGTGATGACGATGCTGTTGTTGCCGGGGTAGGCGTTGATCGGGTTATTCGGCGACACAATGGGACGCAGCACCGGAATCAGGTTGACCGCATTTTCATATTGCAGCCGAAAGGTACGCGTCTGCATGCCGCTGCTGCCGGCGCTGTAGATCGGCCCGCCGAGCAGCTTGGCATCGGCCTCGGGCACCACCTGGGCGACGCCGCCCACATCCACCACGCTGAAGCCCTGCATGCGCAGCGCCGCCAGCAGCATCTCGTAGGCCTGATGCGCCGGCACCTGGCCTTCGCTGACCAACGTGAGGTTGCCCTTTACACGCGGGTCCACCAGAAATTGCTGGCCAGTGGCGCGGGACAAGGCACGCACCACCGCCTGGATATCGGCGTCCACAAAATTCAGCTGTACCGGCTGGTCACCCAGCGGGTTGCGCGCCTTGAGCACCGCCGGGGCATGGCCACGGGCGCTGTTGGTCACCGGGTGCTGCACGCGGGGGGCCGGCGCCGGTTCGCGCTGGCGGTCCAGCACGGTTTCGCCGCTGCGCCGCGTGTCGGCCAATGGCTGGCCCAGCTCGCTGTCCACCAGCAAAGGCTTGGGTGACTGCGGGTTACTGCACGCGCTCAGGGCCAGCAATAGCAGCGGCGCGACTTTGCGAAAAGGCGCGGAGTTGGGGACTGACCACTTCATGAAGCTTCCTTAGCGCCAAGCGCCTGATCCATGCGAACGGTCCCGGACACAGTGCCGGCCGAGTTGTCGACGGTATCCGGGGCGCGTTGCAAGCGTGCCTCGGACACTTCCAAAGAAAACGAACGGGGGTTACCCAGCAGCCAGTCCACCACAAGGTCGGCCGGGGCCTTCTCGAAGGTCAGCCGCCAGCCACCAGGAGCCAGCGCCTGCAGTTGGTAATGACCTTGCAGGCCGGCGCCGTCGAGGGCTTGGCGCAGCGCGGTTTCATCCGCCTGACGCGGCGCCGCGACGCCCTGCAACAGCACCTGCAAGGCTTCGGCCTGGGAGCGCAGCTTCGGGGTTTCGACCTGCCAATAGTCGATTTTTTTTAGCGCCGGCTGAACCAGCACCAGCCAGGTCAGCAGGCTCGCCAGGATCAGCCCGGCACCGGCCAACATGCGTCTTTCACGCACGGCCAGGCCAGTCCATAACACATGGGACTGACTGCGCACCTGCTGCCACTTATTCATCGTCGTCCTCCTCCGGGGTGACGGTGTTGTCTGCCGGCCCCAGGGTCCAACCTTGCTCATCACGGGTCGCGGCAAAACCGGCTTCCGCCAACGCCGCCTGCCAGTCGCCTTGCGCCGCCGGGCTATGGCTGTCGGCCAACAGGCCCAGGTGCAAACGGCCCTGCTCAAAGCTCAGGCTGTCGACACTGCCGACCATAAACGGCAAGTGGCTGGCCGCCAGTTGCAGCAGGCTGGTAAAGCGTTGGCCGGGATCAGCCGCCGCCCCGCTTTGCCGCGCCGCCAACTGTTGGCGCACCTGCTGCAGAGGGTTGAGGATCACCGGCAGCTCGGGAAAGGTCTGGCGCACCTGTTGGCTCATCAGCGCCTTCAGCCGCTGGCCTTCTTCAGCTTGGCGGGCGGCGTACAGGTTCAGGCCAACGGTCCAGATAATGACGGCCAGCGCCGCACAAGCCAGCGCCCTGCCCCAGCCGCCGGTAGCACGTTGATTGAACTGCCCCTGCAAGCCCCAGGCGGGCACTGCGCCGCTCCAGCGCTGCGCAGCCTCGACCAGCTGCACATCAAGGGTTTGATCCAGGGCGTGTTGCCCCAGTGGATGCACGGTGGCTTGTTGCAGGCTATGTCGCGTGAGCAAATGCCCATCGTCCAGTGCCGCCGTGGCCACCGGCAAGGCGTACGGCGCCGGGTACAGGCCGCGCAGCTTGAGCGGCACCTGCGCCAGTACCTGGCCCAGTTGCGCCAGCCCGGCCTTGGGCACCCAGGCCACCTGCACAAGACCGTCGCTGCCACGCGGGCCGTGAGCCACCTGCATCTGATCGATTGGCCCAAGAATCAATGCCTGCGCGGCGCAGGCCACAGCGGCAGCGGTTTTGGCGGCGGGTAATGGCGGCAACTCCAGGCTGGTCAACAGGCTGTCACGCGGGTGCAGGAAGCAGTCCACTGGCTGGCGGTGCTTGCCCAATTGCTTCAGGCTTTCGCGGCCCTCGGCGATCACCCTGCCAGCGTCCAGCCAGGCGAAGTTCACCGGGCTGTCGACCGTCAGTTGATCAAGTGGCGGCAAGCCAATGCGCAAACGCTTCATACACCCACCCGCGACCAGATCACCTGCGGCTGGCGGTCTTCGGGCCGGTGCAACAACGCCTCGATCGTCACCCGGCGTTGCTCGCGACGGGCCTGGCCCTGCAAACGGAACCACTCGCTGGTAATACCCACCTGCACCGAATCCATCGCCACTTGGGGCATGCGCAGACGATTAACAAAGTCGCCACGGTTGATAAACCAGCGCCCGCTGTCGCGCTCGGCCACCAGCGCCTGGGCCTGGGCCAGGCTGAGCAGCGGCACCACCGCGCTGAGCACTTCGGCGCTGGCGGTATTGCCGTTGACCCAGGTGTTGCCGGGCAGCACGCTGACAAAAGCGTGCAGGCGCCGCAGCACCTGTGGGTCGATGCCTTCAATACCACTGAGGTCATCGAGGCTGCGCAACATCGGGTATTTGGCCGGCAGGCGCTCATCCGACGCGCCTTTGTGTACAACGCGCTGGTCATAGGAGCCGATCACCCGCTGGCTGATGCGACGGCTCACGGCCGGGTCGACGCCGATCAGCCGACACAAGCGTTCGAAGTGCTGCAATTGCTCGTCATCTTGTTGCTGGCGATTGACTAGGTTACGCAGATTGAACTTGCCCTGTTCATCCTCCAGCCGCCCTTCAAACACACCGCCCTGGGCGCGTGCCCACGGCTGGTCGAGGCGGGTCAACACATCCTTTTTACGCGCGTCCCACAGCAACAGGCGGCTCTGTTCCAGCGCGCCCAGCAACAGCCACTGGCCCTGCACCCGCAGTTGCTCGGCCTCAAGGCTACGGGTGAAGACGGTCTGGCGTGTGAGCATGGCGCCAGCGATCACCGCCACCACCGCCGCGATCAGCAGCGCGCTGATAATCGCCATGCCGCGCTGCTTCGCCGCTGCGGGCGAATGCCTGTTCATGGCGGGCCTTACAACTGCCAGGAGCCGATATCGGCATTCACGCCGTCGCCATCCGGTTTGCCGTCGGCACCCAGGGAGAACACATCGACCTCACCATTGGCGCCGGGGTTGAGGTAGTGATAAGGGTTGCCCCACGGGTCGTTGGGCAGGCGCTCCAGGTAGGCGCGCCAGTTACTGTTCTTGGCGTCGGCCGGGCGTTCTACCAGCACTTTCAAGCCCTGGTTCATGCTTGGGTAGCTGCCGTGGTCGAGCCGATAGAGTTTCAGCGCCTGCATCAACCCGCCGATATCCTGCTTGGCCGCCGTGGCCCGTGCCTGGTCGGGCCGATCGAGCACTTTGGGCACCACCATCGCCGCCAGAATCCCGAGGATGACCACCACCACCATGATCTCGATCAAGGTGAAGCCACGTTGGCCGCGCGGGCCTGGCAATGGGGACGTTAGGGGCGCGATTTCCATCTCGACATTCCTTGGCTTGGGTGCATTTCGTGGCGCAGTGTTGCAAGAACACATGTCAGTCGTATTGAAAATCCTCGGGAGGTTTGGTCGCTAATCGGTCAACTGCCGGCGCTAGTCTGCGGGCCTGTTTCCCGGCTTTGAGAGCGCCATGTACAGCCGCCGCAAGGAGCAAGGCTTTACCCTGATTGAAGTGCTGGTGGCGCTGGCGATCATTGCTGTAGCCATGGCGGCCGCCGTGCGCGTGGCCGGGTTGATGACCCAGAGCAACGGCCTGCTGCGCGACAAATCCATCGCGTTGCTGGCCGGGCAAAGTCGGTTGGCGGAGCTGCGGTTGGGCGGACAGCTACGCAGCGGCAAAAAGACCTTCGACTGTGACCAGGGCCGACTGAAGCTGCGCTGTGAGCAGACCATCAACGCCGAGGGCCGCCTGTTTCAGGTCAGCCTGCTGGTGCTCGATGCCAGCCGCGAAGCGCCGCCGCTGGCGCGTCTGGCGACCCAGGTCATGGCCGAGTGAGTGACGGTAATGCGGGCGCGTCCGGCAACTTGTCGAGGTTGACGCGCAGCTTCTCGCCGCCGCGCTCGATCTCCACGCCATCACCTTCAATGGCCGTCAGCCGCACTCCGGGGCCCAAACGCTCGCCGAGCAGGAAGCTGCGCGGCGGCCCATCGTTAAGGCTGAGGATCGCCACCGCGCCACGCGCGCCGGCGAGCACGCCCGAGACTTTGACCTGCAACGCCGAGGGCGCGCTGGCAAACCACTGCAACGCCGGGTTGTCACTGCGCGCCGCCAGCGTCTGGGGCGCGACCTGGGGCGTGTGGGACTCGGCGGATGTCAGCAGCAACGGCGTCCACACCGCCACCCCGGCCAGGGCCGCCAACAAGGCCAGCGCCTGCACACCGTGGGCGGGCGAAAATCGAAGAGCAAATGCCATGAGCGGGACCTCCTGTCTGTGCGTGCTTTCAGCCTACAGGCCAATTCGCACGTTTTTATTTCACAAGCTCACCAGTTGTTCAGGAGTCGGGCGATGAAACAGCAAGGCTTTACTTTGATCGAGTTGATGGTGGTGCTGGTGATCATCGGCATTGCCAGTGCCGCCATCAGCCTGACCATCAAGCCCGACCCGCTGCACCTGCTGCACAAGGATGCCGAACGCCTGAGCCAACTGCTGCAAGTGGCCCAGGCTGAAGCCCGTGCGGACGGGCGCCCCATCACCTGGCGCGCCGACGCCAAGGGCTTTGGCTTCAACCGCCGCAGTGATGACGGTTCAGGTATCGAGACCTTCAAGGGCGACAGCCAACTGCGCCCGCGCCCGTGGGAACACACGCCGATGCAGGTCTCAATCGAACCCGGGCGGGTGCTGGTACTCGACGCCGAATGGATCAGCCCGCCGGTGCGCGTGGTGCTGTCCGATGGCCAATACAGCCTCAGCCTGCAGCGCGATGCGGCCGGGCTGATGCGTGTGGTGACTCAACCATGAACCCATCCCAGCAAGGCTTCACCCTGATCGAAGTAATGGTGGCGATCATGCTGATGGCGGTGGTCAGCCTGATCGCCTGGCGTGGGCTCGACAGCGTGACCCGCGCCGACCAGCACCTGCAGGCCAGCACGGAGCAGACTGAAGCGCTGTTGCGGGCGTTGAACCAGCTGCAACGCGATGTCAGCCTGCGCGCCAGCGTGGAACTGAGCGCGCCTGGCCCAACCGAAGACGACACCGCCAAACCTGCCGGGTTGGCCGCCGTGACGGTGCGCAGCTCCGACAGCAAGGGTTTTACGCTGGAGGTGATTCGCAGTGCACCGGTGGCCGGAGATGGATTGCAACGCGTGCGCTGGTGGCTCAAGGGCGACAGCCTGTACCGTGCGGCGGCGCCTGCGCGGGAGCGCTTTCCGTTGCCGGCGGCCAAAGGCGGGGTTGTGGTGTTGAGCGGGGTCAGTGATGTGCAGGTTCGGGTGTGGGAGGCGGACAAGGGTTGGCGGCAGCTGAGTGGCAATCGGCGGGAGGATCCGTTGGGCATGGAGATCAGCCTGGTCAGGCAGACGCCCCAGGGGGTGGAGCGGTATCGGCAGGTGTTGGGGCCGTTGCGTTAGCCTTATTGCCTTGGCGCGGTGGGCGGTGGGCGGTGTACATATCCGTTGCTGCGGTAACGGCAGCCTATGGTTCCGCTCTTACAGCGGGTCACTTTTGTAAAGACATGTACGGACCGGACACATGGTTGACACATGTGCGGGGACATGGTGGACACATTATTGACCATAATCAGGCTTACTAATGTCGATTGTTC